>JASGGT010000012.1:0-31379 GCA_047602655.1 Desulfovibrio sp. | reverse complement strand
ACATGTCTATGCGGCTGATAACCCCATGCACGGCATGTACCGGCATTTTGTAGAACTGCACGAAAGATGGCGCCAGTTTTTTGATGATGGCGTAAATGCGCCACAAGGGCGAGCTGGTAAGGATATCTTCCACACCATAAAAAATGACGCGCGGCTTGATGCCCGCCTCTGACAATATGTGGTAGATATCGACTACCTCCATATAGCCCGCGGCAACTTCAAAGACGCGGATGCCCTCAGCAGGATCTTCATCAAAATGCCATGTCACGCCAATGGGCTCATTGGTGCGCCCGATGCAAAGCATGATGTTCTGCTCATAAATAATGCCATTGCTGAACATGGTCTTGACTATGTAGGGCGAAACCTTGTCCAGACTACGGAGAAAAAATATGGCTGTGCCGCGTATGGCGCAGCCCCTGGCCCGCTCTTCGGCAAATTTTTCCAGAAACTGCTCCTTGCCCATGGGCCGCATGCGTTGGTACGCAGCCCTCTGCCCTCGGGTATAGATAAGGATAACAGTCAGCGGGATAAGGGAAATGAGAATGGACCAATACCCGCCGTGCGGGAATTTATGAAAATTGGCAAAAAGGTAGATGAAATCAAGCACACAAACCGTGGCCGCAATGACGGAGTTGAAATGCCGCCCCTGCAAATGGAAAATCCATACCATGAACACGCCCGTTATGGACATGGTGCCGGTAACTGCAAGGCCGTAGGCCGCAGCAAGCTTGTGGGATTCGCCAAACCCGCAGATGGCAAGCACCACGGCCACGTACAAAGCCCAGTTTACTGAATTGATATATATCTGCGAATGCAGCTCTTTTGAGGTAAAGTCCACCTTGAACAAGGGCATGATGTGGGTGGCCATGCACTGGTACATGATTGAGAACAAGCCGCTTATGAGCGCCTGGGATGCAATGACCGTTGCCAGAAGGCTGAGCAGGAAGGGAATATACAGGTGGCGGGCCTGGCTGTTAATCAGCTCAAACAGCACGTTTTCTGCATCAGGATTGCGGATAAGAAACGAGGTCTGCCCCATATAGCTGGCCACCAGAGCCACAAAACAATGCCCCACGCGGCTATGATAGGCTTGCGCCCCATATGGCCCATGTCGGCGTACAGGGCTTCGCCCCCCGTTGCGCACAGAATGACCTCGGAAAGCACAAAAAAGCTCACCAGACCGTTGTGGGTCATGAAATCAATCGCATGCCAGGGATTCAGGGCCTTGAGAACCTGTGGAGTCTGCACAATGGAGACGCATCCGGAAAAAGCCAGCACGGCGAACCATACGGCCATAATGGGGCCAAAAACCACGGAAACGGCGCCGCTGCCCCTCTTTTGCACAGCAAAAAGCACCACCGTGATCGCCAGCGCCAGCCCCACAATCGCGGTCTTGGGCGTCTGCTCAAGGCCGGGAACAAGCGTCAGGCCCTCCACGGCCGAAAGAATGGAAATGGCCGGGGTGATGACCCCATCGCCGATAAGCAGCGAAACGCCCACAAAGGCCAGCACAGAAGCCACACCCAATTTTTTGGTCGACTTGAGTAACGGCCGCAGGATGGAAAGCAGCACAATGGTGCCGCCTTCGCCACCTTTGCTCAGGCTCATGGCCAGCCACGCATATCCCACTGTTACGAGCAGCAGCAAAGTCCAGATAATCAGCGAAAGAATACCGATAAAATGGTCTTCTGTGCGCTCGGTCAGCATGAATATGACTGCCAGCGTATATATGGGGCTTGTGCCGATATCGCCAAACACCAGGCCCAGCGATTTGACGATTGAAGAAAACGTAATCTGCTGCGAATCCATGTAGTCCTCCAAGCATTGCAGCGCACCATAAAGCAGACAAGGACGACTGGCAAGACAGTCTGAAACGCGCGGCCCATAAGGGTTTTCTGGTCCTCTGCGGGCTACGGCCATGCTCTGCCTGTGCAGAGGCTTTCCACATGCCCATAAACGCAAAAACGCCGCCCCTTGCGGGGCGGCGCCATATTACGGAAGGAAAACCAAGTTTACGGCAGCATCCAATGCAGCACGTTGGACTGCAAGTAGGTGAGCACGCAGATAAAGGCCGTCATGGCCAAGCTGTGCCCAAGCGTAAACCGGAAGAGGTCGCCTTCATGACCAACCAGATTGGTGGCAGCGGTTGCCACACTGATGGACTGGGGCGAAATCATCTTACCGGTAACACCACCGGAAGAGTTGGCGGAAACGGCCAGGGCCGGATCCATGCCCACCACTTCAGCCGTGGAGCGCTGCATACCGCAGAACAGGGCGTTCGAAGAGGTGTCCGAACCGGTCAGGAACACGCCCAACCAGCCCAAAAGGGGCGAGAAGAGCGGGAACAGCGGGCCAGTCAGGGTAAAGGCGATACCCAGGGTGGAGCTCATGCCGGAGAAGTTCATGAGGTAGGCCAGGCCCAGAATCATGGCGATGGTCAGGATGGGGAAGCGCAGCTGATGAACGGTGCGGAACAGGCAGCTGACGGCCTTGCCAAACGAATAACCAGGCATGAAAGGCACAGAGAAGAAACCAGCCAGCAGAATGGCCGTACCACCAGCGGAAAGCCAGTTGAACACGAACACTGCGGGGTAGTTGGGATCCTTGCCAGCGGCCAGAATGGGGGCAGCCTTGTGCACCATGCCGTCAAGAGCAGGCCAGGAGAACTTGAGCACCGAACCGGGCACGGCGTTCAGCATGTTCTTGAACTGGGGCAGGCCCCACAAGAACACCATGACGGCCAGAACGATGTAAGGCAGCCAAGCACGCAGCACGACGCCCGTTGAAGGGGCAGCGCCGCTCAGCACGGTTTCCTTTTCACCCTCAAAGCGCCACACGGTCTTGGGCTTCCACACGCGCAGCAACAGCACCATCGCAACGATGGTGATAAGAGCCGACATGATATCGGGCAACGTAGCGCCGTGGTGGTTGGAGAACAGGTACTGCGAACCGGCGAAGCTCACGCCAGCCACGATGATGGCGGGCAGCACTTCCATGGCGCGCTTGAAGCCGCACATGACCACGCAGAGCCACAGGGGCACCAGCACGGACAGGAAGGGCAGCTGACGGCCCACGATCTGGCTCACGTGCATTTCAGGAATGCCGGAGACCTGGGCGCCCACGATGATCGGGATACCAATGGCGCCGAAGGCCACGGGGGCCGTGTTGGCGATCAGGCAGATACCGGCGGCGTACAGGGGGCGAAAGCCCAGGCCCACCAGCATGGCGGCGGTGATTGCCACAGGTGTGCCGAACCCGGCGGTACCTTCAATGAAGGAACCGAAGGCAAAGGCGATAAAGATGGCCTGCAGACGGCGGTCGTCTGTCAGACGCGCGAGCGATTCTTTGATGTATTCAAATTCGCCCGATTCCACGGTCATGTTGTACACCCAGACCGCCGTGATAACGATCCAGATGATGGGGAAGAGACCAAAGGCCGCGCCGTAGCTCAATGCGCCCAGCGCGGTTCCGAACGGCATGCCCCACACGGCAACCGCCAGAATGAAAGAAAGTGCCACAGCAAGAGCCGCGGCGTAATGCCCCTTAGCACGACGCACGGCCAGCATGTAAAAAAGGCTGATCAGGGGGATACCTGCCAGCAGGGCGGAAACTACTGCTCCGCCAACCGGATCATACACTTGTGTCCAAGCCATATAACAGACCCTCAACTGTTATGTGTTGCTAGGGGGCATGAGCAGAGCGAGTCCCTTCCGTGCGACCCAGAAATGCTATCTCTTCCCCCCACTAAGACCTTTGAGTGCGAATATAATCTTTCAGCAAAAAATACAATATGTTTCCCTATCCAAGTCGAGACAAAACTTACTGCTATTGTCGCAAATTGGCTGGCAGCGCGAAATACAGACGGGCGGCAACGTCAAAAAAAATTCCTGGCAGATAGCTTGCCCACCAGAAAATCCTGAATTTACGCCCGCTGTGACGCCATGGTTTTATGGCCTCCCTGGCGGCGGCATTGTGCCCTTCGCGCCACAGAGCTACGGCTTTCTGAAAGCCAGCCCTGCGGGTCATCATCGCGACAAGGCCAGAATATTCCTGATCGTAACCAGGGTACAACTTCCGGTGTTTCTCAAGGATACGCAAAGTTTCATCAGCAAACTGCCCAAACTTGCGAAAAGTCGTATTGCCCCCGTGCACCCGCCAGAGGGTCAGAGGCTCGTCCACGTAGTCCAGCTCCCAGTCGTGGGCGATGCGGTAAAAAACATCAGCCTCTTCGCACACGTTGAGGCTCTGGTCGAACCATCCCCCGTTGCAGCCTTCTCCCGATGGTGTCTTGTCGGGCGAAAGACTTGCCAGCGCCTCGCGGCTGACCATGGCCGACGACATGGAAATCCACTGTCGTTCCATCAATGCGGCAAATGCCATGCCCCGCGCAGGTGAGGTTTCGGCAAAAAGCCTCTTGAACACACGCTTGCCGTCAAAAATTTCCGTATCCGTGCACACCAGACCCACACGCGGGTTGGCTTCAAACAGGGCCACCTGACGCTCCAGTTTGGCAGGCCGCCACACGTCGTCGCAGTCAAGAAAGGCCAGATACCGCCCGCGGGCCTGCGCCAGGGCCAGATTGCGCCCCTCGCCCAGTGGCACAATACTTTCTCCCCGGAAGTAGCGCACCTTTTCTCCATAGCTTTTGGCAATGGCGGGGCTTTCATCCGTAGAGCAGTTATCCCAGAAAACAACCTCGAAATCCGTGAATGTCTGGGCCATGAGGCTGTCCATGGCTTCGCGCAGATCGCGGGAACTGTTTAAACAGTTCATTATGACCGAAACAGCGGGAGCATTCATGCTTTATCCTCATTGCGCGCGTTGGGGGGCGTGGATGCCTGTTGCGCCGGGTTTGCCGCGGCAGGCGCAAATGACGCCTGCGTCCTGAACACCCAGACCTTGCACAGCGCATAAACCATGACAGGCACGGTCAGCACAGCAACAGGCATGGCCCAGGCATAAGGAACGCCAAGCCGCACCAGCAGCCAGACAATGGCCGAATTGCAGCACAGGCCCACAGCCTGGGTAGCCGCAAAGCGCGGCAGCATGGTGCGGTGACTGGCAAAGCCTGCGGTGGAATCCGCGGCGCGGAACGTCCACAGGCATTGCCCAAGATAGGAAACAATAAAACTGAGCGCATAGGCCAGGGCATTGCCCGCCAGCGTGGGCAAACCTGCCACGTTGACGAACAACAGCCCCAGCAAAAAGTAGCTTACGGAAGCCGCGCCGCCCACAATGCCAAAGCGCACCCAGCGCCGGGCCAAAAGCCCGCGCACCAGATCCGCCAGCCACCTGAAACCCGGCACGGCCTGCCAGCCGCTAACCACGGCAAATCTCCTGCGCACTGGCGAGTGCTACTTGAGTGCGGCAACAAGCGCGTCGCACACGCTCTCCACATCTTCGGCGCTGAGGCCGGGGTGCAGGGGCAGGGTCACAAGTTCGCCATAGAGCTGTTCCGTCACGGGCAGCGACTCCGCGCCCCCGCCAAAGCAGCTGAGCAGATGGTTGGGCTTGTAATGCACGCCGGTGGGGATATCGCGTGCCGCCATAAATTCCTTAACGGCATCCTTGCGGCCGTGCAGAACACGCACGGGCATGATGTGCCGCACCACAAAGTCCTGCGGGTCAGTAGCCAGCAGGGCAAGACCCTCCACGTTGGCGAGGCGCTGTTCATAAATGGCTGTAAGCATGCGGCGTGCGGGAATAAATTCCGACTCAAGCCGCCCAAGCTGCACCCGCCCGATGGCGGCCATGATATTGCTCATGTGATAGCGCCAGCCCTGACGGGTCACATCGGGATCCCACGAACGCGCCCCGGCAAAACGCTGTTTTGCATCGTTGGCCACTGAAAGCAGTCGGGCATCAGAGGCCAGATTTCCGGCGGCTTCATCAAAAGCCACCAGGCAGCCGCCTTCACCGCAGGTGATATTCTTGATGCCGTCAAAGCTGAAGCAGACCATGTCGCCAAAGCTGCCTATCATGCGCCCCCTGCTTTTGCAGCCAAAGGCATGGGCGGCGTCTTCCACCACGCGCAAACCCTTTACACGGGCAAAATCATATATGGCGTCAATATGCCAGGGATTGCTGGCATAGTGCACGGGCATGATGGCAATGGTGCGGGGGGTCAGGCGGCGTTCTGCATCGGCAAGGTCAATGGTGCCGGTTTCGGGCAGCACATCGCAGGCCACAGGCTGGCAGCCTGCGGCGGTAATGGCCTGAAAAGACGCCACAAAGGTAAGGGAGGGAACCAGAACTTCCGGCTTGCCGTCAACGCGGCACTGGGCGGCAACCGCATCCACAGCCAGATGCAGGGCCGCGGTACCTGTATTTACGGAAATAACCTGACTCGGCTTGACGCCGAGGTAGTGGGCGACTTCTTCTTCAAAAAGGCGCACTTCGTTGCCCATGCCGAGGTAGCCGTCTTCAGTAATAACACGGCTTACGGCGCGGGCTTCAGCTTCGCCCACAATGGAGCGGGAAAGACGCATGGACATAAGGCCTCCTGCTGCGGCGGCATAACCGTAGCGGCTGTGCCGCTCCGGCTGGCGAAGGCTTCAGGCTGCGCGTCGTTCACTCAAAACACCGCAGGACGCCGGGCTTTAAAAAGTCCGCCGCCCTTACGGAATCAGTAGTGCGCGCCTGGCCGCCATGCTAACCCGCATCGGCGTTCATGTCGCTCAATAACGTGTCGAGGTCAAGCAGAATGAGCAGGCGGTCTTCCAGCTTGCCCACGCCCCGGATGTACTCGGAGCCGATACCGCAAACCACCGGCGGTGCTGGTTCCACAGTGGAGGCGGGAATGCGCAGGACTTCGGACACGCCGTCCACCAGAAAACCCACTATCTTCTGGTTAAATTCCATCACAACAATGCGCGTGTTGCCATCGTGTTCCAGGGCGGGCATGCTGAAGCGCGTACGCATGTTGACGACCGGAATAACCTTGCCGCGCAGATTGATGACGCCCTCAATAAAGGCTGCCGCATGGGGCACCATGGTGATCTGCATGAGACGGATGATTTCCTGAACGGAAAGGATGTCCACCCCGAATTCTTCTTCGCCAATGCGGAATGTCACAAGCTGGAGCAGATCGCCCTCATGTTCCTGCCCGGAACCTTGCAGCACGTCCTGCCTAGTCGCTTGCGCCGCGTCCATTGTATCCGTCATGGGATGGCCTCCATGGTATAAGCGGGCGTTTTCCGCCCATGAATCGCCGCTTCTGCGGCAATCCGTCATATGCAATCCGCTGCAATCCGCGCCGGGATCGGCCTCGCTAACGGGAACGTTCAGACCCCGGTTTCAACCTTATCGGACAGAGCGGAGAATACTTCAGAGTGGGTCACAAAAACAATCCTTTCGGGCCGGGTTACGCCCAGCTTTCCACCAGCGCTCGCTCCTGGGGAGTCAGGTATTCCATCCAGATTCCCCGCATGTAGTCATAGTGATTGATGCACAGGTCCGTCAGGTTGGTCCGGTTATATTCCCACGGCTTGGGGCCGTGAAAATGCACTATCCGCGCTTCATCCCTGCACTCCTCTCTATAGGGAGGGCTGTTCCAGCAGTCATCCAGCCGCGTAATGCGCTTGCCAAAAAAATAATTGACCAGCGACTGATCAAGGTTGCCGATGCGCGACTCATTTTCACGGCAAAAGGCCATGAAATGCCCTATGAAATCGCGCTTGCGCAGCCGCTCCAGATTAAATAGCGCCACCCCGCTGGAATATGTCCAGATGGGAAAAGGCATGGGAACGGTGTACCGTTCGCCCCTGTATTCATAAAAAAGCTGCTGGTGCTGGTGAAAAAATGGAGCCGTGTATTCCCTTGCCATGCCCACATAGGCCGGATGTTGTGCAAAAAGTTCGTCCAGAGGGCGATAAAAAAGCACATCCGTATCGCAGTAAAGCACGCGGTCGTCCTGAGCAAGCTCGGGCACAAGGGCCAGCTCAAGTTTGAGGAAACATCCGGCGCAGGCCTGCCCCAGAGGCGTGAATCCGCTTGGATCAAGGCGCGGCGTATAGCGCGCAACAGGGATATTTTCCGCAGCGAGTTCTGCCAGCAAGGCGGCGTCATTTCCGGCATAGACGCATAGACAGGGGACATCCTTGCCCTGCACGGCGCGCAACGACCGCACCGCAACCTTGAGCAGGGTCAGATATTTGATCTTGTCGTCAAGGCAAAAGACTGTCTTCACAGGCTTTCTCCGCGCAGGCGTCGTTGCAGGGCTGCCGCCTGGCCCAGAAGGGCCGCGTTGTCAAAGTCTTTTACCGAGGCAAGAATGGCGGTCAGGTCTTCTGCATAGGGGGTGCCGTTCACAAGTGGCATAAACCGTTCAACGGCGCTTTCCGCATTGCCCCAGTCCGTCTCCATCAGGTCGGGCAGTTCTGCGAGCAGGGCCAGCAGGTTATCCCGGTGCTCTCCTTCCAGATGCATGGTGCCTGCCGTGGCCATGCTCCCATCACCTTCAAGACAACGCACACGCAGGAGCACCTCGTTCATGCACGCTTCAAACTCGTCCATCAGCGCTTCGCTCGGCGGAATAAGGGGCAGGGAGTTTTCCATATGCCGCGTGAGGCGGCATACCCTCTCCACGCCAAGGTTGGCGGCTACGCCCTTAACCGTATGGGCCAGACGGGCCGCACCACGCAGATCGCCGCAAGCCAGCAGCCCGCGCAGCTCCCTGGCGCTCTCGCCGTAGTGATCCACAAAACGCAGCAGTAGTTCCCGGTACAATTCGCGGTTGCCGCCTACGGTTGCAAGGCCAGCCTCCACATTGACCGCCTGTCCCTCCGGCACCGAAGAGGCATGGGACGGATCGCGCATCACGTCCAGCGAATGCCTTTCTTCGCCCTCCTGAATACGGTTTTCTTCGTCTGCGGCGGCAGAAAAATCATCCGGGGCATCATCTGCTGCCAGCGGATTGGACTGCAACCCGCCTGGAAGCCACGTTTCAAGGGCGGCATACAACGCGGCAGGATCAACGGGCTTGGTGAGATAGTCGTTCATGCCCACGTTCTTGCCCTCTAAACGGGAAGCGGCGTCGGCATGGGCCGTCATGGCAAGAATGGGCAGATCCGCAGGTGAAAAACCCAGCGCGCGGATGCGCATGGTGGATTGAAGCCCATCCATTACTGGCATCTGCACATCCATGAGCACAAGGTCAACGCCGCCGCGACGCACTTCTTCAACAGCCGCAAGACCGTTGGAGGCCACACGCACGTCAAGCCCGGCCTGGGTCAAAAGCTCGCTGGCGATCTGGGCGTTGATATCGTTATCTTCCACCACAAGCACCGTACGGTGCGGCGTGGCCGCAACGCCAAGGGCGCTGTCCACAACAGCGGCGGCTTCTTCCTGCGCGGAGGCTGTTTCCGTATCGGCCCCGTTCGGCCGCACCATGCCAAAGGGCAGCTCAAAGAAAAACGGCTCCCCTTGCCGGGCGCGCTTGCCACAGAAAGCTCGCCGCCCATAAGGTTGACCAGCTGCCGCGCCAGCGCAAGCCCGAGGCCAAGGCCGCTGTTTGATCGCGTCAGCGACTCGTCGCCCAGGGCAAAGGGTTCAAAAAGCTTGTCCTTAAGAACAGCATCCATGCCAGGGCCGCTGTCGGCCACCACAAAGAGCAGGCGGCATCCGCCATCTTTCAGACCGTCGCGGGCAAGCTGCACACTGCATTCTACGGAGCCAGTGCGGGTGTACTTGACCGCATTGTCCAGCAGAATACGCAACACTTCTTCCAGGTGCCGCTCGTCGCCTTCCACAACCACCGGCACAGCCGGATCAAGGGTGAAAATCAGCTCCAGCTGTTTTTCAAGGGCGCTGCCCGCCACGCTCTGCCGCAGCAGTTCCAGCAGGCGGGGCAACTGAAATGCCCGGTTTTCGCGGCGCAGCAAGCCCTCGTTGACACTTGAAAAATCAAGAATCCTGTTGACCATGTCCAGCAGCAGGCTGCCCGATTTGTTGATCTGGGAAAGATAGTCGCGCTGCACGCCACTGAGGCCGGCTTGCAGGCTCAGATAGCTCATGCCGATGATGGCATTGAGGGGAGTGCGGATTTCGTGGCTCATGCGGCGCAAAAAATCTTCCTGCACGTGCGAGGCCCTTTGGGCGAGTTCCAGCGACGACAATGCCTGCGCACGGGCAAGCACAGCCTGCTGCTTGCTTTTGCGCGCCCGCCTTTCGGCCTCTTTCAGTTCGCGGATACGGGAAAACAGCGTTCCCTTCATGCGTTGCAGGGAGGCAAACATGACGGCCAGTTCATCCTGGTACCTGAGCTTCAAGGGTTCGGGGTCCTCGCCCGCCGCCACGCCTTCCGCATACTGGCTAACCTCGCCCAGCGGCTTGGCGACCCTCTTCTGGAAGATGTAGATATTGGCAACCGCGCTGGCCCCCAGAGCCAGCAAGGCTAAAAACATGGCCCAGACCATCTGGACAAGCGGAGACTCCTGCTTGCTCACCTGCTCCAGAAAACTGCGGTACTGAACTTCGCGCAGAGCCTGCGCGCTGAAAAGAACCTGCTGCGCCTCACTGTCCAGATTGACCCTGTCTACCCAGTTCTGCGCGCCTTTAAGATCAAGCCCGTCCCTGTCCCACAGAGGCGGCCCGCTATTGCCCACAGCCATGTCCATGGCGGTATCAAGCAGGCTGTCGAGGTGCCTGCGCTGGGCGAGAAGCGTCTGAACCCGCCCTTGCAGGCCCACCGTTACATTGAGATTGCGGGCGATATGTTCAAAGGTTCCCTCGTGCCCGGCGGCGCCCTGCGCCTCGTGAACGCGATCCTGATTCAGCATCTGCCACTTGGCATAACGCTCGGGATTGCCTGTAAAGATAAAAGCGTGGGCTTCTTCGTAACTCTGGCGGGTGTTGGTTTCCAGATCCACCAGGAGGGAATCAAGACTGTAGTAGTTTTCGAGTACCCTGCGGCCCTCGTTCAGGCCGCGCCCCAGAGATACCAGGCAAAGCCCAAGCAGCAGAAGAAGCAGCAACTGCGCGAGGTTGGAAGTTTTGATGATGGTTCTGATGCTCATGCTTCTTGCTCCCGCAGGCAGAGGACAGTGCCTTTCGTCAAGCTTGAACCCGGACAGGCAGGCACCCCCGCGCGATCGCCGGATGGCCTCATACCTTGAAGTATTGGCATTCTTACCATAGGCTGCCGCAAAAATCATCCGCGACCATTTTGGAGAAACTGAAAATCCTCATGTCCCCCACCGCCCGGAATCTATTGCCCCACGCGGCCTTGCTGACAGCCATGGCCTTTTGGGGCTCCACCTTTGTGGTGCTGCGCATCGCCCTGACCGCTCTGACACCCCTGCAAACCATGGCCGGGCGCATGCTTGTGGCCTGCATTGTTTTTTTGCCCCTGTGGCCGCGCCTCTGGCGCGAACTCAAGGAACACGGCAATCTGGGGACGCTGACGCTCATGGCCCTGTGCGAGCCCTGCCTCTTTTTTCTGTTTGAAACCCACGCGCTACGCCTGACCACGGCCTCGCAGGCGGGCATGATAACATCCTTGTTGCCTCTGCTGGTGGCGGCAGTCGCCTTTGTCGCCCTGCGCGAACACGCGGGCCTGCGCATGTGGCTGGGGTTTTTGCTGGCTGTTTGCGGCGTCACGTGGCTCACCCTTGCCGCCGTGCCGGACGAAAAAGCCGCCAATCCCCTGCTGGGCAACATCCTTGAGGGTATCGCCATGTGCTGCGCCGCCGGGTATACCGTGCTGGCCCGACACCTTTCAACCGTATACAGCGCCCTGTGCATCACCGCTGTTCAGGCCTTTGTGGGCATGATCTTTTTTTGCCTGCTGGCTCTTGTGGTGCCGGAATCAGACACGCTCATCAGCCTCGGCAGGGATTTTCCCGCATGGATTCCCTGGGCCTGCGTGTTCTATCTGGGCGGCATTGTGACCTTTGCAGGATACGGCCTGTACAATTTTGGCGTTAAGCGCCTTTCTGCTGGCCGCGCAGCCGCCTACACCAATCTCATTCCTGTTTTCGCCCTGCTCTTCGGCGTCGCTCTGCTGGGCGAGAAGTTGCCTCCAGCGCAATATGGCGGGGCCTTGCTCATCGTGCTTGGAGTATTGCTGAGCCAATGGCGGGGAATAAGCCGCAGCGCTCCGGCCCAAAAACCGACAGTATGATTTTTTCTGCTTACGCCAGTTGCAGCAGGTTGAGTATGGCTGGCATGTCCAGCGCGGCTTCCACAGCATCGGCCAACCTGTCCAGCTCAGGGCCGAGGCTGTAGGCTGTTTCCGGCGCTGGCGGCAAACCCGCCTCATGCCGCAGGCGGCGCAAAAATGCATGTCGAAAAGCATCCTCGTCAAAAAGGCCGTGCAGATAACTGCCCCACACGCGGGCGCAACCGTGAGCGTCGCACCGGCCCCAGCCCAGGGCACGCCCCGCCGCGTCGGTCATCACAACCCGCATGGCGGCAGACCCGGCAGGGTCCGCCGCCATCTCTCCGGCCTGCGTCTGCATTGCCGCACCCAGAGACGATGTTTCGCCGTGATGGATCTCATACCCTGCTACAGGCTGCCGCTCCGCCCCCGTCAGGCCGGCTTCCGCCCATCCGGCGGCGCGACACAGGCGTTTGGCAGCCAGCAACTTTGTACTGAGGGGCAGCAGACCAAGCCCCGGCTCGCATCCACCTTCTTCAATCAGCAAAGGGTCGGCTATCTCGGCCCCAAGCATCTGCAAGCCGCCGCAGATGCCCACCAGCGCGCCCGTGCCGCGCTCCAGGCACTGACGGGCAAACTCCTGTACCAGCCCGGCCAGCCCGGTGCGGCGTAAGAAGCGCAGGTCCCCCACGGTATTGCGGCTGCCAGGCAAAATGACCACATGCGGCGTTCCCCACTGGTCCGCGTGGCGCACAATGCGCAGTTGTACTCCCGGTTCATCCCGCAACGCGTCAAGATCCGTCGCATTACTCAAATGCGGCAGATCGGGAACAACGACGTCCAGCACCTCCGGCCCGTCCGCGGGCCGGGCTGAGCGCGGCCCCATGAGCAGGCCAGGGGTCAGACCGTCCTTGAAGCTTACCGAATCCTCTTCTGGCAGGCGCAGGTTTTCCAGCATGGGCACCACCCCCCAAAAGGGTTTGCCCGTTCGCTTCTGGAGCATGGACAGGGCGGGATCCAGCAGGCTGGCATCGCCCCGGAACTTATTGAGAATAAAGCCCCCTACCCGTCCCCTTTCGGCGCGGGTGAGCAGGGCCATGGTGCCCGCCAGGGCAGCGAAGGCCCCGCCACGGTCAATATCCGCCACCAGGGCCACATGAGCCCCGGCATAGCGGGCCATGCGCATATTTACGATGTCGTGGGCCTTGAGGTTGATCTCCGCCGGGCTGCCCGCCCCCTCAAGCACCATAACGTCCATATCTGCGGCCAGGCTGCGGTAGGCGCGGCGCACGGCCTTCCAGGCCTCGGGCTTGTAGCCGAGATACTCGCCCACGCGCATGTGGCCCACGGCTTCGCCCAGCACAATAACCTGAGACCCCACGTTGGATGTAGGCTTGAGCAGCACCGGATTCATGCGCACGTCCGGCGCGAGGCCGCAGGCGGCTGCCTGCAAGACCTGAGCGCGGCCCATTTCCTTGCCGTTGCTGGTTACGAAAGAATTGAGCGCCATGTTCTGCGCCTTGAAAGGCGCAACCCGCAGCCCCCTGCGGGCCAGCAGCCTGCATACGGCGGCCGTAATCAGGCTTTTGCCCGCGTTTGAGCAGGTTCCCTGAATCATGAGAGCCGGAGGCAAGGAGCGCCCCGGCCCGGATTGCTTTGCGTGAACCGATCTGGCCGCCATCGCGCCAATCCTCCCTGCACTTGCGGCAATGTCCGTTCAGTGCTGTGTCTTTTATGATATCTTTCCGGCAATATATGGATTGCGGGAAACTACCGCAACCGATGCGCTCGCGCTGTCCGCCAAGGCGCAAAACTGGCATGCTGCGCTGTGCGTTCTTCGCCTTGCACTGCTTGCCGGCTTTTCGTATAAAAGAAATGGTGGTCATACAAATACCCGCCGCAACCCTGAAGGGCACGGCGGTTTACGCGGCCGCCAGGGCCGCAAATACCTGCGGAGTTTCAATGAAGCGTGTATTTTTATGGATACTGGGTGGCGCCACGATTCTGGCAGTGGCGGCGGCTGTTCTGCTCAGCAGGGTAGACGCTGGCTTTGTGGTGCGGCAGATAGCCGATGCCACGGCCAAAGCCACTGGGCAGCCTCTAACGTTTGACAGCCCGCCCGGAATTTCCTTTTTCCCCCCCGGCGTCAATTTTGGACAGGCGCACTGGGGCAGCGCCAGCGATGGTCAGGGCGTGGTCATCTCCGTCAAAAGCGGCATGGCCCAGCTGGAGCTGAGCCCCCTGCTCACCGGCAATGTTGTTGTGCGTGAAGTACGCCTGAACAGCCCAATGATTGAGATCCGCGAAGGCAAGGCCGTTGCAGCCGCCAAACCGGACGCAGATAGCCCCGCAGTTGAAACCAAACCCGCCGCTTCGACCCCGCCTGCCCTTCCCATTGAACTGAAACGCCTCGTACTGCGTCAGGGTGTTGTGACCTACACAACCGCAAATGGCAAAACACTGCGCGTTGATGATGTAAACTTTTCTGTAGAAAATCTGCGCACCGGGCAAGAAGCTGTGGTGCAGTGCGATTTTGCCTTTATTTTTGGCGACAGCACCGCCGGGCAAGCTGCCCCCGCCGCAAAATCTCCGGCAAACAGCATCTCGGGCACGCTGGCATTTTCTTCCCGCCTGCGCTACGCCCCGCCTCAACTGCTTTTCCGGCAGACCGCGCTGACAGTCACCCCGCTCACTGGGGCTCTGCCCAAGGAAGCCGGGCCGTTGCAGTTGACCTGTGAAGGTTCGTTGCGGCTGAGCGATCTGCACCTCCAGTTGAGCAAGGCCCTGCTCAATACGCCCCAGGCGCGGGTGAGCGCATCCGGTGAAGGCGGCCTGGCCCCCCTGGCGTTCAACGGCGCTCTTGAAATGGAAGGGTCACCCCACAAACTCGCCGCGCTGGCAGGCCATAAACTGGCAACGCCCTCTGCCAAGGACGATCTGCGCTTCAGGACAATGTTGCGTTATACCGCCAATGCCCTGAATCTCAGCCAGATGCTTCTGCAACTTGACGATCTTTCCCTGCGCGGCGGTCTGCGCCTTGACCTGCCGGAGAACGCCCCCATGCTTGTGACTGCTGACGTGCAGACTGGCATGCTCAATCTTGATCCCTATTTGCCCCAGACGGAATCCGGCAAAAACACGGTAGAAACCAAGCCTGCGGGGCACGACGGCGCAGCGGCTGGCGGCAAGCGCGCCAAGCCGGATGCGGAGGCGGCACGGCGCATGCCGGGACTGGACATCCGCGCCAAAGTTGCTGGCATTACCAGGGGCGGATTGCAGGTGAAAGACATTGCGCTGGCCATCAAGGGAGAAAAAGGACGCTATGCCCTGACCTCCTTGACAGCGAACCTCGGCAGCGGCGGGCTTATCAAGTCCACCGGCAACATGGATATGGCGACTGAAACCTGCGCCCTCAAGGCGCAAGCCGCCGATGTGGAAATTGGCCCGCTGCTGGTTGCCCTCGGCAAGGGACGCATGGCAGATGGTCAGGCCTCGCTGGATGCGGACATAACCATGAAGTGCGCGGACGCCAATGACATTCGCCAGAGCCTCAGTGGGCGTGGACAGCTCGAGATACGCCGCCTGCATGTTCCCGCCATGGCGGAGCTTTCCAAGAGCATCTCTTCGCTCACCGGCAAGGGATGGCCGCTGCCCGACCGCTTTGATCTGGCCCGTGCGCCCTTTACCGCCCGCGATGGCGAGATCAACGCCAGTCCCATCACCGTTACCTCCGCCACTCTCAACGCTGCGGGCAAAGCGCGCATCAGTCTGCCCAAACAATATCTGGACGCGGCCCTGGACATCAAAACCATGGGGCTGACAATTCCGGTGACGGCCAAGGGACCCTTGAGTGACATTTCTTATGGTGTTGACCCGCGTTTTGCCCTCGATATGGCCAAAAATCTGCCGGGCGCATTGCTGAAAACGGGCAAAGAAGCCGGAAGCACCACCAAGGACGCGGCAAAGGGCGCGGAGGGGCTGGTTCGCGGCATTTTGGGCCGCTGACAGGCATGGCAACGGCCCAGACAAAAAAACGTCCAAGGCACCGATGGCAAGGCAAACCGCTCCGATTCACGGGTAAAGGGATTTTGCCCGGGGCTTGCCTTTTCGGCGTCATGGGCTAAAGCTATTAGCATCACGGGCGTTAAGCATTAAAGAAGGCCTGAACGCGCTGTTAAGGCGCGATGAGTGAGCGGCGTGGTCAAAAATCCGCCAGCCAGGCAACACACGAGCTTTACGGGGCCTTTTTTCCCGGTAAGGCATAGAGCGAACAGGCGGCAGTATGTACTTACTTATAGGACTGGTCATTGTTGCGGCTTCAGTCGGCACGGGCTACACCATGGCCCATGGCGAATGGGGCGTTCTTTTTCAGCCCGCCGAGTTCATCATTATTCTGGGTTGCGGCCTTGGGGCGTTTTTTGGTTCGCAGACCAAATACACTTTTGGTCTGGTTGTCAAAAGCCTCAAACACCTGTTTGCCGACCCTGGTTCCAGCAAAAATCACTACCTTGAGACACTGGCCCTGCTGTACGCGCTCTTTTCCAAAATGCATCGCGAGGGCGTGATCAGTATTGAAAGCGATGTTGAAAAACCCGAATCCAGCCCGATTTTCAGCAAATATCCCAATATTTCCAAAGATACCGTGCTGGTGAACTTTGTGGGCGACACGCTGCGCGTGTACCTGACCACCGGCGACCCCGCAGATATCGACAGTCTCATGGACGTGGATATCGAAACCATGCGCGAAGAAGGTATTTTGCCTGCCCACGCAGTGGCGCACATGGCCGAATCACTGCCGGGCATGGGTATTGTGGCATGCGTTCTGGGCGTGGTGCTTGCCATGGGCAAGATCAACGAACCGCCGGAAGTTCTCGGCCACTACATCGCGGCAGCACTTGTCGGCACGTTTTTTGGTATTCTTGCCTGCTATGGCCTCTTTGGCCCCATGGGCGCAAAACTTGAAAACTACGTGGCCGAAGAACATTTTTATTTTAATGCCATCAAGGAAGCTGTGGCTGCCGCCATTCGCGGATCAACCCCGCTGATCGCCGTGGAATATGGACGCAGGGCCATACCCTACCCCTTCCGTCCTTCCTTTGCAGAAATGGAAGAACGGCTCAAGAGCGGCTAAGCCGGGGCAGGCGGGCTGCCCCCCCCTGCCGGGGGAATGCGGGCGCTGATATTTTGCCCTTCTGCAAAAACCTGCTATGGTTTGCACAGCAAGGGCGCGGGCGGCTGATTTTTATGCCGTCAGCAAAAGCGCAAGGCCCGGCGCAGATTACTACGAAGGAGAAAGCCTATGGGCGGCGGCGCATGGAAAGTGGCGTATGCCGACTTTGTTACGGCCATGATGGCCTTCTTCCTTCTGTTGTGGATCCTCAGCATGGTGCCGCCCGACACCAAGGCTGGACTTGCCGCATACTTCAGCGGCGAGCGCAATTTTGACTCCAGCTCCACATCTCCCATATCAAACAATCCGTTCATACAGAACACGGACAAAATCGACGCGCGCGACCTCAAAATCAACGAAGTTGAAAAGTCGCACTATGCCATTGCGCAAAAAATCAAGCAGATGCTCATGGCTGATGCCGTGCCGCAAAATTCTTCCGGCATCAGCGCGGATGACGTGGGCGTGCAGTTGCGCGTCAACTCGGACGTCATGTTCCGCCCCGGCAGCGTTGACCTGCTGCCCGAAGGCACCAAGGTGCTGGAAGCGGTGCTGAAACTCATGAATGAATACAATCTTTACCTCGTGGTGCGCGGGCACGCTGACTCCACCGAAGCCAGACCGCCATTTGCCTCTGCCTGGGAGCTTTCCGGCGCTCGCGCATCAGCCATGGTGCACTATCTCGCAGAAAAAGGCATCAAACCCACGCGCATGCGCGCCGTGAGTTACGGCGATACGCGCCCCCTCAAGCCGGGCATCGACGAGCAAAGCCGCGCCATGAACCGGCGGGTGGAATTTTTCTTCCATCGGCCAGAGGTCATGTCGTACAGCGTGGTGTACTAACCAAATTACCTTTGAAATGCTTCACATTTCAAAGGCGCCATTCTGCCGAAAAATGCGATTTTCGGCAGAATCCACGCCACGTTGTGGCGCGCTGCACTCTCGTGCAGCGTTAGAGTATTTCACCTTTTCAAAGGTGAAATACTCTAACCCCCAGCCCGCTCAGACGAAGCAACGAAACGGCCCCCGGATTTCTCACGGAGGCCGTTTTCTGCATCATGGGGGCATGCCCGAGGGCATTTTGCCTGAGCTTATATCTTGCGCACTTCCGTATACCACGCGGCGGCTTCTTCAAGCAGCTTGCCCGTGCGGGCCGCCAGGGCCTGCGGATCCTTGAGATAGCCGTCCAGCAGCAGGCTGGCGTCAAAAAGGCAGCCGGTCATGTCGGCCAGAATCCTGTCGTCCGCATCGGCCTTGAACATACGCAGCATGCTGCGCAGCAGGGGATGGTCGCGGTTGACCTCCAGCACCTTCACAGGGATGGAGTCGTCCTTCTGCATGACCTTGAGCAGCTTTTCCATGGAGGACGACAGACCGCCATCGGGCGAAACCAGCACTGCGGGGCTGTCTGCCAGACGGTGAGAAACACGCACGTCCGTTACTTTGTCGCCCAGGATTTCTTTCATCCTGGCAAGCAAGGCGTCAAAGCTTGCCGAATCATCGTCAGAGAGCGGCGCTGCGGCTTCGTGTTCCGGCTGCTCCTTGTCGGCAAAGTCTTTCAGGGCATCGTCCGCCGCTGTTTCCACCGACTTGAATTCCCAGTCCTTGTACTTGGCAAGGCCGTCCATGACAAATTCATCCACAGGCTCATACAGCCACAGCACTTCAATGCCCTTGCGGCGGAAGCGCTCCATGTGCGGATTGAGGCGGGCCTCACGGTTGGGCGCTGCCACATACCAGATGGTCTTTTGCCCTTCTGGAGCACGGGCCATGTATTCATCAAGGCTGGTGAGCGCATCCGCATCCGCAAGGGACGAAGAATTGAAGCGCAGCAAGGCGCTGATGCGCTCACGATTGGCATAGTCGTGATAACCCAGCTTGAAAACTTTGCCGTGAAGCTTCCAGAAGCGGCTGTATTTTTCCGCATCGTCCTTTGCCAGCTTTTCAAGATGGGCCAGGGTCTGCTTGACCAGCACCTGATTGATCTTGCGCAGCACCACGTTTTCCTGAAGCGTCTCGCGCGAGATATTCAGGGGCAGGTCTTCCGTATCGACCACACCTTTGAGAAAGGCCAGATATTCAGGCACCAGCTCTTTGTTGCGGTGCTGGATGAGCACGCGGCGGGCATAAAGATCAAGTCCCCAGAATTCGCGGTCGGCACCAAAAAAATCCTGCGCCGAATCGGGCGTGAACAGGAGGGCATTGAACTGCACAGGCGCATCCACAGAAAGATGCAGAGTGTCCAGCGGCTCCTTGGCGTCATAGGTCAGGGCCTTGTAAAAGGAGTCGTACTGTTCCTTGGTGACCGAAAACTTTGGCTCGCGCCACAGCGCGGGCTGGGTGTTGACCCGCTCCCCGTCCACCAGAACAGGGAAGGGAACAAAGGCCGAGTGCTTGCGGATAACCGATTCAACGCGGAACTTCTCCGCAAATTCGGCGGCATCGTCCTTGAGCCATGCCTTGATGACCGTGCCGCGCGCGGGTTCATCCCCGGTTGCAGGTTCAACGGTAAAGGTGCCAAGGCCGTCGCTGACCCACACGCTGGCTTGGGCGTCATCGCCAAAAGCCGGACGCGAGGTAACTTCCACCTTGCTGGCCACCATAAAGACGGAGTAAAAGCCCACGCCAAAACGGCCAATAATGTTGGCGGCATCCGCAGGACCGGAGGTTTCGCCCTCCTCCCCAGCTTCGGGCTTTGCCGCAGCGCTGCCGCTGGCGGTATTTTCAGCCGCAATATCGGCCAAAAACTGCTCGGAACCGGATCTGGCAATGGTGCCAAGATTTTCAGCCAGTTCATCTGCGGTCATGCCAACGCCTGTATCTGCAATGGTCAGAACCTTGGCGTCCTTGTCCAGACTGATGCGGATTTCAAGGGGAATATCAGCAAGACGCGGACTTTCGCCCCTGTTCATGCGGTAGCGCAATTTATCCAACGCGTCCGAGGCGTTGGAAACAAGTTCCCTCAAAAAAATTTCGCGATTTGTATAGAGCGAATTGGTGAGGATATGCAGGACTTTGCGCACCTCAGCGCGGAATTGGCGGGAATTCTTACCAGCCTCTGCCATGACAAACCTCCTGAAAAAAGATATAGTTGAAAATAATATCCCCCACTGAAATTTCAAGGGGGATTTGCCAAATTTTACGGCATTTTTCCGCGCGGCTGGTGGCAACGCAGGGAATGTCGCGCGTCCGGCACCCTGTAAAACAGGCTGGCAGGTGCGCACGGACATTCCATTTCAATATTTCATATAAAAGGGGGATAACACATCAAGCCCGCAGGATTCATACTCATACGGGCAAAATGATATTCGTAACTACTTGCCATTTGATGGGAAAAAAGCTATCTCGCCTGAAGGATATTCAAGGAGGGCCTACATGGACGTTGTAATGCTTTCGCGTTTGCAATTCGCTGTGGCCGTTTTTTTCCATTTCATATTCGTACCGCTTACGCTCGGCCTTTCCGTCATTCTCGCCTGGATGGAAACCCGCTATGTGCGCACCGGTGACGAATTCTGGAAAAAACAAGCCAAATTTTGGGGAAAACTTTTTCTCATCAACTTTACCCTGGGCGTGGTGACGGGCATCACGCTTGAGTTCCAGTTCGGCACCAACTGGTCCCGCTACTCGGAATACGTGGGCGATATTTTTGGCTCCCTGCTGGCTATTGAAGCCACGGTGGCCTTTTTTCTGGAATCCACGTTCCTTGCAGTGTGGCACTTTGGCTGGAAACGCGTTGGCAAAAAAATGCATCTTGCCTCAATTTATATTGTGGCATTTGCGGGCAACCTTTCCGCCCTGTGGATCATTCTTGCCAACGGCTTTATGCAGCACCCGGTGGGCTATACCATCAATGAGACCGTCGGGCGCGCCGAGCTTGCCAACTTCTGGCAGGTGGTGACCAATGGCTACGCCTGGGGCATGTACGCGCATACGGTGCTGGCATCGTGGGCGCTGGGCGGCTTTTTTGTGCTGGGCGTTTCGGCCTGGCATTTGCTGCGCAAGAGCCAGGTGGACTTTTTCAGGGCCTCCTTCAAGATGGCCGCGCCTTTCACCCTGATTCTTGTTTTGCTGCTGGGCCTTTCTGGCGACCAGCAGGGCAAGACTGTGGCCCAGGTGCAGCCTGCCAAACTGGCCGCGCTGGAATCCCACTGGGAAACCGGGCGCAACGTGCCTTTCTATCTGCTGGCATGGCCTGACGAAGCCAATGAAGGCAACAAGGTTCAGGCCATCGGCATTCCCGGCCTGCTGAGCTGGATTGCCTATGGCGACACCAACGCCGAAGTGAAGGGCCTCAAGGACTTTGCCAAGGAAGACCGCCCCCCGGTCATGCCTACCTTCCTGAGCTTCCGCGGCATGATCGCCATGGCTGGCATCTTTGTGCTGCTGGCAGTGGGCGCCTTTTTGCAACGCAAGAAGGATGAACCCTGCCCCCTGCTGCTCAAGGCGCTGGTATGGAACATCCCCCTGCCCTATGTTGCCATCATGCTGGGTTGGGCAGTGGCCGAAATTGGCCGCCAGCCCTGGATTGTTTATGGTCTCATGCGCACTTCCGACGCGGTTTCGCCAGTTCCAGCCGAGAATGTCGCCATTTCGCTGGGTGCGTTCATAGTGGTGTATTCCCTGCTTGGCCTTCTGGACATTTACTTGCTGCGTAAATACGCCATCAAGGGCCCTGACGCCCAGGAGGTATAGCCATGTTGGAAACCATCTGGTTTGTGCTGTGGGCATTGTTGTGGGCCGTGTACTTTATCCTTGACGGTTTTGATCTGGGCCTTGGCGCGTTGCTGCCCTTCTTGGGCAAAAACGAGTCTGAGCGCCGTATCATGTACAATGCTGCCGGGCCCTTCTGGGACGGCAACGAAGTATGGCTTATTTCCGCTGGCGGCGTGACCTTTGCGGCTTTTCCCAAGGCCTATGCGGTCATGTTCAGCGCGCTGTACGCCCCGCTGCTTCTGCTGCTGTTCGCCCTTATTTTCAGGGCTGTTTCCTTCGAGTTCCGCAACAAGGTGGAACACGACAGCTGGCGCGCCCTGTGGGACGGTGTGCACTTTCTTGCAAACCTGATCCCCTGCGTGCTGCTTGGCGTGGCTTTCGCCAACCTGTTCATGGGTATTCCCATTGACGTCAAGGGCGTATACCACGGCAACCTGCTTGGCCTGCTGAACATTTACGGCCTTGCGGGCGGCGTGTTCTTTTTGTGCATGTTCCTGCTGCACGGCTCCCTGTGGCTGGCCATCAAGAGCACCGGCAGCCTGCAAACCCGCGCAGTGGCATCGGCCACCTTCCTGTGGCCTGTCATGCTGTTGCTGCTGGTGGTCTTTCTGGTTCTCACCGCAATGTACACCAAGCTGTATGCAAACTTTCTGGCCATGCCTGTTCTGTTTGTTCTGCCTTTGCTGGCGCTGGCGGGCCTTGTGGGCGCGCGCGTCATGCTGGGTGCGGGCAAGCTGTGGCTGGCCTGGGCGTGCAGCGCAGTGTTCATTCTTGGCGTTACCTTCTTTGGCGTTGCGGGCATGTTCCCCGGTATGATCATATCTTCCATAGATCCTGCCGCCACGGTCACGGCCTTTAACGGCGCTTCGAGCCAGCTGACGCTCAAGATCATGCTGGGTGTGGCCCTGGTCATGGTGCCCATCGTGCTTGCGTACCAGTTCTGGCTGTACAAGACCTTCTCCTCCCCTGTGACGCACGATGACCTCAAGGACGAACACGCCTACTAGCCTTGTCCATAAATAATTAAAAAAGTCCCGTGCTGGTCTACAGCGCGGGACTTTTTGTTGATACCTGTCACAAACACTTTCTTTATAATCACTCCGTTCCCACTACTGAACGAGATAATCACCGTCCTGCTGAAAGGAATTCTTCAAATCGAAGCAGTGCATTTATTACTGCCCGATGTGACTTATTCCCCCTCTCAGATTTAACTCCCCCGGCGCTATATTCTTTAACAACTGGCTCAATCTTCGCAGCAAGAGCTAACCATGTCATATTTTCCCATTGGCAAACCTTATCAATACGATTTGCATAGTCATAAACAGTGCTCAAATTACCACTAGGAGTTATAACACTATATCCCTTGCTAACAAGCCATTGCCTAAATTCATCCTTCATCTTTGCCCCCAGCTTATTCGACACCTTTGGAACAAAAAAGCTTCTGGCAATTGGCTAATCGGTGGATTCCACTTCACGCACACAGTAGCCTTGATGCCGCAGCGGCGTGAAGTAGTTGGTGCCCCAGGTCACGGCCAGCACAAAGAGCGCTGCGAAAAGCCCAATGGCAGGGCTCCACAAGGGGCTTGCGGAAAGGGCCAGCCGCATGAGCAAGGTGCCGATAACAAAGCCCGAATTTCGAAACACAGCGTGAAAGGCGGGCATATACCGCTGTGCAATGAGCACCATGGCGATATCTGCAAAAATCAGCACCGTGTAGAGAGTTTCAAAGAACTTGAGGTCTTCGCCGGTTTTCACAAAATGCATGAAATCGCGGGAGCCTATGAACAAAAAAATGATAAACAGGGCCAAGGCCAGCATTTTTTTGCTCATGACGTAGCGCATGCGCAGATCAGCCGTGGCGATAAAATGCAGATGCTGCCGTGCAATGCGCTTGTAAAGCCCAAGGCACATATACACGGCCAAGGCCCCTGCCCCGGAAACCGCGATGCTAATTACCGGCAGCAGGTCGTCAACCACGCTGACCGGCTCCGGCAAATGCGCCAGTTCCTTAAAAGCGTTGCGCAGCAAAATGAGGGTTAGTATCTCAAACTGCTTGCCCATGGATTGCGAAAGGGAACTTGGGATCGCCAGAATCAGGCTCATGACCTCAAGCCCAAGAATCAGGGTAAAGGCCAGATGGATGGCATAAAAGTGGCTGTGCGGCGTAATCGCGGCCAGCCACGGAGGCAGGATGCCCATGCGCTTGAGTTCCACGCCAAGCAGGGAGAGCAGATATACCCAGAGGATGCACAGGGCCACGCGGCGCTGGGTAGCGGCACGCTCCCAGGCTGAGTGCAACCAGTCAAAAACATCCGTAATTGGCTGTAATTTTATGATGAACATGCGGATAACTCCATAGATGAATACCCGGAGGCCCAGAAAAGCCCCGTCTGGCAGAAGAATATCTACAGCTTGCCAAATGTCAAAGACTACTAATCCTGTTATGGCAGGCGGGATGGTGTATGGCAGGCTTGGGCCAATGCCCTGCGCACTTGCCATCCATCAATATAGAACGTAGAGAAAAGGCTTCCCCCGCGTTGCAGACCTTCGGCTTGCCCGATGGGTTTGAACAGTGTCGGCGGCCTGCGGCCTGCCGAGAGCGCGAGTTTTTTCCAAACTGCCATGCCGCCCGACCCCGCATCACTGTGGGCCTCGGTTCGGCATGGTCGGCTATTGGGCGGCTCGCCAATGCGCGGGAAAACAGGGGGTGGATTGAGCATGCCCCGCCTGTCTTCACGGATTTGACCGGCGGCAACGCCGCAAGAGCTTCATCGAGCTTTACGAGGTAGAACGTCATGCCCCACAAGGGTCCGCATATCTCCATTTCTCCCGACTATGTGGTGAACAGGATTCTGCGCATCAACATTGATGATTTTGCAGAATGGCCCGAATCTGTGCGCAACCTGGCCATCGCCATAGCCGAAGAACTTTTTCTGGTGGCCTACAACCCCTTTATCAATGCGGAAACCGTGCGCACCAGCGTTCGCGAAAGCTATGACAAGGAATCGGTCTCCCTGGCGCACTATTACGCCACGGCCATCAGCGAAGGCCTCACCATGTTCTGGTCGGCCCACGAGGCCGAAACCGCCTTCCGCGCCAAACTGGTGGACGCCCTGCACGGCGTTTTGCCCGATGAATGCATTCTGACCAATCCCGCCGCCATGGTGGAATCGGCAACAGACGCCACCGACTTGCGCATGGAACTGCCCCTGCTGGTGGTTGAGCCTGACAATACCGAACAGGTGGCCGAGCTTGTGAAGCTCGCCAACGATATGAAGTTTGCGCTCATTCCCCGCGGCGGCGGCTCCGGCATGACTGGCGGCGCAGTGCCCGCGCGCAAGCGCACGGTTATTGTCAGCCTCACCCGGCTGACGCGCATCGGGCCTGTTGACCTTGAAGCCATGACTGTCACCTGTCAGGCCGGGGCCATCACGCAGGCCGTCATCAACACGGTGGACGCCGAGGGTGCGCTGTTTTCCGTAGATCCTGCCTCCAAGCAGGCCTCGACCATCGGCGGCAACATTTCTGAAAACGCGGGCGGCCCCAGCGCCTTTGAATACGGCACCACGCTGGACAACCTGCTGTGGTGGCGCATGGTCACACCCACGGGTGAAATCATCACCGTTGAACGTGAAAACCACCCCCGCCACAAGATTCTGCCGGACGAAACCGCCGTCTTTGTGGTCAAGGACGTGAGCGGCGGCGTGCGCAACGTGGTGCACCTGCGCGGCGACGAAATCCGCCTGCCGGGCCTTGGCAAGGACGTGACAAACAAGGTTTTGGGCGGCCTGCCGGGCTTGCAGATAGAAGGCGTGGACGGCATCATTACCGAAGCCTGCTTTATCGTTCACCCCAAGCCCAAGTACAGCCGCGTCATGGTGCTTGAATTCTTTGGCCGCTCCATGCACCCCGCCGCCATCGTGGTGCGCGAGCTGGTGGCCCTGCGCAACCGTATCCGTCAGGAGGGCGACTACGCTCACCTTTCGGCCATGGAAGAATTCAACGCCAAGTACGTGCAGGCCATTGAATACAAGCGCAAGTCCGAGAAATACGAAGGTTCGCCCATTTCGGTCATCATCCTTCAGGTGGATGGCGACGATCCCTACCTGCTCGACAAGTGCGTGGGCGACATCGTGAGCGTTGTGGAACAGCAGGACAACGTGGACATCATCGTTGCCGCTGATGCAAAGGAAGGCGAACGCTTCTGGGAAGACCGCCACAGGCTCTCGGCCATCGCCAAGCGCACCTCCGGCTTCAAGATGAACGAGGACGTGGTCATCCCCATGGACCGTATCCCCGACTTTGCGCTGTTCCTCGAGCAGATCAACCTGGAATGCACGGCGGCCTCCTACCGTTACGCCTTGCAGGAAGTGGGGCGTCTGCCGGGCTTCCCCATGGAAGACAAGGACTTTAACCGCGAGTTTTCGCAAGCCTCCAAGGCTGCCTCGGGCGATGTTGCCGCCACCGAAATTTCGGATATGGAACTGGCGGCCCGCGCAGAAGACTTTCTTGCCAAGCTCAAGGAAAAATACCCCCATCTTGCAAAAAAAATCGACAAGATCAGGGAGTACATGGATGCCAGCCGCATTGTGGTTGCCAGCCATATGCACGCGGGCGACGGCAACTGCCATGTGAACATCCCTGTGAACTCCAACGATGCCCACATGCTTGAAGAAGCGGAAGAAACCGCAGCCCGTATCATGGCCGAGTGCCAGGAGATGGGCGGCGAGGTTTCGGGCGAGCACGGCATCGGCATCACCAAGATTGCCTTTTTCGGCAAAGACAAGATGGACGCCCTGCGCGCTTTCAAGGAGCGCGTGGACCCCCGCGATGTGATGAATCCGGCCAAGCTGGTTTTCCGCGAACTGCCGGTGCGCCCCTTTACCTTCTCGTTCAACCGCCTGATCCGCGATATTCGCGAAAGCGGCCTGCCCGACAAGGAAAAGCTCATCAGCCTGCTTACCTCCATTCAGGTCTGCACGCGCTGCGGCAAGTGCAAGCAGGTCTGCTCCATGTGCTATCCCGAGCGCTCCATGCAGTACCATCCCCGCAACAAGAACATGGTGCTGGGCATGCTGCTGGAGGCTGTGTACTACAGCCAGGTCAACAAGGGCCGCATTGAGGAAAGCCTGCACAAGGCCCTGCGCGATATCGTGGAGCACTGCACAGCCTGTGGCCGCTGCATGGCCAACTGCCCGGTCAAGATTCCCTCGGGCGAGGTGGCCCTTACCCTGCGCGCCCTGCTGGAACACGAAGGCGCTGGCGGGCACCCCATCAAGGGGCATGCCCTCGAATGGCTCTCACGCGACATTCAGCACCGTGTGCCCAAGGCGGCCAAAATGGCCTCGCTCGGGCAAAAAATGCAGAACAAGTTTCTTGGTTTCGTGCCAGAAATGTGGAAACGCCGTCTGAAGAGCCCGCTCTTTTCCGGTCGCGGCCCCAAGATGGGCTACACAAATCTGTATGAAACCCTCAAGCTGCACAGGGGTTCCATTTTTGCGCCCGCCGAGCCAACGCCGGGCATGCCCTGCGTCCTGTACTTCCCCGGTTGCGGCGGCGCGCTGTTCTATGACCGCATCGGTGTATCGTCCATCATGCTGCTGCTCAAGGCCGGTTTTGCCGTAGCCGTGCCACCCCGGCACATGTGCTGCGGTTTCCCCTTGCTGGCTGCGGGCATGGATACGGCCTTTGAAGACAACATGGCCCAAAACCGGCAGTATCTGGCCTCCATGCTGCGCAATCTCGCCAAGCTTGGCTTTGACTGCAAGCACATGGTCACAGCCTGCGGTTCGTGCCGCGATGGCCTTGAGCGCCTGCACATGGAAACGCAGTTCCCGCAGCTGACACTGCGCGATGTGGGCCAGCTCACCTTGCCCCTGCTGGACAAGGACAAGCTCAAGGCTCCCCTGCCGGAAGGCTCCAAGGTGCTGTACCACGGCGCATGCCACTGCGAATGGGCCGATGTGCACAAGATCAAGGGGCAAAAGCAGATCATCAAGGCGCTGGGTGACTTCAGCGGAGCCAAGATTACGCTCAACCCCGGTTGCTGCGGCGAATCGGGCATGGGGGCCATGACCTCGCCCGACATCTACAACCTGCTGCGTTCGCGCAAGCAGACGCGCCTTGGCGAAGCCTTTGAACAGGGCAATGACGGCCCCGTCATTGTGGGCTGCCCCTCGTGCAAGATCGGCATTGGCCGCTGCCTCATCAACATGCACGACAAACGCCCTGTCATGCACGTGGTTGAATGGTTGGCAGGGCAGGTGGATGGAGAGGATCGCCGACAGACCTTCCGCAAAAAGGTCAACGAAATGCGCGGTGAAGTGCGCGTTGTTGACGTAAAATAACAGCCTTATCATCAGACGGTCTGCGCATGCAGGCCCGGCCTCTTGCTTCTGCCAAGGCCAGCATACATTCCCAAAATACAGCGCGGGGGGTTCCGATTATCGGGGCCTCCCGCGCAAACACAAGGTCTGTCAGCATATGGCCCACCCTGCCGATTCCTGCCCCTCGCACAGCGGTAAATCCCCGGCCCCTGAATTTCAGGCGAACCATTTCACCTTGCCTGCCCCCGGTTGGGGCTGGTGGGTGGCCGTTGTGGCACTGCTGCTGCCTTTTGCCTATGCCTTTGGCTTTCTGTTCCCGCGCGGGGATGACTTTGACGAAGTCACCCGAGCCATGTTCCCCTTTGATCTGCCCGGCGGGCTGTATGAAGTCGCCCGCGAATGGCTGACCTGGAGCGGACGCTACACCTACCACTTTCTGGCGGTTTTTCTGGGCAAGGCAGGAGAAATCCGCCCCCTTTACGGGCTTGTATGCGCGGGCGTTGCGGCGTTGTTCGGCCTTGGCCTGTTCGGCCTTGCGCGGGTGGTAAACGTCCGGCGCAGCTCCGCCGTATTTAGCGGACTGCTGGGCATACTTGTGGTGCTTGCCGGTCATCAGAGCCTGCCCAACTTCTACCTGCTGACGGATGCGCTCACCATGGGCCTGTTGCAGGCCATGACCCTTGTCTTTCTGTGGATGCTCTGTCGCCTGTGGGCTGCCCCGACAGTTGAAGCTCAAAAGGCGCGGCGTCAGGCCATCATTGTGGGTGTACTGACCGTTGGTGTGTTTGAGCATTCGGCGCTGGCAGCTTTGGCGGCATGCACGGTTGCTGTTCTGCTGGCCCTTGCGGATCGCTTTGCAAGCAGGGAGACGGAACCAGATGCCACGCAAAACGCCCGCACCCGCCTGCGGCACATGGGAGTTTTGTGGCTTTGGATTCTCGGGGCTTTGCTGTTTTCCTTTCTCGCACCGGGCAATCAGGTGCGCAGGACGGCCCGCCATATCGGCTCAGACGTGCAGCTGCAACAGCTTGCCGCAGCTTTTGACGAATGGCGGCATGTAGCATTTGGTTTTTTTGACGGGCTGTGGCCGTGGGCTGTTTTGCTGCTGGTGCTTGTGCTGCGCGGCATGCGCGGACAATGCCCGGCTTTGCCCAAGGGTACGGCGCGTTCTGGCCTGCTGATGACAGTTTTGGCTATAACCGCGTATCTGGGGCTCTCTGCCCTGCTCACCGTGCTGCATGCCCTCAGCGATGTGACCATCAGTTCCACGGGCAAGCTGCCCGCAGGCCTGACCATTTTTTCAGCCTATGCCTGCGGCTTTGCCCTCTGGGGCTTGCTGAACGCCTTTCCTGCTGTGGAACGCGCCTTGGCGCGGCTGCCTCAACGGGCGCTCGTGGCTGCGCTGCTCATCCCCTTGCTGGGTATGCTCGTCAGCAGCTCCAACTGGCGCGACACCATGACCAATGCCGCCAACGGCGGCATGCTCCACCTGGGGCTGCAATTACAGGAGCGCTACGACACGCTGCAAGCCATGGGCAATACCGCCCAGACAAAGGATGCTCCGCCCCGATTCGGGCTGCTTGGCGAAATCTACCGCCCTGGCGCGCGCAAAAGGGCCATTGACCCGAACCTGCCCCAACCTGTGGTGCAGCGCAGTATTCCGGCGACGGTCTTTCCTGTGCAGATGGGTGAGGCCTTACCCGCACAGCCAGAGACATGGCCCAACCTATGGGTGGCCTGGATGCTGGGTCTTGGCGGCGTCAGCAGCGCGCCGCCCGTGCCTTCCGCAGCTGTGGCGACGCTGGAAGCACCTGCGGACATGGCCGCGCAAAAGCCTGTAAAACTGGGTTTGCCGCAGGCTTTACATGATACGGGAATTGACGCGGCGTGGCTGGTGCGCGCCAATGGCGCACCGGCAAACGCGCAGCCCTCAGCGGCAACCACTACGTTCAGTAACTTGTGGCTGGTGCTGCATGGACAGGATATTTCAACGATTGAACGCATTGCGGTTTTGCGTCTCAACAAAACAGACTGGCGCAGACTCCTGCCCCTTTTCCTGCAAGGGCTGGCGGCATCCCATATTCTTGAGCGGCCAATGCTTGCAGACAGCGCAGCCGGAGGCTCCGTCTATCAGCAAATCCTGGCCGCGCTGGCAGGCGAACGAATCCACTTCAAGGCTGAAGGCTGGAAGGTCGGCGAATATCTGGCGGTGCCGGTGAGTCAGGCGGTCAATACGCCTCTAGGCCTTTTTGTAAGCCTGAATAACGGCCCCATGCTCCGGCTTGATCCGTCAAAACCCTGACCAGTTTCCAGACGGTGCAAGGCGCGCAAACCCGAGGCTATCAAAAATCGAACTGCGTTCTCCCGCTTGTCCATAGAGGTTTGCGGGAACGATCTGCCCGGGCTGGCCTGGCTCGGAGATTGACTAGGCGTATTTTGCCCAAGGCACGGCCTGCAAGACGGTGGTGACACCGCGTAAGAAAGCCTGTGTTTCTTCCGCAGTAATGCCTTCCGGCAGGGAGTAGCGCTCTCTGTACCAGGGCAATGTGCACCGCAAGGCAGCCTGCATGGCATCCTGACGTGGATGCAGCACATTGGCAGGCCGGGTCAGGGTTGGGTCTTCCCCTTTGCCGCAAGGCGCACCGTAGACAACAAAACGCCTGCACGCAATCGGGCGCACAGGATACACGCCGCACCCCCCCTCCAGCAGGAATGGGCAGGTGTCCCCAAGGGTCGCCCGCTTGCCGTGGAACGATGCAAAGGCCGCCTTGAGCTTGTCGCGCTTGTCGGCTGGAAGTTCCAGTTCAACAAAGAGGCGCAGGGCCAGAATTTCCAGGGGCGTCAGTGGAATGGGCTGTGTACAGCAATGGCAGCAACCCGGCCCGCAGGCAGGTTGTTCGCCACGGGAAGCTATGGACTCCGCCACGCCGCAATCCACCAGCGCAAAGGCATCCAGCAGCAGGCTCATGCCCGGTACGCGCTCAAACCGATGATTCTGATACCTCAAGCGCTGTGCGTTTTTTACCTGACAGACAGCCATTTCCCCTCCTTGCCAACGTGCAGCCCCGCAGAAAAC
>JASGGT010000110.1:0-8532 GCA_047602655.1 Desulfovibrio sp. | reverse complement strand
CAAGCGCGCTGCTGGCCAGATTTTTGGGCAAGATCAGCAACAGGTCAGAATCGTGCAACGCAAACAATGCCGTGTATGGGTTCGGCACGACAAGGGCAACATGACGGCGCAGCTCCTGCTCTTCCAGCGCTGCGTCCACGGGTCCAACGGACTTTCCACGCCGCGAAACGTTGATATGCTCCCAGCGGGTAAGGCGCTCGAGGGTAATTTCATCATCAAAAACCGGATGATTTGTTCGAGCAACGCCGACGTAAGTCGTGGTAAACAGCGACTGCACGCAAATCTCAGCCCCCAGCTTACGCGAACCGCTGATGAAGAGGTCAATGCGACCACTGCGCAACGCCTCCTCGTCCACGTCATCCTCTTCCGGCGAAAAACGCAGCATGGCGCGGGGCATATCCGTTGCCATAATTCCCAGCAGATGCCCCAGATACATACTCACAAATTCATCGGTGGCGCGAACATTAAAGCGCCTTTCCAGCGATTTCAGATCGATCTCTGCGTTGGATGAAAAGACCTGGGCTGCCTGTTCGACCGCTAAACGCACCTGTTCGCGCAGCGCGAGCGCCTTGGGCGTCGGCACGAGCTTCCGCCCCACCTGAACAAATACCGGATCGGCCAGCGCGTCCCGAATGCGGCTCAAAGTGCGGCTCATGGCAGGGGGACTCAAGTTCATGCGCCGGGCTGCTCCAATGACGCTGCCCTCATCCAGCAATGCATCCAGGGCCAAAAGCAAATTTAAATCCGGACGCGACATGCCCCCTCCAATCCGTTAACTAAAACGCAATCACATTTAACTCTGAATAATGCGAAGAGCATTTAAAAACAAGCGCACTCCAGTTGGTGACGAATCAAGTTTTCTCGACCACCATCGTTCGACAGTTTCTTGCGGGGAGGATGAGGCTTGCTGTTCCTCCAAAAGGCAGATTGCTGTCCCGTTTACCGAGGCTGCCTTGAGGGGGAGAGGGTGACAACACTCAGGGCACAATATTTTTTTATTCCGCCTGCCAACACAACCGACTAAAATATTTTGCAGAATTAGCAGAAAATGTCCCCAACACGGATATCCCAGGCTCAGAAGGCCCCCAAACTATTGCAAGCCATTTATGAGAGTGCTAGTTTTTACCTGCGAAGTTTTTTGTTCGCAACCACCGGAACCAAGGAGGCAAAGTATGGAATATGCAGTTATGCTGGGGACCGTCGGATGCCGCAAAGAGGATTCAATCCTCGGTGCTGTTTGGGGTGGTTGGATGAACTGGTGGCGTCGCATGCTGGCAGCCGCCGACCGCTTTTAAGCACAGCATGTGACACCGCACGCTGTAATCAACCTGTGATTGAAGGCCGGGACAACTCCCGGCCTTTTTTAATCCGGCCAGAGCGGTCTGCCGATGCCCGTCCGGACGCTTCAAGGTTGAACATTGCCCATAGGTGCACGCATCCGCCATACGACCGCATTTTCTGCAACATGGCCAAATTCCTTGGAACTATAATCAAGCGCTCTATTTGGATGCACGCAACCAGCGCCTGCCCTTCCCCCCGGAGGTGCAATCACCGCTGCCCAACTGCCACCTGTATAATTTTGCGTATTTTTTAATTATAAATTTGATATTATGCGCATATTAATAGTATTTTTTCTACCCCATACATAATCCATGCTTATTATACTGTTGATAAATATGCTATTTTGAAATATTCTTCCTTCGCTGTTTCACTAAATCAACCTGCCATATACCAATATTCTACGGCATGCGCCCACTCTCATAAAAAATACGCAAAAGAGTAACGGCCTTTACGTAATTTCACTGTATAAATACTACGTACAGACTTACTATTGCTTAAGTATACATCCTTTCAAACTAATCCACCCAGGCGTTCAGCAAATGTCCTTCAGATATTCCAAAAATTACGCACTATGGGATACGGTTTTTATCATTGCCATTGCTGGCTATACCCTGTTTGGGCTGTGGGGAGTGACCCTACTTTCGTGCGACGGGCTTAAAATCAGCAGCGACCTTTGCTGCTATGTGCAAAATATTGCGGGTGAATTACGCCGCGAGCTTTTTTCACTTGACCCGCTATTAGCAATACCAACCACAGCAAATTCCATCATCAGCCTTGAATCAACGCTGGCGAATCTTCTTCAGCCCGGCGACGACATTGTGCAAGGGCTGCTGCGGGCTGGCGCTGTGGGAGTGTTTTTCCACTACATTGCCTGTTATTATCTGGGTCGCCGCCTTTTTGACACGCCGCAGCTTGCTGCCCTGTTTGCCCTGCTGACAGGCGTGACCGTATGGGTCAGCTTTGGCACATACTGGGGCTTTGGCTCGGGCGACATAACACCGCGTGTTTTTTACGCGGCCCTGTTCCCCATACTGCTGACAGCAACACTTTCCGCCCTCGACAAACCGCAGTTGCGCCCTCTTATCCTCTTCGCTTCGGGTTGCGGCATGTACCTGCACAGCATCAGCTCGCTGGTGGCAAGCTGCATGCTGTTTACCGTATTTTTCTTTCACAGGGCCAAGGGCGACAGCCTGTTGCGGCACGGGGCATGGCTTCTGTTGAGCCTTGTTGCATGGTGCCTTCCAACCTTGCTCTATCTGACAAGCTCCATCAAATCCGCCACGCCATTTTCTCCGCAGGATCTGGCCGTGCTCCAGCAGGTTTTTGACCGCCGCTTTCTTGAAGACGAGGGCGGCCTCTGGCGCAGGCTGATCGGGCACCTGCATTACAAAAGCGACAGCTTTTTTCTCATTCTTGGCGGCATCGCCGGATTCTTTGTTGTGCGGCGTTATGGCACCCCGCCCATGAAGCGCCTGGCAGCCATCGTACCCACGCTACTTTTAGGCCTGTGCGTAGCCCTGCTTATTTCGGTAGCGGAAACTCACATCGCTCAGGCCCTCGGCAGAATGCCCATGGGGGCGGAGCTTCCCCGTGGAATCCGCTTTGCTGTCTTTTTGTGCTGGCTCATGATTGTCTGCGGCTTTGCCTGCTTTTGGCAACGCGCACCCAAGTGGGCAGGCCTCATTGCCATTGCTGCTGCTATCGTTGTTCTTGTGTGCGATCAGGGGCGCTGGGCCTATGGGGTACGGTTCGCCTTCAGGCATGTGCTGGAGTTGCCCCAGCCAGCACGGGTACAAAATCGCCTGAGCCGGGGCGCCTCCTATGCAGAGGCACTGCAAGCAGTGCAGCGGATAGTTCCACAAGACGCCCCCATATTTGCGGAACCCGACGCCATGGCCGTGCGCTATCGCCTGTACCGGCCCCTGGCCTACGCTTTTAAAGACGGATCTTCCTACTTGTACAGTCAGGACGCGCAAGGGGCTGCCCGCTGGCTTGACCTGGTCGCCATTCGGGATAAACAGGGATTGACCGCAACATGGATTGCCTCTGGCACCCAGTGGATTTTATGCGGCACCATGTCCGAGCGGCAGAACATTGAGCAGCATGGAACCGTTCTCTGGAGCAATGACCGCTGGTTTATCGCCAAACGCGGCATTGCGGCCGAACATGTCACGCAGTGAGGCTTTGCATGCATCAAACCACACTCTCGGTTGTTGCCCCCGTTTACTGCGAGGGCGGCCATCTGCACGAATTCGTGGCCTCGCTCGCCGGGGTGCTTGCCCGGTTGAAGGGTGAAACCGGCCTCAGCTACGAAATGATTCTGGTTGACGATGGTTCCACAGACGATACATGGGCCTCCATGCGTGGGCTGACAAGGCAATATGCCGACCTGCGCTGCCTGCGCCTGAGCCGGAATTTCGGCAAGGATGCCGCCCTTTCTGCCGGCCTGGAAACCGCGCGGGGCGATGCCGTTATCACCATGGACAGCGACATGCAGCACCCCGCCGCACTTATACCAGAAATGGTGGCCTTATGGCGTACCGGCGTTGTAGACGTGGTTGATGTGCGCAAGCAGGAGCGCCAGGTAGAGTCATTTTTGAGCAGAATCTGCGCCGTCTCATTTTACCGCATTTTTCAGATGCTGACCTCATATGACCTCAAAGGCTCGGGCGACTTCAAGCTTCTTGACCGCAAGGTGGTTGAGGCCTGGAAAAGCCTTGGAGAACGCAAACTGTTTTACCGGGGTCTGACCTCGTGGATGGGATTTCGGCACAAGGAGATACTCTTTACGCCCTGCGCCCGCTGCGGCGGCACCAGCAAATGGAGCCTGGCCCGCAGGGTCACCCTTGCCGTTGATTCCATGACATCCTTCAGTGGCAAGCCCTTGCTGGTCATTGGCATCATTACCCTGCTTTTCTATGGTCTTTCATTTATTGTGGGCTGCGAGGCCCTATGGAGTTACGCCACGGGGCAAGCGCAATCGGGTTTTACCACGGTCATTCTGCTGATGTTGATGACTGGCAGCGCCATTCTCACAGGTCTGTGCATTCTCTCGGCCTACCTGCACCACGCCTTTGTCGAGCTTAAGGGCAGACCCCGCTATCTTCTGGCCGAGACGCTGGAAAGCGGCAAGCCAGACGCCTGATTCATGCACCAGCAAAACGATGCCAAAGAACTGCCTTCCATGCGCGTTATCGTCCATGCGGACGACTGCGGCCTGACCCGACAGATCAGCGAAGATATCTTTACCTGCCTTGCTCAGGGGCCGCTCAGCTCTGTATCTGTCATTATGGGCGGCTCATACGTGGCGCAGAGCCTGCAACAACTGGCCGCCATGCCCAATGTGCGTGTATGCCTGCACCTGAATCTTCTTGAAGGGCGCTGCACCGCGCCCATTTCACAAGTGCGCCCACTGGTTGATGCACAGGGGATCTTTCGGTACGGGCTGGGGCAGATGCTCTACCAACTTGGCACGGGCGCAGGCACGCGCAAAAAAGCCCTGCTCTCAGCCGTTCGGAATGAATTTGAAGCGCAGATAGATGCCTTTGCCAGTGGCTTTCCCCTGCTGCAGCAGAGGGGAGGGCTTCACCTTGACGGGCATCTGCATGTGCACACCATCCCTGCCCTGCGCGGAATCATGCGTGATCTCATGCGGGAGCACCCGCCAGCCTATGTGCGCCTGCCCAGGGAACCTGCCCACCTGCCCCCGCTGCCGTTAACGCAGCTGCTAGTGGGATGTGCGCGGCGCGCCCTGCTCGCGCATTGGTCTAAGGAATTTACGGTCCTGCTGGATCAGGCGGGCATCGCCCACAACAGTTTTTTGTGCGGACTCGTAAGCGGCGGCAATCTCACAGCCGCGCGTGCCGAGGCTTCCCTTGCGGCCATACACCGCCAAAAGGAACGCGCCCCGCTGGTAGAAATCATGTGTCACCCCGGCGGCGGGCATGACGCCAGCGATGCCTGCGTGCGGCACAGCGGTTTTTACCAGAGCCGCGCACGGCTGACAGAAAAGACCATGCTGCTTGACGGCAGCCTGAGCGCCGTGCTGGCGCGCTACGGATACTTGCAGCCCTTTGCGGTAACACAGCAATAGTAACCTCAACCAGCCAAGCCCGGCATGCGCCGGATCGCTCATCCATTCCAACGCAACAAGAATCCCGCACGACAAATAATAAACGGCCCAAAAGCATAATGCCTTTGGGCCGTTACATTATTCAGAGGCAGGCGCTCAGGCCTGCGCGGTCATCTATTGACCGCGAATCCAGTAGGTTTCAAATCCGTCTTCAAGCCAGCCGTCCTTCACCCGGGTGAACCCAGCCTCCTTGAAAAGATCACGGTACTCATCCTGTGTGCGCCGCCAACCCCAGAACTGCTGCCGACGAATACCCATATAGTGCAGGGCCGCGCGAATGCCGATCTTGATGGCGTTCACAAAACTGCCGATAAACGAATCCTCTTCCAGCAGTGATGCAGAAAGCAGCACCAGTTCCCCGCCCGGGGCAAGCTGCGCCCGCAGCTCCCACAGCAGATGCTGGAACTCGCGCGTAGGAATGCCGTAGTCGACAGTGGACAGATAGATCATGTCGTACTGCACATCAGAGGGCAGGCACATGGGCGGCAGCCCGATATAGATGCGGTCGCTCGGAATATATTCCCGCAACCACTTCATGCCGACAGTACTGGGTTCGTTGACGTGCAATTCAAGCTCAGGCATTTCTTCCAGTAAAATTTTTTCCATATAGCCCACGCCGCTGCCGATAGACAGCACGCGCACGGGTTCCATGCGACCTGCGGGGTCTTGCGCCAGTTTTGCACGCAACTGACCGATAAGCCACTTTGCGTCTGTGCGCTTGTTTTCGCGCCAGACAGATGGCAAATCTTCCCAGTTCTTGTAGCGGCGGAACAGCTCTTCGTAAAAAACCGCATAAAACTTTGGTTCCGCCAGATGAAAAAACGAAATATGTGAAAAGGACGTGAAGGGTATGCCCTGCCAGCTTTCCTGATAAAAACGCCGCACGTTGAAGCCTCCGAGACATGGCCGCAAAAGCTCGCCTCGCGCAGGATTGCGGCCCAGGCAAACTTTCGATGCGCAAAATCATAACCCAACCGCCAGCAAGGCGCAATGCACGCAAAGCGCATGACGGCAACCTGCGCAAAAACGTGGCCATCCTGCAACAATGCCGCAATACTTCAACAAAAACAGCCAAAAACAAGCAGCAATCCGTCGCAGCCACAACGTCAACCGTAAGCAAAGCATAAAAATCAACGGGAGACGGAACCCAGGGCCCCGGTCAGGGCATTTCCAATGCTACTCCGCTCCAGCCGGCCTTCTTCTCCTTTGAACAAGCAGCGCCTGAGCCTGTCGGGTCGTTTCGCCCATGGTCTGAGTGGCTCGTCCCATGGCTTGCGCGGTTTCCGCTTCAATGGTGGGCACAGACCCGTTCACGCCTTCAATGCCCTTGCGGGTTCCGTCCCGAATGCCCCGAATGACGTAGGCACCCCGCTCACTTCCTGCGTGGCGCCACGGCCTGTTCCGCCGGTTTGAGGGGAATGCAGATTTCTGTCAGCAGGTCTGCGGGAGGAGTGTTTTGCGGCGAGTTCCAGTATATTTCAAAACCCGGATCATTATAAGGCTCGCGCCTGCTCTGCGGAAACCACATGCCAAACAGCGACCTGTAAGCCGGATGCAGCAGAGAATACGGCCCCTTGACGCGCAGCGCGGCATACTCCTGTTCCCCGCCAATATGGCGCAAAAAAATATCCTCATTCTGTAGCAGGGGGCACAATTCGGCACATGTTTCCAGTAATTCTGGCGGCAGACTGACGCAGGCATCCATACGGCACTTTTGAGGCGCGGTGATGTCCGGATTGTCGTAACTCACGCCGTAAGCCACCGATGTATCTGAAAGCAGGCCGTTGGCCCCCAGCGCGGCGCACAATTTTCCCCATGCGGGGCCGCTCTCGTCATACGCCCCCGTATGCCTCACGGCGGCCACCAAACGCGGCGGAAATTTTTCAACACGGACATTCATGGGCGGAAGGCTGGTCATTTCATGATAAAACAGGGGACGCCCCAAATCTCGCCTGCGGGCAGCCTCCAGGTGTCCCTTCCTGCGGCGGTATTCTGACGGCAGCATGCCCATATGCGCCCGAAAAGCCCGTGTGAAGGCATCCACGCTATCGTAGCCCGCGCCAAGGGCTATCTGCGTGACAGATTCAGGGGAATGCCCAAGTTGCATGGCGGCGCGCTCCAAGAGCAACCGGCGTATGTATGCCGCTACGCTCTCCCCCACCATGGATGAAAATATCCGGTGAAAGTGATAGGGCGAAAAGCAGGAGATCCGCGCCAGTTCTTCCAGATCGGGCCGAGAATCGAGATGCTGTTCAATGTGCCGCAACACAAGGTTTATACGCTGTTGGTAGGTAAGCGCTTCCATCGTAAGTCTCCATGCTGGCGCTGTTATGCCGCCTCGCTCAAGGTGGGCAGAAGCGCAAAAAAAGTCGAGTAAATTTTCTCGGCCTGCATCATGCTGCCTTCGCACACCCACATTCATTCACAAGGAGCGTTTATGAACGGATTTGAAATAGAAGTTGTGGATTTTTCGGCCAAGCGGCTTATGGGCATCAAGGTGCGTACCAACATGGCAAAGGCCAGGGAAGATTGCCCTGCCTTGTGGCAGAATTTTTGTCCCCAGATGCCTCAGATTTTCGGCAAGGAAAGCTACGGCCTTTCCATCATGCTCAATGCCCAGGATTTTGATTATTGGGCCGCCGTTGAGGCTGACGCACAGGTTCCGGCAGGCATTGAAACAATCGCCGTACCGTCCGGCTCCTACGCCCGCTGCACTATGCCGAATCTGGAAAGTATCGGTGCGGGATACATGTTCATGTACCAGACATGGCTTGGCGGGCAGCAGGAATGGAAACTGAGCGAACAGGCACCCTGCTTTGAGTTGTATCCTGCGGGTTGGAATCCGAGTATGCCGTTTGACCTGTTTATGCCGGTCAAGCGTTAGGTTCCGCCGCCCGGCGGAGTTTGGGACGCCTGTGCGGCGCGCAGCCCCACCCGCACTCGAGAGTTACCAGGTTTATCTTTTTCTGCCCTGCGGGCACGAGACTCCGCCGTCCGGCGGAGCTTGGGACGCCTGTGCGGCGCGCAGCAAGGCGGGGCCGGTTATGGGGCTACGCCCC
>JASGGT010000109.1:0-8594 GCA_047602655.1 Desulfovibrio sp. | reverse complement strand
CCGCAAGGCCCTGCTCTACGCCCAAAAGCAGGCCCAGAGCGGCGAAACCAGCGTCAAGCTTATGCGCGAGGCCGTTCTGCGCCGCTGGGCGGAATTTCTGCCCATGGGGCGGCTTGACTACCTCAGTATTGTTCACCCGGAATCCATGGCTCCGCTTACCGAAGTCACCGGTCCGGCGCTCATGGCCTGTGCCGTGCGCATAGGCAAAGCCCGGCTTATCGACAATATTCTGTTGCGACCCTAAAACCCGCGCCGCACTGACGCGAGCGCCCAAGGAGATTCATATGCACACCAAGGGCAAATACTTTTTCACTTCCGAATCTGTCACTGAAGGCCACCCCGATAAGGTTGCCGACCAGATTTCCGATGCCATTCTCGATACCCTTCTGTCACAGGACGCCAACGCCCACGTGGCCTGCGAAACCCTGGTGACCACGGGCATGGCCGTTATCGCTGGCGAAATCACCACCAGCGGCTACGCCGATCTGCCCCATGTGGTACGCGAAACTATCAAGGGCATCGGCTATAACAGCTCAGACATGGGCTTTGACTGGCAGACCTGCGCGGTCATCAACGCCATCGGCCACCAGTCGCCCGACATTGCCCAGGGCGTGCTGCGCGAAAAGCCCGAAGATCAGGGCGCGGGCGACCAGGGCATGATGTTCGGCTTTGCCTGCAATGAAACCTCCACCCTCATGCCCGCCCCCATCTACTGGGCGCATCAGCTTTCGCAGCAGCTGGCGAAAGTGCGTAAGGACGGCACGGTGGACATTTTCCGTCCCGACGGCAAGACCCAGGTTTCCTTTGAATATCAGGACGGCAAGCCCGTGCGCATCAACAACGTGGTGGTCTCCACCCAGCACTGCGCCGGCGCCAGTCAGGCCGATGTGGCCGAAGCCGTGAAAAAGCATGTCATTCGCCCCATTCTGGACCCCTCCGGCTATTTTGACGAAAAGGCCTGCGAAATCTTCATCAACACCACGGGCCGTTTTGTGGTGGGTGGCCCCATGGGCGACTGCGGCCTCACGGGCCGCAAGATCATTCAGGACACCTACGGCGGCAGCGGCCACCACGGCGGCGGCGCGTTTTCCGGCAAGGACCCCTCCAAGGTTGACCGCTCCGGCGCGTACATGGGCCGTTACATTGCCAAAAACGTTGTTGCCGCTGGCCTCGCCCCTGTGTGTGAAGTGCAGATCGCCTATTGCATCGGCGTGGCCCAGCCCGTCAGCGTGCTTGTTTCCTCGCAGGGCACCAGCGACCTGCCGGACGAACTGCTGACCAAGGCCGTGCGCGAAGTCTTTGACCTGCGCCCCTATTTCATCAGCAAGCGCCTTGATCTCAAGCGCCCCATCTACCAGAAGTCTTCCTGCTACGGTCACTTTGGCCGCGAGCTGCCGGAATTCACCTGGGAAAAGACTGATGCCGTAGCCGACCTGCGCACCGCCGCCAAGGTGTAGCGCGAGCCTGCTTATTTGCCCTTTTGAGGTGCAGGAAACTCCTTGCTGGGTTTTCTGCACCTCATTTTTATCCATATTTTTTGGTCGCATATCCCGAAACAGGCTGTTGAACGCCTTAAATTCCAGCGAAATATCCCTTTCTCCCGCACGAGTTGCAAGCCGCCCCGCCCTTGCCTATACTGACTCACTTGACCGCGCCGCATCGGCGCTATTCCGGGCGGTTCCACCCTAAAACTGCCCGACGTCTGCGGGAGCAGACGCCCGTCACAAAGGGCCAGACGCAATATCTTGTGCTGGCAACGGCCCGCGTGAACGATTTAAAATGCTGTAGTGAAGGCGAGGTAGCACATGGCTGGCAATACATTCGGACAGGCCCTGCGGCTGACAACATTCGGCGAATCCCACGGCGTGGGCCTTGGCGGCATCATTGACGGCTGCCCGGCGGGTCTGGCCCTGACAGAGGCCGACATTCAGGCGGAGCTTGACCGCCGCAAACCCGGCCAGGGCCCCACCGCTACCAAACGCAAGGAATCGGACACGGTTCGCCTGCTCTCCGGCGTGTATGAGGGTGTCACCACGGGCACGTCCATTGCCTTCTACATCGCCAATGAAGACCAGCGCTCGCATGACTACGGCAATCTGGCCGAAGTTTTCCGCCCCGGCCATGCGGACTGGGGATATTTTCAGAAGTACAACGGCATACGCGACCATCGCGGCGGCGGACGCTCCTCAGGGCGCGAAACCGCAGCTCGCGTGGCTGGCGGCGTTATTGCCCGCAAGATTCTTGAGCGCCGTGGCGTAAAGATCATGGCCGCCTGCGTGGAACTGGGCGGCACCGCTGTGCAGGACTGGGCCACCCTTGATCTGGATAACGCCCGCAACCGCCCCTATTGCGCCGCCACAGAAGCCATGCCCTCCCTGTGGGATCAGGTGGTGCTGGCCGCCCGCAAAGCTGGCGATACCTTGGGCGGCATTGTGCGCATCGAGGCGCGCAACGTGCCCGCAGGCCTTGGCGAACCCGTATTTGACAAGCTGGAGGCCGTGCTGGCCCACGCCATCATGAGCATTGGCGCGGTCAAAGGCTTTTCTGTGGGCGAAGGTTTTGGTGCGGCCAAACTGCACGGCTCGCAGAACAACGACCCCCTGCTCCCCGCCGACCCGGCGCAACCCGGCAAGGGCAGCTTCGCCTCCAACCACGCCGGGGGCATATTGGGCGGCATTTCCAGCGGGCAGACCATTGTCATGCACGCTGCGGTCAAGCCCATTGCATCCATAGCCGTTACCCAGCAGACCGTGGACAAGGAAGGCAACGCCGCCTCCGTGCTCATTGGCGGACGGCACGACCTTGCCGCCATCCCGCGCGTAGTGCCGGTTATGGAAGCCATGACAGCCCTGGCCCTTGCCGATGCCCTACTGCTCCAGCAGCGCATGGGGCTGGGCCTGTGACCAGGACAACGGATGCCCGCGCGTTGAACGCCCTGCGTTCCGTAGGCCCGGCAACCATTGAAGACCTGCGCCTGCTTGGCGTTGCTGATATTTCCGATCTGGCGGGGCGCGACCCTCAGGCCCTGTATGATGCATTGTGCCGCATCAAAGGTCAGAAAATTGATATCTGCTGCCTTGATGTTTTCAATTGCGCTGTGGCCCAGGCAAAGAACCCGGAACTTCCTGACGATCAACGCGACTGGTTCTGGTGGTCGCGGCAGCGCAAGGCTGCAACAAGCCCAAGGACAGCTGACAAGGCGAGTGCATGAGCAACCTGCCCCTTTTACAAGATCCCGATTCCGTTGAACTCACCGGTACGGTGGAACGCGTTGTCTTTCATAACGAAGAAAACGGCTACACTGTCCTGCGTCTGTTGCCTGCAAGCGTAAACAGCGGCAGCGGCAACGCTGGCCTCACCCGCCCGCGCGACCCTGTTTCGTGCATCGGGCACATGGTCAATCCGCAGGCCGGCGTGCAGCTCAAGATTTCGGGCCGCTGGGTCAACAATCCCCGTTTTGGCCGTCAGATCGAGTTTCAGAACGCCGATGAAATGCTGCCCGCCACCAGCGAGGGCATCCGCCTTTATCTCGCCTCTGGCCTCATCAAGGGCGTTGGCGAAGAAATGGCCGGGCGCATTGTTGAAGCCTTTGGCACGGATACCATTCGTATTCTTGACGAAGAGCCAGAGCGTCTGCTCAAGGTGCGCGGCGTGGGCAGCAAGAGCCTTGACCGCATCCGGACCTCCTGGGCTGAACACCGTGGCATGCGCGACCTGCTGCTTTTTTTGCAGCCCCACGGCATCACGCCAGCTTACGCGGTGCGCATTTACCGCGCCTATGGCGCGGAGGCGCTCGCCATTGTGCGCGAAAATCCCTATCGGCTTGCCATGGACATTCACGGCATTGGCTTTGTCACCGCAGACGCCGCCGCCAACAAGCTGGGCTTTGAGCACGACAATCCCCTGCGGGTTCAGGCAGGCACCCTCTATGTACTCCAAAAGGCCACGGATGACGGCAACGTCTATTTGCCGCAGGCGGAACTGACCGAGGCGGTTTGCGCCCAGATTGGCGTTGACGAAGGCCTTGTGGAAGATGCCCTCGCCGCGCTCGAAGCTGACGAACGCATCGTGCGCGAAGAGCTGGACATGCCCGACGCCCCCGGCGAGATTGGCGTGTACATGCGGCGCTACCACCACTGCGAGTCAAAAACCGCCTTCTACATCCAGCGCCTCTTGCGCTCGCCCAAATCCGTGCGTTTTGAAAAACCGGATGCGCTGGTGGACAAGGTTGTGGGCGAGCTGAACATCTCCCTCGCCGCAGAGCAGCTCGAAGCCGTGCGCACTGCCGCCCGCAGCAAGATGATGGTGCTCACCGGCGGCCCCGGCACGGGCAAAACAACCATTATCAACGCCATCATCAAACTCTTTGGCGAGGTGCGCGCCCGCATCCTGCTGGCAGCCCCCACAGGCCGCGCCGCCAAACGCATGTCTGAAACATCGGGCCGCGAGTCGCGCACTATACACCGCCTGCTGGAGTACAGCCCCAAGGAAGACGGCTTTGCCCGCAATGAGGACAATCCCCTCGCCTGCGGACTCCTTGTGGTGGATGAAGCCTCCATGATGGACACCCTGCTCTTCTACCACCTGCTCAAGGCCGTACCGCTGGGCGCAACCCTCGTGCTGGTGGGCGACGTGCACCAGTTGCCCTCGGTAGGCCCCGGCAACGTGCTTGCAGACATTATCCGCTCCGGCGTTGTGCCGGTTGTGGAACTTACCGAAATTTTCCGTCAGTCGGCAGAGAGCGAAATCATCTGCAATGCCCACCTCATCAACCGAGGCGAAATTCCCTCGCTTGAATCGAGCAAGGAGCGGCTCTCGGACTTTTACTTTATCCACCAGAACGATGCCGAAAAGGCCGCAGAACTCATTGTGGATCTGGTGCGCAACCACATTCCCCGCCGCTTCAACCTTGACCCCGTGGACGATATCCAGGTGCTCACGCCCATGCACAAGGGTGCTGTGGGCGCTGGCCGCATGAACGCCTGCCTGCAGGAAGCCCTGAACCCCCACGGTGTGGAAGTGCGCCGCGGCGACCGTTGTTTCCGTCTGCACGACAAGGTCATGCAGATACGCAACAACTACGACAAGGATGTTTTTAACGGCGATATGGGGCGCATCAGCTTTATGGATGTGCGCGAACGCACCCTCAGCATCACCTTTGACGAGCGCGTTGTGCCCTACGAATTTGACGAACTGGATGAAATCGCGCCCGCCTATGCCATTTCGATCCACAAGTCGCAAGGCTCGGAATATCCGGCGGTGGTTATTCCCGTCATGATGCAGCACTATGTGCTCCTGCAACGCAACCTCATATACACGGGTGTAACGCGCGGCAAAAAGCTGGTCATTCTGGTTGGCGAATCCCGCGCCCTGCACATGGCTGTCAAAAACAACAAGACCCGCAAGCGCTTCACCCGGCTGGCGCAACGCCTTGCGCCTGTGGAGTAGCATGGGTGCACAAATTATCGTTCTGAAACTCCATTTAAAGAAACAGCGCTGACCAGGATTCATTATGAAATACCTTGATGACTCATGGGAAAGAAACGAGCATTTCAGTTTTTTCCAATCGCGGAGAAACCCGTGCTTCAGTGTTTCTTTTTCGGCAAATGTTGCCAGATTGTATGAAGTAAAACAGCAGAATGGATTTCGGCTTACGGACTGTATTTATTTTGTCGCACTGCTCGCCGTACATGGCGTTGCTGGCTTCAGGCAACGCATTGTCAATCTGCGCCCCGTAGAATTTGACAGCATTGATGCTGCTTTTACCTATATCCCCAAGGGCAGAAAATTACATTGCAACTGCGTTGCGAAGTTTGACCAAAAATTTTCTGTATTCAGCAATAATATCAGCGCAGCGCGGGCCATTGCCGATCAGAATCCAACGCTTTGCCCCGAGGGCGGCGATGTGCAAAGCTTGATCTACTTTAGCTGCGTGCCAGATATTCCCATACTCTCCGCAACGAACCCCTGGGGTGACCCATGGGTAGACAGTGTGCCCAGAATTCTTTTTGGCAAAATAGATGACGCGAGGAATGTCACCATATCAATTGAAGCGCTCCACAGCTTTATTGACGGCATACATCTGGCTGAATTTTACAAGATCTTCACGCAAATCATCGAATCTCCCGAGCAATACTTCAGCTGATCGCAGCAACGCCTTTCAAAATTCAAGCCCGGCTCATTCCATGAACCGGGCCATCTTTTTTTTCATGAGGTCAGACTTGCCTGCACTATGCGCGAGTGAGCTGCTTAGTATGCGCAGTGAGTCTCTTTCCTATGCTCTGCCGCGCGGTGGACTTTGCAAGCTGACCATTGATGGGCGCGCTGCATGATGCATTTTGTTCTCTGGCAATGTGCTTCTTGACTTCCCGTGCGATGGATTCTGTTCGCTGACAAGGAAAGCAAAGCTTTTTGAGCATAACCTTGATGGACGCGCTGCATGATGCACTTTGTTCTCTGGCAAGGAAGGAGCGCTTTGTATGCAGGGAGTGTACTCTTAGGTACTCGACCGAAATACAAAGAGCGCCTGACGCAGCCAGAGGGCAAAAGGCGCATGCAGCGCGGCCATCAATTAAGCACTGGCGGCAAGATGCAGATCACCCATAGCCAACCTCCACGCAGCAATATCTTCCACGCTACACAGAGGCATGTTGTGGGCGCGGGCAAAGCCAGCAACTTCGGGCAGCCGGGCCATTTCGCCGTCATCCAGAGTCAGCTCGCAGAGTACGCCGCAGGGCTCAAGGCCTGCCATACGCATGAGGTCAACCGTGGCTTCCGTATGGCCGCGCCGCTCAAGCACGCCGCCGGGGCGCGCCCGCAAGGGGAACACATGGCCGGGACGGCGCAGATGGGCGGGCTGGGCATCAGGCGCAGCGGCGGCCTTGATGGTGGCAACGCGGTCGGCGGCGGAAACACCCGTGGTAACGCCTGTGGCCGCCTCAATGGTGACGGTAAAGGCTGTTCCCTGCGTATTGGTGTTGTGGTCGGTCATCATGGGCAGGTCAAGGCGCTGCACATGGTCGTCTGTAAGGCACAGGCAGACAATGCCGCTGCAATGCCGGATCAGCATGGCCATCTGCGGCACGGTGATGTGCTGCGCGCTGAAGATGAGGTCGCCTTCGTTTTCGCGATTTTCGTCATCCACAACGCAGACGCCGCCGCCTTTGCGCAATGAGGCAAGGGCCGCGCGAACACGTTCTTCAGAGGTGCCGAAAGAAGCAAGGGATAATGAGGACTGATGCATTCCGTTCTCCTGTTTCCGGCTTTGTTTGCCGGGAGATGGTGCATCAGGGCGTGGACGGGCCGCAACACAAAGTGCGCCTTCAAACAAAGGACGCACCGCTGCTGTGGGCGGCAAAAAACCGTTCTCTTCCATCCGGACTATAACCGTCGGCTTCGGATTCTCACCGAATCTGCTGACCCCAAACACTGGGCGCTCGCGGGCTGGCGGAAGCCTGCTGGCCGCCGCATCACCGCCGGTGGGGACTTTCACCCCGCCCTGAGAAATCTTGAGCAGTTTACACCCCGGAAGGGGCATGTGCAAGCATTGCGTAGGCCTGTTGTGGCATTTCAGGAACGCATCAGGTGTTTGCCTTGAACACAACCGCCTCGTACCAGAACAATTGCGCCCCGGGCAGCTTCCATGAGCCGGGTGCCACTCCAGCCTTGAGACACAGATTGTCCAGATAGGCCAGTCGATCCCAACCCTGCTCCACGGGTACCTGGGGCAGGAATACGCCGCTGCGCCCTTCGTAGACCAGCACAAGGCCATGCCGCCCCACTTCAACAGCATCCGGGCCGGGGCAGGGACTGAGCTCGTCCAGAACGGAAATATCAAGGGCGACATGCGGCCATTCACGAGGGTCAGGCGGGAAACGCGGATCCGCAAAAGCCGCCGCCTGCGCCATGTGCCACACAGTGGCATACAGGGGTTCACGCCCAACGATATTGCCGATGCAGCCGCGCAGTTGCTTGCCCTTGTTCAGGGTCACAAATGCGCCAAGGCTCCGGAAGAGGGCGCTGGCTGAGGGAAACTGGTCAGCCGGGGGCTGCGGTATGTCCGCAACGTTCTTTCCAAGCAAACCGGCCTTGATAGATGTGCGGGCCTGACGTGACAGAAACCGCTTCTCTGCGTCTGAAAGGGAAAACGCCATACCCATGCTGCCTCCTGCGTACCCTTAAGTATGTACCCATGAACGCCACCGCCACAAGTGCCTGGAGTTGGCAGTGCTGGCGCGCATACCCCCGCAAACAAGAAATGCCACAACTCGCGTTGCGGCATAACTTGCTGAGGCTTACACGCAAAGGCTGACGCACCTTGCGAAGGCGCATGCTTCAAGGCATGACCTTGCCGTTCGAGATATGAATCCCGACAAATAAACCTGAGGCATTCTGGCGAAATCTGCCAGGCTACATCGGCCAGCAGCATAGGGCCGTTGGCAACAAAGACGCGCTTTTTATGCAGGGAGCGTACACGTGGTGCTCATCCATAATAAAAAGCGCGTTTTGGCGCAGCCGAAAGCAAAGACACTGGGCCAATGCGGTCTGCTGCTAATCTTCGCCTTCAGCGGCAGACTGCTTGCCCGCGCCCTTCA
>JASGGT010000108.1:0-8677 GCA_047602655.1 Desulfovibrio sp. | reverse complement strand
GTTATGCCCGCCAAATGCAAATGAATTGGAAAGCGCGTAACGGGTGGACGTCTGCTCGGCCTTGTTGCAGACGTGCGGAATTTCGCATTCCGCATCAGGTGCATCTAGATTTATTGTCGGCGGCACCAGGCCATGCCGCAGAGCCTCAAGGGTAATGATGGCTTCTATGCCGCCAGCCGCCCCGAACAGATGCCCTGTCATGGACTTGGTGGCGCTGACCTTGAGCGTTTCCAGGCTGTCGCCAAAAACGCTCCTGATTGCTGCGGCTTCAGATCGGTCGCCTTCCTTTGTCCCTGTGGCGTGAGCATTGATGTAGCCAATTTCGGCCACAGGAACGCCGGACTGTTTGATGGCGATTTCCATGGCCCGCGCTCCGCCCTGAAAGTCTGGCGATGTGATATGCCCCGCATCACACGTTGCACCGTAACCAACCACCTCGCCAAGGATTGTCGCCTTACGGCGGCGGGCATGTTCCTCTTCTTCCAGCAGCAGCACAGCAGCGCCCTCAGCCATGACAAAGCCGTCACGCCCGCTGTCAAAAGGACGGCTGGCCTGTTCCGGCACATCGTTGCGGGTTGAAAGAGCCTTCATGCTGGAAAAACCCGCCAGCAAAAAGGGCTGGATGCCAGCATCGCTTCCACCTGCCAGCATGACATCCGCCTGCCCGTGGGCAATGCTCAAAAATGCTTCGCCGATGGCATTGTTGGCACTGGCGCAGGCAGACACAGGCGCATAGTTCGCCCCTTTGAAGCCCGTCCTGATGGCAATAACACCCGAAGCCATGTTGACTATCATCATGGGAATCATGAAAGGCGAAACCCGGCGTGCGCCCTTGTTCAGAAAGGCTTCATGATTTTTCATGATAGTTTCTATGCCGCCGATGCCAGACCCCACATAAACTCCGGCGCGTTCCGGATCCCAATCGGCACCTTCCAGCCCGGACATTGCAACGGCCTGCAAGGCCGCAGCAACAGCAAATTGGATATATTTGTCGTATTTTTTTGCATCCTTTGCACAAAAATACGTTTCCGCCGAAAAATCGTCCACCTTTCCGGCGATTCTCACCGGGGATTCGTCAAAAGCGGGATCGTCCATATACCTGATGCCGGATTTTCCGGAACTGATATTCTTCCACATGGTTTCAGGGTCGTTCCCGGAAGAAGATATGACCCCAAAGCCTGTTACAACTACTTTACGCATGGCATCTCCTGGCCTGTTATTTTATATGTATATACATGAATATGGATGCACCAAACCCCAGTACTCCCATGACTTGCAGCACGCGTCAGGCGCTGTCCTTTTCTGCAATACGGGAAACCTTGAGCAACAGTCGCAGCAGTTCCTGGACATCATCGTCCCCCAATTCCGAAATCATAAGCTGCTGCGCCTCTTCCCAATGCGGATGGGCTTCTTTGAGGCTGTCTGCACCGAGGGCCGTCAAGCGCATGATTTTTTTCCGTGAATCCGCCGGGGCCGGGGCACTCGCAACAAGCCCCATATTTTCCAGCTTTTCCACGTTTCTGGTCACGGTTGTCTGGTCAATGCCCAAAACCCGGCCAATCTCCGTTATCGAAGGCTCCTCCAGACCAGCAATCGCCCGCAACAAGCCATACTGGGTGATACGCATTCCGTTGCGCGCCATAAACTTGCTGTAAAGCTGGTTGAGTTGCCGATCCGCCTTTCGGATTTGGAGAAAAAGACAAGGCAGTTGCATGGGTGCTCCGCATTTTCATGTATGTACATATATTATTCGATGGCTGGCGGATGTCAATATCGAACAGCGCGCTTGACTTCAGTATAATTTGAAAATAGATTTCAATTCCATTCAATTTGAGCCACTCCGCTGATCCGGTGCGGCGATGACAGGAGCGCACAGCATGCCGGAATCCCTTTCCGCAACTGTCGGGACGCGTGGCGGTAATGCCCGTACGCTCATCGGCGGCTTGGCCTATTCCCTGCGGTTTGCCATCGCGGGCAATCCCAACTGCGGCAAGACCACAGTTTTCAACGCACTCACAGGCGCGCACCAGCATGTGGGCAACTACAGCGGCGTAACGGTTGAAAAGAAAGAAGGCTTCATCCGCCACGAGGGGCAGGAGATCATACTCGTGGATCTGCCCGGCGCGTATTCGCTTTCCGCATACTCCCAGGAGGAGGTGGTGGCGCGAAACGTGCTGCTGGGCGGTACGGTGCAGGCGGTCATCAACGTTGTGGATGCGGGCATTCTGGAACGCGGGCTGCTGCTCACGGCCCAGCTGCGCGAGATGGGCCTGCCCGTTGTTATTGCCTGCAACATGATGGACGAGGCGCGGGCAGCTGGCATCAGCATTGATTTTCTGCGCCTGACGGAACTCATGGGGGCCATCGCTCTGCCCACGGTCGGCACCTCGGGCAATGGCCTGCGCGAGGCCCTTTCCGCTGCGCGACAGATCGCGCTTGATGCCGAAAACAGCAACTCTTTTGCAGCATCACTCCCCACCGGACATGGCTCAGCCCTGCGCATAAGCTATGGCCCCCTGCTCGACCCCATACTGGAAACCATGGAAAAACGCATTGCGGCAAGTCAGGGTATGGCATCCTCGCCCTATGCCCACTGTGCTCCGCGCTGGCTGGCCCTGAGCCTGCTGCAAGATGATGCGGAAGCTGTTGCAGCCTTGCAGGCGGCGGATACTGACCTTGCGGCGGACATGGCCCAGGTCTGCCGCTTTGTACAGGACGAACTGGGCAGCATTGGCCGCGATGCCGAAGGCCTGATCGCTGACGGGCACAGCGCCTTTGTGCGCAAAATTGCCGCCGCCTGCGTTGTCAAAACCGGCGAGCGCCACCGCCTCAGCCTCTCCGACAGGCTCGACCGTGTGCTGGCCCATGCGGTTTGGGGCGCGCTGATCATGCTTGGCGTGCTTTACGCCATGTTTCAGATCACCATTGTTTTAGGCTCCTACCCCCAAGGCTGGCTTGAGAGCGCATTCAGCACGCTGGCTGGCGCGGTGCGGGGCACACTGCCAGAAGGTCTGCTCTCCTCCCTGCTGGTTGACGGCGTGATCGCGGGCGTGGGCGGGGTGCTGAGTTTTGTGCCTCTGGTGCTTATCATGTTTGCGCTCATCGCCATTGTGGAAGACAGCGGCTATATGGCGCGCATGGCCTATATTGCCGACCGGGTGTTCCAGTTTTTCGGCCTGCACGGCGCCTCGGTGATGCCCTATATCATTTCTGGCGGCATTGCAGGCGGCTGCGCCATTCCCGGAGTCATGGCTACCCGCACCATGCGCAGCCCCAAGGAAAAACTGGCCACCATGCTCACCCTGCCCTACATGGCCTGCGGGGCCAAACTGCCTGTGTATCTGCTGCTGGTGGGCACATTTTTTCCGCACAATGCTGCCAACATGATGTTTGCCATCATCATGCTCTCATGGGTGCTGGCCTTTTGCGTGGCTCTGCTGTTGCGCAGGACCGTCCTGCGCGGCGAGGCGACGCCCCTGGTCATGGAAATGCCCCCCTACCGCATGCCCACGGTGCGCGGCATCTGCATCCATTGCTGGGAGCGCACCTGGATGTACCTCAAAAAGGCGGGCACCGTGCTTGTGCCGCTGTCCATGCTCATATGGGCGGCCATGACCTTTCCGGCCCTTGACCCGCAAACGGCCCTGCCCTTTGAAAACGAAATTGCCCGCCTGAGCGCCGGACTTGAACGCGAAGACCTGCCTGCGGAAGCGCGCGCCAGTCAGGAAGAAACCCTCGCAAAAGTGCAGGAAGAGCTGGATGCCGAGCGCCTGCGGCACACCCTGGCCGGGAGCCTTGGCACATGGCTTGAAGGCGCAACGGCTTATGCGGGTTTCAGCTGGCGCACCGATGTGGCCCTTATCGGCGGTATTGCCGCCAAGGAGGCCATCATTTCCACACTGGGCACGGCCTACGCCCTTGGGGAGCAAGACCCCGATGATCCGGCATCGCTGGCGGAACTTCTGCGCGCCGACCCGACGTGGAATCAGGGCACGGCTCTGGCTCTGCTTATTTTTGTCATGCTGTACGCCCCCTGCTTCGTCACCCTGGTTGTCATCCGGCAGGAGTCGGGAAGCTGGAAGTGGGTGGCATTCAGCATTGCCTTTAATACGCTGCTGGCCTTTGGCATGGCCGTTGGCGTGTATCAGACGTACCGTTTTTTCTTGATGGACGCATGATGACCAGACGTACAGAACGCGCACCCGGTATGGGCATACGCGCATATATTGCCTTGGGCCTGACGGTGATGGCCTTGCTTTTCACTGCCAGCTTTTTCTATTTTATGAGCATGGCGCGCGAGGTCAGCGTGTCGGGCACCCGAACCTACGGGCTTTTCATGACGCTGGCCGAGAGCGACAAACTGGCCGACAGCCGCAACATGGCGCGCCTGCGAAGCGCAGAATCCGCACTTGCCGCCTTGCCTGCACTGACCGCAAATCAGGCTGATCCGGAGGCCAGTGCCGCGCTGACGGAGCTTTCCGCCGCTATGGCGGAACTGGCTACTTCACAGCCTGTAACCGATGAAATGCTGCTGCAACTGCGCCGAACGGCTACGCTGGCGCACGAATTTGAAAACCGCCTGCTCATGGGATTTCTGCTGCTGGGCGCAGGGTTGGCCCTGCTGTTCGGCCTGCTGCGTCTGCACCTTGCGCGCCCGCTGCAAAGTATCATGGCCTTTCTCAACCAGTTGGGCACAGGCTCCGTCAGCCAGCCGCCCAAGCACAGTTTTATCACCGAGCTGCGCAACATATCGGCGGCACTTGAAAATCTTGGCACCTACCTGTCGCTTGCCACGGTGCGCTCGCAAAAGCTTGCCTCGGAGCACGACCACTTTCAGAAGATGTCGCTGGTGGACGGCCTCACCGGCGTGGGCAACCGCCGCGCCTTTGACGACAAGCTGCGCTCCCTGTGGCTGCACGCCCTGCAACAGGGCATGCCGCTGGCGCTTATCATGCTGGATGTGGATACCTTCAAACGCTACAACGACAGCCTGGGCCATCAGGCGGGGGACGAATGCCTGCGCCGCGTGGCCTCGGCCATGAGCCGGGCGGCCCGCTCCACGGATGTTTGCGCACGCTACGGCGGGGAGGAGTTTGCCCTGCTGCTGCCCGGTGCGGACGCCGCAACGGCGCAGGCTGTGGCCGCCCGCGTACATGCGGAGGTAGCGCGCGAGCAGTTGCCCCACCCCAGCTCGCCAGTGGGCGACATGGTGACGGTCAGCCTGGGAGTGAGCAGCCTCACGCCGCTGGAAGAGCAAGAGGAAGAAAGCCAGATGCTGGTGCGGCAGACGGATTCTGCCCTGTATGCCGCAAAGGAAGCAGGCCGCAACCGCACCTGCGTTTACGGGCAGGCTTCATGACGATCCAAGCGGATAGCCCCGCCCGACATACAAAAAGCCGTACGGATTCAATCCGCACGGCTTATATTCGCTGTTCTGACGAAGAGTATAACTTACTTCACCGTTACAATTGTTGAAGCCGCGATGGTTTCCGGCGTCAATTCCTGACCCAGGCCGGGCAGTTCGGGCACGGAGTACATACCCTTTTCAGGCATGTAGTTGTGCACGCACGTTCTGGTATTGGGTTCAAGCAAGGCGTAGCGGTGCAACTCATGGATCATGAAGTTGGGGATAGCCGCCTCCATATGCAGGGCCGCAGCGGTCGAGATAGGTCCGCCGCATACGTGGATCTGGACGGTAGCATCGTAAACATGGGCCATATCGCAGATTTTCTTTACTTCAGTGATGCCGCCGCAGGTGCAGATATCAGGCTGAATGACGCTTACAGAACCTTCTTCAAGGAAGGGACGGTAGCCCCAGCGCCAGTAAATACGCTCACCGGCAGCGATGGGAATCGGCACATTGTCTGCAACCTTCTTCATCTGCTTGGGGTTCAGAGGCATGACGGGTTCCTCGTAATACAGGACGCCCAGCTCTGCGATCATGCGGCCAAACTGAATGGCTGCAATGGTGGATGTAAAAGAATGCATTTCAACAATGATATCCATATCCGGCCCCACCGCCTTGCGCATGGCTGCAAGACGGTCATAGCCCCGGCGCAGGACCTTGTCGGACAGTACGCCTGAAAGATCCTGCTGGTTCCAGTTGCCCTGCCCGTCCATGGCGATGACGTCCACCTTAAGGGCGTCATACCCTTCTTCCTGGGCAATAAGCGCGGTTTCCGCATAGGCCTGGGGATCAACAAGCATGGCTTTGTCCTTGCCGGAACCCCAGCCGAACTGCAACTGGCTGGCATACGCGCGAATCTTGCTGCGCGTTTTACCGCCAAGCAGTTGATACAGGGGGACGCCGAGAGCCTTCCCCTTGATGTCCCACATTGCAAGGTCAAGGCCGCTCATGGCTGCGGAAAAAATGCCGCCGCCGCCTTGACCCCAAAATGTCTTGCGCAGCATCTTTTCCCATATTGCTTCGTTGCACATGGGATCCATGCCAATGAGAATCTGCGCCAGATCCTTGGCCATGCCAAATCCGCCAGAGGCGCCCACGCCATAGGCAAGCCCGACTTCGCCGTAACCGCTGATACCCTCATCCGTATTTACCCGTACAACCACAGGACGCCATTTGCTGGTAGCGGAACTGAAGTCATTGGCCACATCAATAATATCAATACTCGTAATCTTCATCATTATTCTCCTGTGAGCAACGCTGCTAATAGCGCTTGGCTGCAAGAACGCCCGCAGCGATGGTTGCCGCCGCCCCTGTGAATACAAGGCAGAGCAGGCCGCCGCTGTACTGGCCGGTAGTGTTTATGAAAAATCCGATCATGGCGGGCGCTAGCGATGCAAGCCCGTTGGCAAGGCCGTTCATTATGCCTGACGCCGTAGACATGGACGGGCCGGGAATCAGCCCTTGCAGCAACGTCCAGGCCACCGGCGTTCCCATGGTGCAGAATGCCACAGCCAGAGACAGCAATACGGCGGAGAGATATTTTTGCTCAGTGACCGCCCCCAGATAAACGCAACAACCGGCAAAAAACATGGCTGCCATCAGAATTGGCGCGCTTCGGCCTATCTTGTCCGTCAAAAATCCGCAGGACACCTTAAAGATAATGGACAGTACAAAGGGCAAGGACGCCATCCAGCCCATTTCGCTCCAGCTGAACCCTCTGGCTGATTTGAGGTAGCTCGGCAACCAGGTTATCAGGCCCCAGTACATGCATTGGAGGCACAAGTACCAGAACACCAAAAGCCAGTACCGGTAATTGCCGATGAATCCCTTGAGACGCTGCCCCAGCGGCAACGCGACTTCATTGGTCGCCGAAACTTCCTGCCCCTCTTCAATGTGAGCCAGTTCCGCCTTGTTGATGCTTTTATGCTGCCTCGGGGTATCCGCCGTATGCCGCCACAGCAGGTACAGAGGGATCAAACCCACAGCAAGGCAAAAATGGAAATTGGCTCTCCAGCCGTAGTTGCCAATAAGATAAGCAAAAAACGGCATAGCCAGAGCCGGAGCGACAGATTGCCCCACAACCCAGGCGGCGTTGGCCCGCCCGCGTTCCTGCCGGGGAAACCAGTTTTTTACAAAAACACTCTGTAGCGGGTAATACATGCCCTCGCCAACGCCCAGCATAATGCGGCTGACGATGATGATCGCAAATGTAGAGGCAATGCCGCCCAGGAACAGGGAGGCCGTCCAAAGGCCGATGCAGAGCATCATGGATTTGCGCGGCCCCAGATAGTCGCCTATGGGGGCCAGCAGCACGTTTGCAACGCCATAGGCTGCAAGAAATACGGACATCATCATGCCGATCTGAACGGGTGCGCCTTTGATGCCCATCTCAATAAGAAAAGGATCGTTGGCGGCCAAGACCGAGACGTTAACGCGGTCAAGGTATGCTATGAATATCCCGATAAACAGACAGAATACAACGATGAACCGCTTTTTTGTCGGTTCTTCGCCCACATCCTTTACTGCATTTGCAGGGGAAATAACGCCTTCACTCATATACTCTCCCTTTGGCGGTTTCTCTATGAGCAGCCAATGCGCATTTGCTGTAATCATATTACGCTGTTATCAGTCAATTCGTTTCCATTGCAGGCTACCGGCATTGCCCATATGGAATTTTTATTGTCACGACTATGCTGCGTAAATCCAGATGGGTAAAATTGTTTTTATTTGTCGATTAATAAGATAAAGTTATTGAAAGAGCTAAATGAAAGGAAAAACTCATGCAATTGACGCTGCGGCAAATTGAGGCGTTTCTGACGGTCGCAAACCTGCGTAGCTTCACTGCTGCAGGGGCTTCCTTGCACATAACCCAAAGTGCCGTAAGCAACCTCATCAAGGATCTTGAGGCGCAGGTTGGCGTGCCGCTTTTTGACCGTACATCGCGCTTCGTCTCACTGTCCCCCGATGGACGGGAGATGTACACGCTGGCCCAGAAGGCCTTTCACGAATTCTTGCTTATGGAAAAATACGCTGCGGATCTTAGCAGCCTGCGCGCGGGCAGAGTACGCGTTGTTGGCGCGCCGCTTATAGCCTGCACACTGTTGCCACTGCTGCTCGCGCACTTCAAGAGGGCCCAACCCGCCATACGGGTTGAGCTGGTGGATCAGCCCATGGCGCTGGTACAATCAAGTATACAGCAAGGGGATGCAGAAGTCGGTTTTGGCCCGGCCCGACTGCCGGAGACAGACACTATCGCCCGCCATTTTTTTA
>JASGGT010000107.1:0-8762 GCA_047602655.1 Desulfovibrio sp. | reverse complement strand
CGTGTCGGGCGTCGGCCATTTGGCCGACGCCTTTCTACGTTGCAGGCAGGTCTGACGCGTCAGCCCGAAAATGAAAAAATATGGAAACGGGAAAGGATTCCGCAAATGCGGCAAAAACTATCGGCCTCTGTCGCTCACGCCGAGCGGCTTGTTGCCGATGGTGCCGCGCAGCCAGTCGCAGTAATCGGGAAAGGTGGTCAGCAGAATCTTGAGGGCATTTTCTTCCGCCAGAGCATACAGCCGGGCTGTCACCTTGCCCGTGCCCACCCAGTGCTTGAGGTGGCGGGAAAGATCAACATGCCGGGCAGCCATGCCGCGGGCATGCACCCCCCGGAACCATTCCACGCCAATATCAAGGCAAACCGGCCCGCACTGCCTGTACGCACCCGGCGGCAATACCGGGCCATGCGGTACGCACAGAGACCGCGTTTTTTCCAGATCAAGCAGGCAGGCCCATTCATTGACCCGGCATTCCGGCAGGGGCCAGGGCTGGGCATCAAAAATACCTGCAAAGCCACGGTCATACGGCCTTGCAAAAATTTCCCTCTGGTGAGCCAGCGCATAAAGCTGCTGCAACTCACTGTAATCAGGCCGAAAATCCATATACCGCTCTGGCCCGCACGGTTCGCAGCCCATGACCTCGCGCGTCAGTTCCTCCACATGGGCCGGGCAGTTCCAGCACTGGCCAAGATGCCCCGCAGCCACGGCATCACCCATAAGGCCGCCCAGATAGCCAAGCACATCCTTGAGCACAAGCACGTCGTTGTGCATAAGGAACAGCCTGCGGCTCGTACTGTGCTCAAAGGCGTACTGGTAGCGGATGCCGTAGCGATAGCCATCATCGGCAAATCGCGCGGGGTCGGCGGCATTGAGATCAAGCCAGTAGTCTGGCTGAAAAACCCGGCACCTCTCCCCGATCTGGCTGCCCAGATACTGCACCAGCGCATAGGGGCTGACTATATCATACTGCGAGCCATAAGGCTCGAACTGCAACCAGACATTGCCCACATGGTTGCCGCTATGCTTGAGCAGCGACAAAACAGAGAGCGCTGTCTGATACGGCTTGGCGAAAATATTCATCGCCACGTCTATCTTTTCAGAGCTGCCCTGCGGCATTGTCTCCTGTTGCACTGCGCCCGCCATGTCTCATCCCGCTCTATTCGGCGGCGGATTCTGCGGCAGGAGCAGATTTTTTGCTGGCCGCATCGGCTGTGGCAATGGCCTGCTGCAAATCTGCCGCAGCAACATTGGCCAGAGCGCTGACAATCTGGCTGTCAAAGCCCTTGTCTTTCATGAGCAGGGCAACGGCTTCTTCGGGCTGCATGCCCGCGCGGTACGACCGGGGGCTGACCATGGCGCAGAAAGCGTTGACCACGGCCAGAATACGCGCATTGTGATTGATGGCCTCCCCGGCAAGATGCTGGGGCAGGCCCGAGCCGTCCATGCGTTCGCCCATCTGGAAGACGGCGTCCGGCACTGGCAGATTGAACTGCATGTCGCGCAGGATGCCATAGGCATATTCTGGCGCGCGCATAACCTCCGCCTGTTCTTCGGGGGTGAGCTTGCCCTTCTTGGTGAGCAGCTCGCGCGGCACAAAGATTTTGCCCACCTGCGAAAGACGGGCCGCCAGCCGCAGGGTTTCCCTGTCCTTGTCGGGCAGGTTCATGGCCCCGGAGAGCAGGTCTGCCACATGCTCCATCTTCATGGAGTGCCCGATGAGGTTCACGTCCACACTTTCAATGGCCCGCACAAGGGCGGCAATGCTGTTGGCCTGACGCTCACGCGCGGCCTCCGCACGGCGGCGGAATTCCGTAATATCCTGAAAAATACCCACGCAGCCGCCCTTGCCTTCTTCCCCCGAATTGTCGTGATCTTCAAAGGGAAACAGGGTCACGCGGAAAAGGCGCACGTCGCCGGGTTGTGGAACAGAAATCTCGATACTGCCTTCCTTGCCGCTGGCGCTGACCTGGGCCATGCCCTCCATGAGCCTGAGGGCGGCATCTTCCGGCAGGGCCTGGCCTACTGGGGTTCCCTTGAGGGAATCCTCATCCTTGCCCGCCATCTGGCAGAAGGCCGGGTTGCACATCTGCAAGCGTCCATTTTTGTCCATGAGCATCAGCCCGGCCTGCAACGAGGCGTTGACGCTGTCGAGCATGATCTTCTGCTGGCGGATGAGCGTATACAGATGCTTGAAGTGCTGGGCGGTGGCCCTGTGCGAGCGGCTTACCAGCGAGGCCCAGATAAAGGCCAGCAGGAGCGCCGTGCCAAGGCTGCCAAGAATGCCCAGACCGTAAATCTGCTTTGCCTGACTCTCCACCAGCGCATCAACCATGTCTGCCGGGGCCTCGATGGTCACAAGCCAGCCAAGGCTGTTCATGTAACTGCCAAGGGAATAGGCCTCGCCGCCACCCACAAGCCCCTGCCGACGCTTGAATCCAAGACCGTCTGCCAGAGGTAGAGGCTGCACAGGCTCAAGCGCGGGTTTGCCATCGCGCAGCAGCACTGCCTCTGTGCCGCTGCCGCCAGCCTGCAAAATGCGCGGCAACAGTCCGCCGTACTGATCCTGCCGCTGGGCAAGAAATGCAGTGAGCGCCCTGTCCACAGGAAGAGTGGCAAAAAGCACGGCAACAGGAACGCTTTCGCCCCGCCCCAGCACTTCGTACATGGGATCGGCCAGATCAATGACCATTGCATCGCCAAGCACGCGCACAGGGCCAAAGACAACAGTTTTTTTGTCCACAGCACTGGTCACAAGGCCAACCTGGGCCTCGCCAAGGGGCGCGTCCCCTTTGCTCACCACAAAGGGATTGCCCTTGGGCGAAACAATCCGTGCAGAAACCCAGTTTTTACCGCGCGCAAAATCGCGCAGCAGATCCTGCATATAGCCCATCTGCTCTGCAAGATTGCGCAGCGATTCATCGCCGTTTTCCATGGCATCCGGCGCGGAGAGGCGTGCTTCGCCATCGGGGCCAAGGTTGCGCACATCCACGGCGAACAGGCGGAACATCTCCGCGCTGCTCACCAGCCGCGCCTGCTCAACAACGGTCGCATGCCACGCGCGGATGGATTCCAGCGATTTATCCACCCACGACTGCTGCATTTCACGCTGGTTATTCAGAATATCCTGCGTGACGTTCTTGAGCTGCAAGGTGCAGAGGCCGTAGGCCACAGCAGCTGCAACAGCAAAAAGCGACAGGCTGACGGCAGCCACGGCTGCTTTTTTCAGACGATAGCGACCAGCGACGGACTGCTCATTAAGTTCCTGCGTTTTCATAGGCTTATCCTATAGTACATTGCGCATTAACGTACCGTTTGCGGTGAAAATCCGCCCACGCCAGGGCTGCGCGCTGCATGCCGCATGCCTGCGGCGGCTTTAGTCTATCTTGCGGCCCTTCATATGGGCCCACCGACCGAATTCATTGACCGAATACTGCGGGCTGTATTGCCGCACCTTGGTGTGCGAAAGCACTGAATTACTGAGATTATCCAGAATAAAGGCATCGTCGTTCAGGTACACCACCAGAACAGCATGGGCAAAATTTCTGATTGTATCGCGCACAACCACAACACGCATGCTTTCGGGCGGAATGCCCAATTCCTTAAGAGTAAAATACTTGATAATGGAATAGTCTTCGCAGTCGCCAGACTTTTTCAGAAATTCCGCCGGAATTTCCCAGTAGTCTTCCTGCCCCCAGTTGACGATGTCTTCCACATAGGGCCACGTATTCCAGAAAGAATTTACGTAGCGCAGCAGTTCCATCTTGTTGCTCAGCGGAGCTTTTGACTTGAAGGTGTCCCAGGTAACGCCCTTTTTGAATACCTTGCCGGGTATGAATATGGGCTCCATCTTGTTGCGCTTGAGCAGGTCAAGCCAGCCCGGCAGCGTAGATAAAGGGCGTTTGAACTCCACAGTGCCGAAAAGCTGCACTTTGGAATCGTGCGCTGGCGCTGCGGTCTGAGCCGCGCCTTTTGCGGGAACATTGGCTGCTGCGGAAGGATCGGGCTTTCCCGCTGGTTGCGAGGATTCCGGGGATGGAGGCTGAGCAGCGCTGGCAGCGTCCGGCAGCGGCTTGCCGCCAGAATCAGCGCCTGCCTGCTCGACTGTTTGCTGGCCCGATTGCAGCCCCGATTGCAGCCCTGATTGCTGCACCGGTTGCGGCACTGGCTGCGGGTCAGCAGGGGGCAAGACAGAGGTTGCCCCGTTGCTGCCATTCTGTTCTGCCCCCGTGCCCGCCTGGTCAGTGGCAACAACAGGTGGCGGTGCTGCATTGTTTTCCGCAGCGGCGGAAGACACGGCAGGCGGCTCGGAAACATCGGCATTACCAATGGCTGCGCGTGGTTGCAGGTTGAGCGAACCAGCGAGGGCGGGATTCCAGCCATAGGCCCAGAACAGCAAACACGCCAATAGGGCCGCCATGCTCCCGGAGAGGGCCGCGACCAGAGCAAATTTGGAGTATCGAAGTTTGGGCATAGGCTCATCAATTACAGGTGTGCATGTTGCAGCATACTATACTGCCGCCTATGGAGCGTCCAGTGGTCAGAGGCGTTTCAGCTTATTTTTCGGCAGGCTACACCTCAATTACGCCCTATGCCGTGCATCATGCAGTATCCCTACAGAAACAATACACAATGCTGCGTCGCACATTTGCGGTGTCTGCTGCGCCCCCATGAGCCGCAAAATTTCACAGTCGCCGCTGTAATAGCCCGCATGAGTGACAACTCCCCTATTTGCTGGAGTCTGCCAGCGCTGTCACATCAAGCCAGTGCCGCACCTGCGCCCCTTTGCCCGCCGCAGCAGAAAGCTGCATGACGCAGCCGCTGCACCCGGTGATGATGTGCCGGATTTCTGGAGCAAAGCCCTCCAGGCATTTGCGCGCCATGTCTGCTGAAAGATCGGGGTTGGACATTTTAAGTATGCCGCCCATGCCGCAGCACAGGCCAGTGCCTTTTTCCATGCCCGGCAGCCCTGCCTTGAGCAGGGGCAGATCAGGATCATCAGAACCCCAGTGACAGGGCTGGTGATAGCCCACCGCTGCCGGGGCCTTGCCTGTGGAGCTGATCTGCGCGCCAACAAGCAGGGAGGAAAGCCCAACGCACTTCTGCTTCCACTCCTTGCCCTCCTCCGCCGCCAAAACGGCGGTGTAGCCATCAAGGCTGTGCTTGCACGAAGCGCAAAAGCTCGCCATCAGGGGTTTGCCAGCCTTGCGCCAGAGTTCAAGATTGCGTTCGCGCACTTCCGCCAGGGCCCCCAACTGCCCGGCATGGTGCAACGTGCCGCCGCAGCAGGCAAAATCCGCAATATCCACAAGGTCGTATCCCCAGCCCACCAGCAATTGCCGGGCATTGGATATCCAGCGGGGACGCGCATTTTTTGCCGTGCAGCCGCTGAACAGGGCCACCCTGATGCCGCTGACCTTCTGGCGGGGCCGCAAGGTCATCCATGGCTCGCAAGGCTCCAGATCAACGAGCGCTCGGGCGGTTTCCACAGAAGACCGCACCGCGCCGGGAATAACGGAATCTGGCGCGAGCATGGCGATTTTTCCCGCCATGGGCCACAGTGGGCCAGCGCGACGAATCCACATGTCCCAGAGCGTTTGCGTCCAGTGAGGATTACGCGCCCGCGCCTCGGCCAGCAGATCGCTGGTAGAAAGCTTGCGCGCGCAGGCCTGCTGGCATCGCTCGCACCCGGCGCAGAGGCGCGCCAGCTCGCGGATATCTTCCCAGGGCAGGGACGAATCCGGGCTGCCGCCGAACTCGGGATCAATCTGCTCCAGAAGCAGACGCTTGCCCTTGGGCGCGAACTCCTCGCGCTTGTAGAGAGCGTACACAGGGCAGACATTCAAACATTCGCCGCATTGCGTACAGCCACGTTTCATTTCAGTACCCCTTGCCGGGATTAAGAATACCGTTGGGATCAAAAACACGACGCAGCCGCAGCATGAGGGCGTGTTCTTCTTGCCCAAGCTGCTTGCCAACTTCTTTCAGGCATCCGCCGCCGTGCTCGCCAGAAAGGCTGCCACCAAATTCAAGGGCTGCCGCATCCAGTTCGTGATGGGTTTTCTGTGTGCGGCGGGTATCGTCAGCGTCAGAGGCATCGTAATGCAGATTGGCGTGGATATTGCCGTCGCCAGCATGCCCAAAGGCGATAAGGCGCTTGCCGTTGCTGGCGGCAATTTCTTCAAATTTGCGCACGGCCTTGAGAATGGAGCCGCGCGGCACGGCCATGTCGCCGCCGATACGGTCTGGGCCGAGCACATAGGAGGCAGCCGAAACCCTACGCCTGTGGGCCCACAGCTTGTCTTCCTCTTGCTTGCCCACGCCCTCCATGCGCCACAGGGCGTCGTCAAGCTGGTTGGCGAGGCGGATATTCTCCAGCGGCACAGTCTCCCTGCTGCCGTCCACCTGAAACAGCAGCAACGATTTGACGCTGTCCGGCCACGGCACATCGCCGGTTCTGGCAAGAATTTCCAGCACGGTTTCATTCATGAACTCCACCGCGCAGGGCAGAATACCTGCGGCAAAAACCTTGCCCATGGAGGCCAGGGCGGCATCCAGCGAAGGATAGCCCACCAGCACCGATGCCGAGGCCTCTGGCCGGGGCAAAAGTTTGAGAATAAGCCTGGTCACAATGCCAAGGGTGCCCTCGCTGCCCACAAAAAGCCGCCCAAGGTCAAGGCCTATGACATCCTTGTGGGAGCGGCCGCCGAACTTTACCAGTTCACCGCCGGGCAGCACGGCCTCGAGGCCGAGGACGTAATCGCGGGTAACGCCATATTTGACGGCGCGCAGGCCCCCGGCGCAGGTGATGACATTGCCGCCAACGCTGGTTGCCTTGCCGCTGGCCGGATCCGGCGGGTAAAACATGCCCAGTTTTTCGCACTCGGCCTGAAGCAGAGCCGTATTAACGCCCGGTTCCACTATGGCAACAAAATCTTCTTTATTGATCTCGATAATTCTATCCATGCCCAGCATGGAAACCACAATGCCGGGAACCGTGGGCACGCAGCCGCCGGAAAGGCTGGTGCCGCGCCCGCGCGGATGCACTGCCACGCGCTCCGCATCTGCCCAGCGCATGAATTCGCGCAGTTGCCCGGCGCTCTCGGGCCGAACCATTGCCAGCACCGTACCCGTGAGCAGGCTGGCATCCGAGGCATAAACGCGCAGCACCTTGGGGTCAAAGGACACGCCGTCCTTGAACAGCTCCACAAGAAACTTCTTGTGCTCAGGGGTGAGCGAGGTCACAAATTCCCCTGTCATGGCATTCTCCAGTGCGGTTGTTGCTGCGCAGTAATATTCATTCGGTGGGCCGCCGAAAGGGATACACAAAAAACCAGCTCTGCATGCCCACCCTGTCTGCCGCCCAGGGTGTAATCTGCCATGCAGCCACCTGTGAAGGTGGAGCCAACTGGCAGCAGAAAAACCTCTGATTACAGGCCATTGGCGGAAAATTAGCTAACGCTGACCAGTGCGATAACATAGCGCAGGACAATAGTGATGTCACTCCTGCGCGAAAAACGGCAACCGCAGAACGGTTGCCGTTGTCCTTTTATGGCGGTTGAACCCTGCCAGCCTATGCCGACTGGTCTTTCAGCTCCTTGATAAGACCGGAAAGCGACAGAGCCAGATCTTCCAGCCGCCGGGTGGCCTGGAGCGAGGCTTCGGCGCGCTCGTCCGTCTGCCCGGCGATGGCGTTGATTTCGTCAATGGATTTGTTGATTTCTTCAGATGTGGCGGCCTGCTGCTCTGCCGCAGTGGCAATGGACTGAATCTGCCCTGCCGACTGGTTTGTGCTGGTAACAATGTCGCCCAGCGCCGCACCGGATTCGCCAGCCAGCGATGAAGCATGGTCAAGACCCTGCACGGCTTCTTCCACAGACTGCACGTTGATTCCTGCTACCCGCTGGATGGAGAGGATGGAGTCGCTCACTTCCTTGGTGGCGTGCATGGTCTTTTCCGCCAGCTTGCGCACTTCATCGGCCACAACGGCAAAGCCTCTGCCCGCCTCGCCCGCACGGGCGGCCTCAATGGCCGCATTCAGGGCCAGCAGGTTTGTCTGATCGGCTATGTCTTCAATGGTGGTCATGATTGTGCCGATGCCGTGGGCCTGTTTATCCAGATCCCCCATGGCTTCGCGCAGTTCAAGAGCCTTCTGCTCCGAGGCGCGCATGGCCTCAAGCGACCGTCCCACAACCTCTGCGCCCTGATTGGCCTTGTCCCTCGCATCTGTGCCCTGGGCGGCGGCATGCGAGGCGTTTTTGGCAACCTCAAGCACGGTGGAGTTCATTTCTTCCATAGCTGTGGCGGTTTCGTGGATGCGTTGCCGCTGCACGAGCGTGGCCTCGCGGATGTCTTCTGAACTGCTCGAAAGGGTGCTCACTTCCTGGTGGAGCATCTGCACCATATGTTCGAGCTGGCGCGCTGCTTCAAGCATGCCCTCGGCCTTGGCGCGCTCGGCGTGCAGGCGGGCGGCCTCGGCCTCTTGCGTGGCGGCGTTTGCTGCGGCGGCCTGTTGCTGCGCCTCAACAGTTTTGGCTTCAATCTCGGAGATATTGGATTTAAGGGTGGCGCTCATGGAATTAAGGGACTCAAAAATCACGCCCATCTCTCAACTCGGCGATTGGCGAGGCTGCCGTACACGCCAGCAGAAATATCCTTGAGGAAACCGCCCACGGTCTTCAAAGGCGTAATGATGAGCCGCCCGGCCAGCACCCAGATGCCTATGCAAATACCAATCAGGCTTGCCAGCATACCGGTGGCGAAGT
>JASGGT010000106.1:0-8765 GCA_047602655.1 Desulfovibrio sp. | reverse complement strand
GTCGGCACATTGCCCGGCGGCATGTACCTGCTCCAGCATTATGTTCTGCGCGGCGTCAACGTGGGCGCAACGCAGTTCAACGTTGTACACCTGCTGCTTATCATCACCATGTTCTACCTCACGCGCACGGCGGTTGCCATGGGTTCGCGCTTTCTGGCGCGCCTGCCCAAGCAGGGGCTGGCCATTGACGCCACGCTCATTCCACCCATGCAGACGGCCTTTACCTATGCCCTGTGGTGCTGCTTCGGCCTGTTCGCCCTGCGCGCCGTGGGCATGGAACTGAGCAATCTTGCCATGGTAGCCGGTGGTCTTTCTGTCGGTATCGGTTTCGGCATGCAGACCATCGTCAACAACTTCCTGTCAGGTCTGATACTGATCTTCAGCCGCACCCTCCAGGCGGGCGACGTGGTGGAAGTGGGCGGCACCCAGGGCCGCGTGCGCAAAATCAGCGTGCGCGCCACAATGGTGGAAACTTTTGACAATGCCCTGATCATTGTCCCGAACTCGGAATTTGTGGCCAGCCGCCTTATCAACTGGACGCGCAACAGCCGCACCGTACGTAGGGAAATCAAGGTCGGCGTTGCCTATGGCTCCGATGCCAATGCGGTGATGAAAATCCTGCTGGCAACGGCCAACGCCAACAGCAACGTACTCAAATATCCCCCGCCGAGCGTGGCCTTTGCGGATTTTGGGGCCAGCACGCTTGATTTCAGCCTGAAGTTCTGGGTGCGGGATTATGACGTGTCTGTTTCCACAGCTTCGGACATTCGCGTGGAAATCGAACGTGAATTCCGCGAACAGCGCATTGAAATCGCCTTCCCGCAGCTTGATGTGAACATCAAGGAACTGCCCCCGCGCACAAGAGCGCCTCAACCGCCGACAGAGCCGCGCGCAAGCAAAAGACGCGCGCCGCGCCGTCCGCGCAAGGTGCTGCCTGCTGGAGCCAAAGGCAAGCCGGACGGCAAAAATGCGCCAGCCGCCGCCCCCGATGACGGGGACGATGACGAGAACAACAACTAAGCGCCTACCGCGCGAATGATCGCCGCAGCAATGCCCGGTTATCACGCGGGCATTGCGGGCGGGCCTTGCAAAACAAGGAAACGCGCTCTTGCAGCCCCGTTTTAACCGGCGCATCCGCGCCCGAACCACAGGAGAACACCATGATCAACCGCGCTGATGCTTTGGAATGCTTTGAAAAAGAACTTTTTGGCGGGCCGGGTGCCGTCCACTTTACCAAGATCGTCAATGAGAACGGGCTGGCTGGCAAAGGCCGTCTGTTCAACATCGGCACTCTCAAGCCCGGCTGTGCCGTGGGCAACCACAAGCACAACGGAGAAATCGAGATATACTACATCCTTGAGGGCGAGGGCATGTACAACGACAACGGCGTGGAAGCCCCCGTCAAGGCTGGCGATGTGACCGTGTGCAACGATGGCGAAAGCCATGCCCTGCTCAATACCGGATCCACGGATCTCAAGATGGTGGCGCTGATCCTCTTTACCAAGTAGACAGAACCACCCCATGATATGAAACAAATGAGGCCCCTCAGTGAGGGGCCTCATTTGTTTTAGCATGCCTGCAATTATGCGTTAATACTGAATATAGGCCACATGGGTCTGGAGGTATTCCATGAGGCCGTGCTTGCCGTCCGCGCCGCCAATGCCCGACTTGCGCCATCCGGCGTGGAAGCCCTGCATGGCCTCGAAGTTTTCGCGGTTCACGTAGGTCTCGCCAAACTTCAGGCGGTTTACCGCCTCCATGGCCGTGGATACGTTGGTTGTGTAGATGGAGGACGTCAGGCCGTAGTCGCAGTCGTTGGCAAGGGCCAGAGCTTCATCCAGATCGTGGAAGGTCATCATGGGCAGCACAGGGCCAAACACTTCGTCACGCACGATTTCCATGTCCTGGCGGCAGTTGCGCAGCAAGGTGGGCGTGTAGAAGTAGCCGGAATCGCGGTCTGCGGGCGCACCGCCGACAACGGCTTCCGCGCCGTCCGCTTCCGCGCGCTTGACCATGCCGCTGATCTTTTCAAGATGCTCTGCGCTGATCTGGCTGCACATGTCCGGGGCCGGATCGTCAAAGGGATTGCCCAGCCGTACGGCGGCAAAGGCAGCAGCAAGTTTTTCGGCGAACATGTCGGCCACGCTTTCGTGCACGTAGAGGCGTTCCGCGCAGTTGCACACCTGCCCGCTGAACACCGTGCGCGAGGCAGTAACGGCCTTGACCGCCAGATCCATGTCCGCATCGGCGCAGACAATGGCCGGGGCCTTGCCGCCCAGTTCCAGCGAAACCTTGGTGATGTTCTGCGCGCCGGCGGCGATGATGCGCTGCCCGGCCTCCACACTGCCTGTCAGGCTGACCATATCGGTCATGGAGCTTGAAGAAAGGGCCTCGCCCAGGGTGCCGCCGCCGCCCGTAACAAAGTTTACCACGCCAGCGGGCAGATCCAGCTCCGTAAGCAGGCTGGCAAAATGCATGACCGTGGCCGGGGCAATGCTGCTGGGCTTGATAACCGTGGTGCAGCCCACCAGCAGCGAGGGGGCGACCTTGCGCGCCATGACAAAGAAGGGGAAATTCCACGGGCAGATGCCAACCACAACGCCAATGGGCTTGCGGTACAGCAGAATATTTTCGCGCGGGCGGTCGCTCTGGATGATCTCGCCCTCATAGATGCGCGCCCATCCGGCATAGTAGTCAAAATACTCAGCGGTGAGGTCGATTTCCACCTGTGCCAAAGGGTGGGTTTTGGCCTGTTCCTCGGCAAGGATGCGCCCAAGTTCCAGCCGGTGCTTGCGGATAAGATCCGCCATTTTTTTAAGGTATCCGGCGCGGGCCACCGCCGGAAGCGCCGCCCAGGCATCCTGGGCCCTGTGCGCTGCCGCCAGCGCCGCCAGCCCGTCCTCACGCCCGCCATTGGGCGTCTGGGCCATTATTTTTCCGGTGGAGGGATTCTCCACCTCAATCATTGCAAAGCCTGTGGGGGAAACCAATTTGCCGTTGATGAACTGTTGGTATGTACGCATGATTGCTCCTTGGTTTGGGCAAGCATAGGCACACATGGCAACAAAGGTAAAGATACTCCATTTTTTACGTATTCAGCAAACGCGCATGCCCGCAAGGCGGGGCCAACCGTACAACGGCTTCCTCCCCCCTGCGGGCATGCGCAACAGACGCCGACAGGCGCTACGCTGTACGCTATCCTACATGCGCGAAATCACGGCCAATGCACCGTCCATAAAGTGCTGGTCAACATCCTCGATGGCGCCCTTGTCACAGGCCTGCGCAAGGGCAGGGTCAATGGGCAGGCGGGCAAGAACCTTCAGGCCGTGCCGCTGGGCCACGGCATCAATGTGGCTCTCGCCGAATATTTTATATTCCTTGTTGTTATCCGGGCATTTGAAGTACGAATAGTTCTCCACCAACCCAAGAATGGGAATATCCATCTGGCGCGCCATATCAATGGCTTTTTGCACGATCATGCTCACCAGCTCCTGCGGCGAGGTCACCACCACAATGCCGTCCACCGGCAGGGACTGGAACACGGTCAGCGGCACATCACCCGTTCCTGGGGGCATGTCCACAAACATGTAATCCACATCGCTCCAGATCACATCAGACCAGAACTGCTTGACCGCGCCGGCAATGATGGGGCCACGCCAGAGCACGGCATCGGAATCGCCGGGCAGCAGCAGGTTCATGGACATGATGTCCACCCCGCCCTTGCTGCGTTCGGGCATCAGGCCATCGCCTTCCACATGGGCCTTGCCCGTCAGGCCGAACACGCGCGGGATGGAAGGCCCGGTGATGTCCGCATCCAGAATGGCGCAGTGTTTGCCCTGTTTAGTCAGGGCTACCGCCAGCAGGGATGTAACCAGCGACTTGCCCACGCCCCCCTTGCCGCTGACAATGCCGATAACCTTGCCAACGCGGCTTTTGGGATGCGGTTTGACGCGAAAATCCGTCTGCGCCTCCTGCCCCTGGCTGCGCTCGTCGCACTGCTCGCCGCAGGAACCGCACTGATGATTGCAATCACTCATGGTTCATTGTCCTCTCGGGATGGTTTGCTTTCAGAAGCATTTTTTCAGGCACAATGGTTTTGCCTGATTTTTTATTATTGACATATGTCGTAAACACACATACTCCTGTTTATGACATATGTCAATAACAGCAACGCAAGGAGGGCAATATGCCTCGTTTCGATCACACAGGACCGGAGGGCAATGGTTCGCGCACAGGGCGCGGCATGGGCAGATGCGGCGGCAAGACTGCAAACGCGGCTGGGCGCGCCATGGGCAATGGGGCTGATGCAGACCAGAACGCCCAGGATGCAGGCATGGGCGCAGGCCCCGGCATGGGCCAAAACGTGAGGCAGAACATAGGGCAAGGCCGCTGCTGCCGCCACGGACACCAGCACAACCGGGGCGGCAACTGCGCCGCAAACAATCAGGGAGCTTGCCAGGGCATGGGCCGTGGCCAAGGACGCGGCAGGGGTCGCGGCATGCAGCAGGCCAACGGTCCCGCAGGTCAGGCCGAAAGCTGCGGCGCAGGCCCTGCGGCAGGCAGTGACGCGGCGGTCAATAATGGCTAAAGTGTCCGCATATGAATGAGCAAGGCCGCCCGGCCTGTGTGCGCAAGCAGTGCGCCATTGCCGGACGGCCCCCAAGAGGATTGCATGCCAAGACCAAAAAAATGGCGCAAAGTCTGCTGCCTGCCGGAAAACCGTAATTTTGGGCCGCTGCCGGGCTTTGGGCAGAGCGCTCCGCAGGCGCAGCAGGAAGTCATCATGACCGTGGACGAATATGAGGCCGTGCGTCTCATTGATCTTGAGGGCATGAATCAGGAGGCCTGCGCTGAAAAAATGCGCATTGCCCGCACCACCGTGCAGAGCATCTATGCAGAAGCGCGCAAAAAACTGGCCGACTCGCTGGTGAACGGCAAGCTGCTGCGCATTGAAGGCGGGGATTATGAACTGTGCGACGGGCACGGCACACGCTGCGGCGTGGGTGGCTGCCACAGACGGCGCGGCGGTTTTGGGCAGTAGGGGCTGAAGCCCACCCATGGCGGGTGCCCTGCGCAACAAGCCGCAGATGAACGTTCCGCCCTCAGGGCGCGCCAAAAAAGCCGCGTCCGCAGGTTCACGCACGGCCCGTGCCGCAGCGTATCATCCTTACAGGCGCATCAGAAAATAATCAGGCTTCTTCATTCTTGCACACGTCCACCCACACGCCGCCCGTGACCCGCTCCAGCTCCGCCAGGGTGAGTTTGGCGGCATTGTTGGGCGCGCCCGCAGCCGGATACACTGGATCATAGCGTTTGAGGCTTTCGTCCAGATACACGGCAACACCCTCGGGCAGAGCAAACGGGCAGACGCCGCCCATGGGATGCCCCACCTGGGCCTCCAGATCTTCCGGCTTGATAAACCGGGCCTTGGCGTGAAAGGCGTCCTTGAACTTGCGGTTGTCCAGCCGGGCCGTGCCCATGACCACCAGCACCAGCGGAGCATCGTTGACGCTGATGGACAGACTCTTGGCAATGCGCCCCGGCTCGCAGCCAATGGCCTGAGCCGCCAGATCAACGGTGGCGCTGGAAACTTCAAACTCCCGGTATGCCCCTTCAAGACCGTGGCGGGCCAAAAACTCCCGCACTGCATCAACGCGCATTTCTTTCCCTTATTCTTGCTGCAACACGGGTTTCTGCCGCGCGCCGCAGGCATTATCAGCGGCGCACTACAAGGGCAATGCCCGCCAGCACCAACACCAATCCAAGCATTCTGCGCCAGTCAAAAGGAATGGCATTGAGGCCAAACCAGCCGTTGTGGTCAATGATGGCAGCCATAACAAGATTGCCAAAAATCATGGCGACCAGCGTAGCCAGCACGCCAATACGCGGAGCGGCCAGGGTTGTGCTCACAACCATGAACGCGCCCAGCACCCCGCCGGCCCACTGCCATGCAGGGGTTTCAAGTACGCGGAACACGCTGCCCCGCCCCATCAGCAGAACCGGGACGGCCAGAAAAACCGCGCCGATGGCAAAGGAAATGAGTCCGCTTTCCAGCAGCCCCACCGTGCGGCTCAAGGCCGCGTTGATGGGCGGTTGCAGGGCCACAATGCAGCCCGCAAATACCACCAGCGCAACGTAGTACATGCCGCCTCCCTGCTTCAGGCCGTTTCCTCCGCCGAAGCCGCCTCGCGCAAAAAAGGCGTATGCGTAACAGCCATGAGTATGCCCTCGGGGCTGAGGAATCTGGTGACGGTCTGCCCCCAGGGTTCTTCCTTCAACCGGAGAAGCAGCTCATAGCCGTTCTGCTCAAGAATGCGCGTGGCGGAAACAATATCTTCCACATCAAGCTCTAGCCAGGCCTGCGGCGCTGGCAGACGCTCCGGCCAGACCTCCTCGCCAAAGCAGGAGAGCGCGGCCTTTTCCAGCGGCCAGAGGGCGAAGTGTTTTACGCCCTCCAGGCACTGGGAATGCCAATAGTCTTCGTAGCCTTCTTCATGGCGCAGGGGCAGGCCCAGCACCTTTCTGTAGAGCTTGCCGCTTGCGCCGGGGTTGGACACCACCGGGCCGAAACCAGCCACAAACAGAACCCGTATGTTTTCAGGAAGCGTGTTTTGCATGGATACTCCCGGTTCAGGCCCGTATGGATTCCCGGCCGCTCAGGCCAGAATGCCCTCGGGCAGGGGGCCGAACGCGGCCTCATACCGTTGACGGAAAACTTCAGGCGAATACTCGTGTTCCTGCGTGCCCATTTTTTCAAGGCAGAAGCTGGCGCTCACAGAGCCGAGCTTGGCGGCCTCGGGCATGGAAAGCCCGTGCAGCAGGCCCTTGAGCAGGCCCGCGCGGTGCGCATCGCCCGCGCCGGTGGGGTCGAGAACCTGGCGCGGCGGCACGGAGGGAATGCGCGTTTCAGTGCCGTCTGCGCCGCGCACCAGTGCGCCGTCCGCGCCGAGCGTGGTCACAAGCCACAGGGTGCGGCCTACCAGTTCGTCCTCGCTCTTGCCCGTGGCCTTGCAGATCATGTTCAGTTCATAGTCGTTGGTGATGCAGGCAAAGGAGCCTTCAATGGCCGCCAGCAGATCGTTGCCGGTGAGCACAGGCAACTGCTGGCCGGGATCGAAAATGTACGGAACGCCCTTTTCACGGTAAAATCCCGGCAGACGGCGCATGTCTTCCACGTTGCCGGGGGAGATGATGGCAATGTCCTTGTCCGCATCAATGGCGGGGAAGCTGTAATCGGCAGGGAGGCTCATGGCGCCGGGGTAAAAACCGGTGATCTGGTTGCTGTTGAGGTCGGTGGTGATGTAGCACAGGGCGGTAAAGATTTCTTCCGCCCGGCGAATACCGTCCAGCGGCAACCCCATATTTTCCAGCACAATGGCGTAAGGGCCAAAGTCGCGCCCAGCGGCGGCAACGATGGTGGGCTTTTCGCCAAGCAGGGCCAGAGAATAGGCTATGTTGCCCGCGCAGCCGCCGCGCCGTTCATCCATGCCGTCCACCATGAAGCTCACGTTGATCATGTGCAGCTTGTCCATCAGGATGTGATCCTGAAAACTGCCGGGGAAGGTCATGATGCGGTCAAAAGCCAGTGATCCTGAAACATAGATGGACATAGTTTCCTCTTGGTGACGTGACGGATGAAGGTTGGTCAGGCCGTGGGCGGCAGACTGTTTTCTGTAATCCAGCGCAAAAAAGGCTGATGGCCCTCTGCAATGGGCATGGCGACCACGCAGGGAACTTCATAGCTGTGCAGGGCGCGCGCCTTTGCCATAAAATCCGGCAAGGCGGCCTCGCTCACCTGGGCCACAAGCAGGCATTCCCCGGCTTCGTGCACCTCGCCCTTCCAGCGGTAAACCGACTGCGCGCCGGGCACCATATTGACCCCGGCGGCCAGCCGCAGACGCACCAGCTCGCGCGCGAGCGTCAGCGCCTCCTCCTGGGTGGGCGCGGTCATATAGACCAGAAAAACCTTGCTGTTTTCCTCGTGTTCCATAAAGACATGCTACACGTAGCCGAAAAAAAAACAAACCCTGCATCCATGGCGCAATACTGTAGCCAAACGGGGGCAGGGCTGGCTCCATTGCAGAGAATTATGCCGCGCTCACAGTCAGCGCCCTTGCTTGCGGGCATGCGCGCCCTGTGGCATAAAGAGACATGAGCGTAAAATCATCCCCACAGGCAACGGCCCGGAACGTTCTTGCCGCCCTGCAAAAACGCTATCCACACCCGCGCACACATCTGGACGCCCAAAATGCATGGGAACTACTGGTAGCCACAGTGCTGGCTGCCCAGTGCACTGATGCCAGGGTGAATACCGTTACGCCGGAGCTGTTCCGCCGCTGGCCCACCCCTGCCGCACTGGCCGAGGCCCCGCTGGAAGAACTGGAAAGCGTTATCCGGCCCACAGGATTTTTTCACAGCAAGGCCAAGAACCTGCTGGGCGCGGCGCGGCGTGTGCGTGATGTTTTTGACGGGCAGATTCCCAAAAGCATCGAAGACCTCGTCACCATTCCCGGCGTAGCCCGCAAGACTGCCAATGTGGTGCTGTTTGGAGCATACGGGATCAACGAAGGGCTTGCGGTTGATACGCATGTAAAACGCATTGCCTACCGCCTGGGGCTGACGGATGAAACCGATCCCATCCCCATTGAGCGCGACCTCATGAAACTTTTTCCGCGCGAGGAATGGGGCGATGTGAACCACCGCATGTTCTTGTTTGGACGCGAAGTGTGCGATGCGCGCAAGCCCCTGTGCGACATGTGCGAAAT
>JASGGT010000105.1:0-8816 GCA_047602655.1 Desulfovibrio sp. | reverse complement strand
ATTTTGGTAAAATTCTGGTAAGACCGGTAAAAAATGATTGCTCTGTTTCTACAAATTTGTCAACATGGGTAAACGAAAAATATTACTTCTACAAATTGGTGGAAACTATGTGTGCTAAATTACAGGAAAAATTTGAAGAAGCTACAAAAATGTGGAAATCTAGTTCAGAAGAGGCTGCAGAAAGCATTTTGTCAATGATTTTAGATAATAACTGGCAAGAAGGCCATAAATTGCCACCGCAGCGCGCGCTTGCAGAAACTCTGGGGGTCAGTCGCCCCACGGTGCGCGAGGCTCTGGTTATTCTGGAGACAATGGGCAAGGTGAGCATTCAGCCAGGCAAGGGCGTGTTTCTGGTGACGCGCGCGCAGGAGAGTCTGTCTGCGGCGCCGGCCACGCGGTTTGACCGGTCATTCATCACCGGTAAAGAAACGCAGATTTTTCAGTTCAGGCATGCCATAGAACCGGCCATTGCCGCCCTTGTGGCCCTGAACGCCACGCAGGCCCAGATTGACGATATGGCAGCAATGCTGGACGACATGAAGCAGGCCAGTGTTCGCGGTGACGTGCAGCATTTTGCCCAACTGGATTTTGCCTTTCATACCCAGATGATCGAGGCGGCCAACAATCCGTTTTTCATAGAGGCCATGCGGCCGTTTTTTGATCTGTTTTCAGAAAGCCAGCGGCTGCCCTTTTCCAATCAGGAAGGGTTGGTGGACACCATGCGTGAGCATGCGGCATTGCTGGATCACCTGCGTTCGCGGAACTCGCACGGGGCGCGCCTGTCTATGGAAGAACATGTCGTAGCCACTGCCGCCAGAGCCGGGGTGCGTATTTCTTCCTGGTGAGGGAGCGGCGCGAACTTTGGCTGGCGCTGGCGGAGTATTGGAATGTAGCGGGGGAGTGGCGCTATTCTCCGCGCCAGGGACAAAAAAAGGCGGCCCAGCATATGCAAGGCCGCCCCGTGACTGCGTGGAGTCGGAGCTAGGAACTCTTGAGGTGGATTATGATGCGCGACAGGTTCTGGGCCTGCGCCGCGAGCTCGGAAACTGCCTTGCTGGCTTCGCCCATTGCCTGTGATGTTTCAGACGCAATGGTGTTGACGTGTTCCACCGAGCGGGCGATTTCTTCAGAAGAGGCGGACTGTTCCTCGCTGGCGGTGGCGATGCTGCGCACCTGATCCGCGGTCTGCTCCGCAAGGCTGAGAATTTCCGCAAGTGCGGCACCGCATTTTTCGGCGAGGTCCGCTGCAAGGTTTACCTTGCCCACTGCCTGGTCCATGCGCCGCACGCCTTCTTTTGAACTTTCCTGGATGGCCTGAATGGCCTTGCCCACATCCTGGGTGGAAGCCATGGTCTTTTCTGCCAGTTTACGCACTTCGTCTGCTACAACGGCAAAGCCGCGGCCCGCTTCGCCAGCGCGTGCGGCCTCAATGGCCGCATTCAAGGCCAGCAGGTTTGTCTGGTCGGCGATATCCGAAATAACCGTCATAATTTCATTGATAGCCTGTGCGTGGACAGAAAGGGCGTCCATATTGTTTTTGAGGCCCATTGTCTCGGCCTGAACTTCATCCATGGCCCGCCGGCATTTTGTGGTGACTTCGTCGCCTTCCTTGGCCCTGATTTGCGTGGATGCAGACAGATTTGCCCCGGCCCCGGCGTTTTTGGCAACTTCAATGACGGTGGCGTTCATTTCTTCCACTGCCGTGGCTGTGTCCGCAATGCGGTGTGCCTGCTGTTCTGCACCTTGCGAAGATTGTTCGATCTGGGCGGAAAGTTCTTCTGAAGCGGAGGCAATGACGTTAACCACGCCTTCAAGCTGGGTGGCGGCGTCAAGCAGGCCTTCCTTGCGGGCTGTTTCAGCGCGCGCGGTTGCTTCTTCGGCCACAATCTGGGCCTCATGGGCCTGTTTCGCAGCTTCCTGTGCCTTGCGGGATTCCTCCTTGGCATGGTCGATATGGCTCTTAAGAGCAGCCACCATGGCCACAATGGATTCGTACACGCCAGCCTTGGGGCCGCCATCGTCAATGTCGTAGTCGCCGTCCACAACCCGCAGGGCAATGGTGTTCAGCTCGCCGGGGTCTTTGCCCAGCTGCCTGTGGGTGCCGCGCAGGATAACAACAGCGGTGGCAGTTCCCGCCATGAGCGATGCCACCAGCAGACAGATAACCAAAAGTTTGGCAGAGGAGTACAAGTCGTCACAGGCTTTGCTGGCGGCCAGGCTGCCTTCCGTATTTATGCGGACAAGATCTTCCAGATAGGCAGCTGTTTTTTCAAAAATAGCCCGGGTGTTGCCACGGGTGAGGTCGCGCGCTTCTTCCAGCTGCCCCTTGTTGGCAAGCATGACCACATCTTTTGAAGTATCCATGTAGCTCTGCCATTCGCGCAGGAACCCTTCGTAGGCCTTCCTCTCCTGGGCTGAAGCAATGAGCGGTGCGTACTGCGACTTGTTCTTCTCAATATCTTTGAGCGTGGCCTCCATTCTGGCCTGATAGCGAGCTCTGTCCTGCGCTTCAGGACTGTTGGCGAGCTGTACCTGGGCAAGGCGAAAATCTGATGTGTTTACGTTAAGATTCAAGACATATCTGGTGGAGGGGAGCCAGTTCTGATTAATATCTGTTGTTCCGTCATTTATCTTTGACATTTGCACAAGGCTGAAAAGCCCAAGGGCAATTGTCAAAGCCATTAAAAATCCTGCCATCAGAGATAACTTGACACTCAACTTCATGATGCTTCTCCACTGTGATAATGTCTGTTTAAACGGTTTGCTTAATCTCTTGTTAAAATTTTTACAAAAAGGATTGCAGATATGGTTTAGTTTGGAAAGTTCTGCTCCTATTTTTAAGACTATCGACTTCTTATTCCGTTTGCATAGGCATATATTGATAAAGTATAAAAATACAAAAATAAATAAAAACATGAAGCTGCAAGTGAAATGAATTATAAAAAAATAAAAATAAAATATTATAATTGTAAAATGAACGTAATGTCTATTTTTTGTAAAATAACAACGTAAAAAAAATTTTTATGTCAGAGCAATGCACAGAATAAAATCGTTAATATAAAAAGTATTTAAGTTTTTATAATGAAGATACTTACAATTATAAGAACATAAAACCGAAATTTATCAGTTATAAAACGAAAATTAAACTGCACTGAAAAATAATGAGACTGAATTGGTGGACAAAAAAAACAAAAAATACGGGGGGTGCTTCACTCAAATATAGATGGTAATATACTCCCATGTCGAGTCAAGAAAATTCCGTTATAGTAATGTAATGGAAAGATATCCTTATTTAAATGAAGCAGTTGCTAATATTCTGAAGGGAAGGCGCGAAGCTCTTAACATGAGCAAGCGCAAGTTGTCTGAGCTTGCGATGATAGAAAGGGCTTACATTACAGGATTGGAAAATGGTAAATGGAATGTGACTTTGAATGTTTTGTTCTTTTTAAGTGAGGCACTTGAAATAAGGCCTGATATATTTATCAACCTAGTAATGGATGAAGTCGAAAACCTGAAAAAGAGAAGCATGCCATGATAACACATGCTCTTTTCCTAGGGCAGGGCAACAAAAAAAGGCCAGAGCAATGCTCCGGCCTTTTTTTCTGGAATATTCCCTTACTGGCTTAGTAGCGGTAATGGCTGGGCTTGTACGGCCCCTCGACCTTCACGCCAATATATTCGGCCTGTTCGGGGGTAAGCGTGGTAAGCTTGACGCCAAGGCGGGCAAGGTGCAGGCGGGCCACTTCTTCGTCCAGTTCCTTGGGCAGGGTGTAGACCTTGTTTTCCAGCGGCTCGGAGGCGAGCTTGAGCTGGGCAAGGGTCTGGTTGGTAAAGCTGTTGGACATGACAAAGCTGGCGTGTCCGGTGGCGCAGCCAAGGTTAACCAGACGGCCCTCGGCCAGCACAATGATGCTGCGGCCGGACTTGAGCGTCCACTTGTCCACCTGCGGCTTGATGTTCAGGCAGGTGATGCCGGGGGTATTTTCCAGATAGGACATCTCGATTTCGCTGTCGAAATGGCCGATGTTGCACACAATGGCCTCGTCCTTCATGGCTTCCATGTGCGCGCCGGTGATGACATGGTAGTTGCCGGTGCAGGTCACATATATATCGCCCTGGGGCAGGGCGTTTTCAACCGTGGTGACTTCAAAGCCTTCCATGGCGGCCTGAAGGGCGCAGATGGGGTCGATTTCCGTCACCAGCACGCGTGCGCCAAAGCCGCGCATGGACTGGGCGCAGCCCTTGCCCACATCGCCGTAGCCCACAACCACAACAACCTTGCCCGCCACCATGATGTCGGTGGCGCGCTTGATGCCGTCAGCAAGCGATTCGCGGCAGCCGTAAAGGTTGTCGAACTTGGACTTGGTGACGGAGTCGTTGACGTTGATGGCCGGGGAAGAGCAGGGTGCCGGCCGCTTCGAGCTGAATACGGCGGTGAACGCCGGTGGTGGTTTCTTCCGAAACGCCCTTTACCTTGGCTGCAACCTTGTGCCAGTGCTGGGGATCTTCCTTGAGGCGCAGCTTGAGGCGGTCAAGAATGCACTGAAATTCCTTGTTGTCGGTGGGCTGGTCAAGGATGGAGGGGTCGTTTTCCGCTTCATATCCCTTGTGGATCAGCAGGGTGGCATCGCCGCCGTCGTCCACGATAAGGTCGGGGCCGCTGCCGTCAGGCCAGGTAAGGGCCATTTCCGTGCACCACCAGTAGTCTTCGAGGGTTTCGCCCTTCCAGGCAAAGACCTTGGCCATGCCGCTTTCCGCAATGGCGGCGGCGGCGTGATCCTGGGTGGAAAAGATGTTGCACGATGCCCAGCGGATGTCTGCGCCAAGGGCGTGCAGGGTCTTGATGAGCATGGCCGTCTGAATGGTCATGTGCAGGGAGCCTGTGACCTTGAGGCCCTTGAGGGGCTGGGTGGGGCCGTACTTTTTGATGCATTCCATAAGGCCGGGCGTTTCACGCTCGGAAAGCTGCATTTCCTTCTTGCCGAAATCGGCCAGGGATATGTCGGCCACTTTGTAGTCAAGGGTGAGGTCAAGAGGCTTAATCATTGGTTTCTCCTATCCGCAATTTTGTTGTTGTCGGTAAAATCTTGGAAATATGTACTGTAAGGCAAGACTGTCAGCAGGCTTCGGCGCTGAGCAGGAGCATGGTCATGTTTCTGTTCACCTGCATGTGCTTGCAGTGCAAAACCGCAAAGCCAGCGGCAGCCAGATCAAGGCCAAGCTGCTGTTCATCAAAGCCAAGCCATCGGTCGCCGTAGCGGGAACGCATGGTTTCATCGGCATGGCGTTGAAAATCGGCCACAAAGAACCTGCCGCCCACCGCCATGATGCGCCGGATTTCGCGCAGGCCTTCAGCCGGGTCTGAAAGGTGGTGCAGCACCAGGTTAATGCAGGCAAAATCCGCCTCGTGATCGCGCAGCGGCAGGTGGCTCAGTTCGCCAATGCGCAATGAAACGCGGCCCTCTGCCAGATCTTCTGGCGTAAAGCGGCGGCGGCAGATTTCAAGCATGCGGGCGGAGCCGTCCACACCAATGACCCCTTGGGCCTTGGGCAGCATGCGCGCAAGCACCGCGCCCGTGCCGCAGCCGAGGTCTACAGCGGTGCCGCAGCCGTCGGGCATGGCATCGCAAACGGCCTCGGCCAGATCAAAGCTGCCAAGAACCTCGCGGTTCAGCTCGTCCCAGTCTTCCGCAATGGCGTTAAAGAACTGGCGGGTTTTAAGCGCGCGTTCCTCAAGAATCTGGGCGGCCATATTGAGGTCTGCCCGCATGGCTGCATCCGGGTGTACAAAGGGCGTGATGGCGCGCAAAAAATCAAGCTCTTCGCCAGCGCGCGGCGTGGCATAAAAAACCCACAGGCCATCACGGCGTGAGGTGAGCAGCCCGGCCTCGGTAAGAATCTTGAGGTGCCGGGAAACTCGCGATTGTCCCATATCAAGGATACTGACCAGCTCGTTGACCGAGAGTTCGTAATGCAGCAGAATATGAACCAGCCGCAGGCGGGTTTCGTCCGACAGCGCTTTGAAAAATAAAAGTGCCATTATCTGTCCAGTTTCAGTAAATCAAATTTGATTGATGTAAGTATCAATATATCAGCATATAGTCAATATGTTCACAACGGGCCAGCCAGAAGCCTGCGCCCGGCAGCACCCGAATTCCACCCAGAATCAGGATCGCTGCCTGTTATTGAGGTTCGATAATGGCCGTATTCCGCAAGCGACAGAAAGATTCCCAGCCTGTGCACGCCATGGAGGTTATGGCCTCCGTGATGGCGGGTCTCGGCGCAGCCCCCGGCCAGGGTGAAACGCGGGCGCGTTTGCAACAGCTCTGGCTCAACTGGGGCATGGTCATGGGGCCAGATCTTGCGCCTTTGGCGCGGCCCATGGGGCATCATAGGGATATTCTGCTCATCGGGGCAGAGGATGCCATGCTGGCGCAGGAACTGCACCTCATGGCGGGCGAAATGCTGGAGCGGGTCAATGCCTTTATGGAACAGCCCTTTTTCAGCGCCATAAAGGTCAGCCTGCTCATGGGCAAGGCTGGGCTGGACAAGGCCGCAAAGCGGAAAACGGCCACTGAGGGTAAGCCAACGCCCCGGTTGCGAGCCCCAGAGCCTCTGTGCGCTGATGGCGTGTATCTGGAGGCAATGGATCCAACATCGCCGGTGGCGCGTGCCTATGCGCGCTTTATTCGGCAGCGGCGCGCACGCTGAACATCCGATGGCCAGACCCGGCAGAGAGTCGCAACCGCAATGCGTGTTGCAAACAACAAGCGCTCCGGACAGAAAAACATCCCGCGAGTCCCCCTGACTTCCCCTTTCGGTTTGATTCATGGCAAGTACGGCTTTCCATTTTCTTTAGGGTAAACCGCAAAAGAAAACATATCTTTTTTAAATAAATATATTGGTGTGTTATAAATTTTGATTGCACTTTGTGCATGCGATTTTGTTGTTCACTTGCTGCGCTTTATTGACAATGCTTCTGGTGCGGTGCTAGTTTTCCCCAACGTTAACTGGGGATTTTTGTGGCCATTGCTTGATGGTCTGAGCCTGCGGAGGGAATGAATGGACGTGCAGAAAACCATGGAAGACATTTGCCTGAAACAGGACAACGGCTGCGACTTTGCTTTTTGCGGTCGTCTTTTTTCGGAATGTTCCTGGATGACGAATCGCTGGGCACACTTACCCGCCAAAAGCTGTATGTGACCGAAACAATGAACAGATCTATTACATTGTTCGTTCCAGCGGTCAGGAGCGCAGCCGTCACGCTTACAAGCTGTTCATGCGCGGTGATGTGTGCGTGATCCATAACGGCTGACCGAAATGGCCCTCCAGTTTGACATGCTCATGCTGGCAGTTCGCGGCCTGTGCGGCCTTGATTTGCGCTACCCCTTCGCTCTCCATGGTTGAAGAAATGCTTAAGGCAGCCAATGCCTGATTTTTCCATATAGCCGCAGTCACCGCGTACGCGTTGGCGGCAGCAACCTCCACATGAAACGGCCCTCTTTGCGAGGGCTTTTTCATTTTCTGCAACCTTGCAATTCATTCTGCTGTCGCCCGTCGCAGCACGCCGTCTTTCATGGTTGACAATCGTTGAAAGAGCGGGGCAAGTCTTTTACTCTGGCATACGGAAGTATCCGAGTGGCGTGCGGCGTGCTTTTCTGCATGCCATCAACCCAACAAGCCAGCGAGGCATACATGAGCAATACGATTACGCCCGGCCTGATCGGCACGGCAGAAACCACTGTTACCGAGGCCATGCTGGCAAGCACGGTGGGCAGCGGCAAGGTCAGCGTGTTTTCCACGGCCATGATGGTGGCCTGGATGGAAGGCACCGCGGTAGATGTGGTGCAGCCAAACCTGGAAGACGGGCAGACAACCGTAGGAACCGGCATCAGCGTCAGCCATGTGGCCGCAACGCCGCTAGGGATGAAGGTGCGCTTTACCGCAGAGCTGACCGCAGTTTCCCCCAATGGCAAGGGGCTGAGTTTCAAGGTGGCTGCCCATGACGAAACCGGGCTGATAGGCGAGGGCACGCACGAGCGCGTGGTTGTGTACAAAGACAAATTTGAGAGCAGAACCAGGGACAAAGCCAAAGCCTGATGAAAATCCACCGTGCGGGATTTCAGCGGTACTGGCATATGGGCTTTTGCCTAAAAACGCAGTAAACTACTCGAGTCTATGCAACCCTTAAGGAGTAGTTATGGGCAACATTACCTTTGTCGGCATATCGGGCAGTCTGCGCAAGGCTTCGCGCAACACCGGGCTTTTGCGGTGCTGCGCAGCGCATCTTCCACAGGGTGTAAACCTTGAAATTGCAGATATTTCCGCTTTGCCGTTTTACAATGCGGATATTGAGAAACCCGCTGCGGTGCAGCGCCTCATTGATCAGGTGAGCGCGGCGGACGGGCTGGTTCTGGCCTGCCCAGAATACAACTATTCACTTGCTCCTGCGCTGAAAAACGCGCTTGACTGGCTCTCCCGCGAACCTGACCTCGCACCCCTGACCGGCAAAACCGCCTGCCTTGTGGGCGCTGGCGGCGGCATGGGCACATCGCGGGCGCAGTACCATCTGCGCCAGGTATGCGTGTATCTGAACCTGCACGTGCTGAACAAGCCTGAGCTTTTTTCCAACGCTTTTACGCCTGCCTTTGCCGATAACGGCGATGTGCAGGATGAAGGCCTTGCGAGTCAGGCAACGGCCCTCATGCAGGCCATGACCGATTGGACGCTACGGCTGAAGTAGCCCCCTATCTGCCAGCCCCGTGGAATGGCCGCTGCTCCGGCAGTGGTTTTCTGCGGGGCTGTACGTTGGCAAG
>JASGGT010000104.1:0-9079 GCA_047602655.1 Desulfovibrio sp. | reverse complement strand
AAGGGGGCGTAGCCCCATAACCGGCCCCGCCTTGCTGCGCGCCGCACAGGCGTCCAAAACTCCGCCGGAGGGCGGAATTCAGTGCCCGTAGGGCAGTAAAAATAATCAATCGCCGCCGCGCAGGCATCTCTCCCTAATTCAATACTGTCGGCGCATCCGTCGCGATCATGCTCGCAGGATGTCGCAGCAATAAAAGCTCCAGCTCCTCCAGCAAAGCCTTACAGCCTTCGCCGTTCTTGGCGGAAATCGTCAACGCATGGGGGAAGGCATCCGCCAGTTCAGCGCGGGCCGGGGCTTCCAGCTGATCCCACTTGTTCAGAATCATCAACCTCGGCATGCGATCCAGTTCCATTTCGGCAAGGATGGTTTCCACAGCGCTTATCTGCTGTAAAAGGTCAGGATGTGAGGCATCGGCAACATGCAGCAAAAGATCGGCGGCTTCCAGCTCCTCAAGGGTCGCGCGAAAGGCGTCCATGAGTTCCTTGGGCAGATTGCGGATAAAGCCCACGGTGTCGGCCATGATGATTTCTTTTTCCGCAGGGAAGCGCAGTCGCCTGGTGGTGGGGTCAAGCGTGGCGAAGAGTTTGTTTTCGGCCAGCACTTCCGAACGGGTCAACGTGTTGAGCAGGGTGGACTTGCCCGCATTGGTGTAGCCCACAAGCGCCGCAAGCGGGATGCCCTGACGTGAGCGCCGGGCGCGGGTAAACGAGCGCTGCCGCCGCAACTGGTCAAGCTCTTTGCGGATGCGGGCCATGCGCTCACGGATTTTGCGGCGGTCGGTCTCCAGCTTGGTTTCGCCGGGGCCGCGTCCGCCGATGCCGCCCATGAGGCGGTCCATGGCGCGGTTTCTGCCCACAAGGCGCGGCTGGGTATAGCGCAGCTGGGCCAGTTCCACCTGTAGCTTGCCCGCGCGGCTCACCGCATGCTGGGCAAAAATATCCAGAATAAGCTGGGTGCGGTCAATGACCTTGCGCTCGGTGATGTCTGCCAGATTGTGCAGCTGAGCGGGCGAAAGCTCGCCGTCAAAAACCATCATGCCAGCGCGGCCTTGCAGGGCCAGCACTTCAAGCTCTGCCACCTTGCCCTTGCCCATGATGAGGCGGGGGTTGATCTGCGCCACGCGTTGCACCATACGCCCGGCAACGGTCAGGCCTGCGGTGCGGGCCAGTTCCGCCAGCTCGTCCAGGTTGCGTTCCTGAATGATGCGCGGCTGCGTACCTACAGAAACCAGCATGGCGCGGGGGGTGTCGTCCGCTTCGCGGGCGTCCTCGGCCTTGCGGGCCAGTTCTTCTTCCAGCGCTTCGGCGGTGGCGACAAACTGCGATTCCGTGCGGTCCCACGGCTGGGGCGTATCAAGGTGATAGGGCTGGCCGCCCGAAGGGTTGGGCAAAAGATGAGCCGCCTGCCATTGCACGGGTTCGCCAACCGGGTTCACGGTGAGCGCCACCACGGCATCCAGCCGCAGAAAGAGCATATCCATCAGGTCTTCCTGACTGATGCCGCCGGGGGAAAGGTGGGTGTGCAGCAGGCGCAGACCGCGCAGGCGTTCCTGCCCGCTGCGTCCGCGTGGTAGTTCGGGAATCATGATGCTGCCCGCCTCGCCCACAATAACCATCTGCACCCGGCCCTTGCGGTCAATGAGCAGGCCCAGTTGCCGCCCCATGGCGCGTGAAAGCAGGGAGAGTTCCCGCGCCTGGTCAACGGTGTAGACTTCCTCCGCCGGGAAACGGCGGTTGAACAGGCGGGTGAGTGCTGCAAGCTGGCTCGGCTTGAGCCCCTGCACGTTACCTTCTGGCTTTGGGATGGGAAGCTCCTGGGCGAAAAAATGTTAAACCGCACCCGCAACCACTGTACCTCAAAAGGGGCAGGGCTGCGGGTGCGTGAACAAGTGCGGTGCGTGGGCTGTGTGCAAGCCTAGGGACGCAGATACGAGGTGATCAGGGCATCGTAGCGCGAGGTGGCCTCAAAAGCGCGCGATGCCATAACCTGCCGGAACTCAAGGCCCACGGTGGTATCTTTTTCCATTTCTTCCATGGCGGCGGTGTACCACTGCGGCGAGGGCAGCACCAGGATGCTGTGGAAGTTCTTGGCCGCGGCGCGCAGCATGCAGGGGCCGCCGATGTCAATTTCCTCCACGGCCTGCTCAAGGGAGAGGTGGCGTTCCACCGCGCCCGCAAAGTCGTAAAGGTTGACGCAGACAAGATCAAAGGGGCGGATGCCTTTTTCTGACAGGGTCTGCATGTGCTGCGGTTCGTCCTTGTTGGCCAGAATGCCCGCATGAATCTTGGGGTGCAGGGTTTTGACCCGGCCACCCAGAATCTCGGGGAATCCTGTGACGGTGCTTACTGCGGTAACGGACAGCCCGGCTGCCTCAAGGGCCTTCTGGGTGCCGCCGGTGGAGATAAGCTCCACCCCCCGCGATGTAAGAAACGTGGCAAACTCCACAAGGCCGCTTTTGTCCGTAACGCTCAGAATAGCGCGACGAATTGGCAAAATATCCATAAGCGACTCCTTGAAAAATGTCCCGAAAAGGGTTTGGCGGCGTATATACGCCCACATTCTTGATACCGCAAAAAGCCCGTTCTGGCAATGCGTTGCGGACAAATCCCGCCCGGAGGCCCTTGCCCGCAAAACAAGGCAAGGCTATGCTGCGGCAGGAGGATGTATGCAGCTCAAGCTTGTTTCATGGAATGTCAATGGTCTGCGCGCCGTGGCGGGCAAGCCCGAATGGGAATGGTTTTCGCGCACAGAAGCTCAGGTTGTGGCCTTGCAGGAAACCAAGGCCCACCCCGACCAGTTGAGCGAAGACGTGCGCGATCCTGACGGCTGGGAATCTCACTGGTCGTGGAGCACGGTAAAAAAGGGCTATTCGGGCGTGGCGGTGTTCAGCAAGGTTCCTTCGCTGAATGTGAGCGTGGAGCTGCCCCAGCCGGAATTTCAGGGCGAGGGCCGTCTGCTGCATCTGGAATATCCGCAGTTCCATTTTTTCAATGGCTATTTCCCTAACGGCGGGGCGGAAGAACTGGACGACAACGGCAAGCCCACGGGGCGCTTCAAGCGTGTGCCGTACAAAATGGGCTTTTTCGACGCCTTTCTCGCCTATGCGGAAGAGTGCCGCAAAAGCAAGCCCATTGTGGTTTGCGGGGATTTTAATATAGCGCACAGGCCCATTGACCTTGCGCGTCCAAAGCAGAACGAAAAATACACGGGCTTTTTGCCCGAAGAGCGCGCCTTTCTGGATCGCTTTACGGCTATGGGCTATGTGGACACCTTCCGCCATGTGCATGGCGACAAGGCGGACAGCTATTCCTGGTGGTCGTACAAGAGCCGCGCGCGGGAAAAGAACGTGGGCTGGCGTATCGACTATTTCTTTGTATCGCAGGAGCTTGTGCCTGCTGTGCGCGATGCCTGGATTGAAACGGACGTCTTTGGCTCAGACCACTGCCCGGTGGGGTTGTGCCTGGAATTCTAAGGCCGCAAGTCGTCTCTGTCGCCGGGCTGGAATCAAGCTGTTCCAGCCCGGTATTTTTTTTGCCTGCTGCCTGTCATTGCTGCGCGGCAACCCTGTGCCGGGTAAATCATGCGCCAACCAAAAGCATCGATCATAAACTGCTTATATATGGCTGGACGTGCTGATTCAGCAGCTTCCCGTGATGCTAAAAATCATCCAACACGCCGAAGTTGAAGCTGATTCTTGCGGTGTTGCCTTCCTGCAAAAGGGAGTGTAACAGTATCGATTGTGGCAATGAGCGTGAATATTGCGGTTTTTGGCCGCGCAATAGCCTGAATAACGTTCAAAGAACAGCAGATCCCCACTTTTAAGGTGCTCCGTAAGCCGGAGCGCCCGCCAGGAACCATCGCCCACACCGTGGATTTTGCCCGATACTCCTGAGTGCCAATACGTGGCCTATGTCCTTTTGATTCAGCCCTGCCTTCACCTGCTCTCGGGTTTGCCCCTACTCTGATTTCCCCCTCCTGTCCGGGAGGGGAAAGGTTACCTTGCCGCTTCTGCGGCACAGAATGAGGATTGTGATGAAAAAATATTCCGACTCCACCCCGCCTTTGCTCGCGCACAAGGAAGTGACCCGGCGCGAGGTTCTCAAGTGGTGTACCGCGCTTGGCGGCGCATCCCTTTTGCCATTGGGCGGTGGTTTGCCCCTTGGTCTGGCCCGTGCAGCCACCCAGCCGCCGTACGGCGCGGGCGAGCAGTGCTTCTATTCCGGCTGTGTGGTAAACTGCGGCTCGCAGTGTACGCTGCGCGCCTTTGTCAAAGATGGCCGCGTTACGCGCGTTGAATCCGACAATTCCGATGACGGCCCCAACAACAGGGCCATCCGTGCCTGCCTGCGCGGGCGTTCCATGCGCAAGTACACCTATTCGCCCGACCGCATTAAGTACCCCATGCGGCGCGTACCCGGCGCCAAACGCGGCGAGGGAAAGTTCGAGCGCATTTCATGGGACGAAGCTCTGGACACGGTAGCCAAGGAATGGGTGCGCGTGCTCAATACCTACGGGCCGGAATCCATCCACCGCATGTACGGCTCGGGCACAACGTCCAGCGGCATGACGCGCCGCAACGAGTTTTTCAGACTCGCCAATATGATTGGCGGGCATCTGGACGAATACGGCACCTACAGTACAGCCCAAATTGCTGCTGCAATTCCGTATCTTTACGGAAACAATGAAGGCAATACCATCAACGACATGGCGAACTCAAAGCTCATCGTCATGTTTGGCTGCAACATTCTTGAGACGCGCCAGAGCGGCGGCGGCCTTTCTTATGAGCTGTTTGAAGCCAGAAAAAAGGGCAATGCGCGGATAATCATGGTTGATCCCCGGTATTCGGACTCCATGGCCAAACTGGGGGACGAGTGGGTGCCCATCCGCCCCGGTTCTGACGGTGCGCTTATCGCGGCCATTGCCCACGTGCTCATGAACGAGGGGCTGGTTGACCAGCAGTTTGTGGACACGCACTGCCTTGGTTTTGACGAGGAGCACATGCCCGAGGGCGTGCCCGCAGGCAACAGCTACCGTGCATACATCATGGGCGAAGGCCCGGACAAAACGGCGAAAACGCCGCAGTGGGCGGAAACCATCACCGGGTATCCGGCGGAAAAAATCATCCGCCTTGCCCGCGAGATCGGCTCCACCAAACCCTGCTGCGTCATTCAGGGCTGGGGGCCGCAACGTCACGCCAACGGCGACACCATGTCCCGCTCCATTGCCATGCTTGCCATCCTTACCGGCAACGTGGGCATTGCCGGGGGCGGTTCCGGCAGTGCGGAAAGCGTGAGCCAGATTGGTTTTCCGCGCATGCCCGAAGGCACCAATCCAATCAAGACGCGCATTTCTTTCTACACCTGGATCAACGCCATTGACGACTACACTCAGGTGACTGCCAAAAAGATGGGCCTGCGCAACAAGGAAAAGCTGGATCACGGCATCAAGTTTTTGTGGAACAGCTCTGGCAATGCCCTCATCAACCAGCATTCAGACATCAATGGCACCCGCAGGATTCTTGAAGATGAAAGCAAGTGCGAGTGCATTGTGGTGGTGGAAAACCGCATGACGGCTTCGGCAAAATTTGCGGATATCCTGCTGCCTTCCGTGACGCCGCTGGAACAGGACGACATCATCCAGCAGGGCTATCAGGTGGATCAGACTTCCCTGCTTATTGCCCGCAAGGCCATTGAACCCCTGTTTGAGACCCGCTCGCAGTATGATATCTGCGCCGCTTTGAGCGAAAAAATCGGCAAACTTCTGGGGCAGGCCGATCTGGCGGCAAAATATACCGAGGGCCGCAGCCAGCTTGACTGGGTGAAGCACCTGTACGCCCAGGCCCGCGCCAAAAAGCCTGAATTGCCGGAATCCTTTGACGAAGCTTCAAAGATCGGCCTGTTCAAGTGGTTCCCCATGCCGCAAAAGGTTGCCTACAAGGCTTTTCGTGACGATCCGGCTGCCAATCCGCTCAAGACGCCTTCGGGCAAGATTGAAATATTCTCCAAGCGTCTGTGGGATCTGAACCAGACCTGGGAACTACCCGAGGGCGACGCCATTTACGCCTTGCCCGTGTATGAAAAAACATGGGAAGGCCCGTGCGATTACGAGGGAATGAAAAAACATCCCTTCCAGCTTATCGGCCATCACTACAAGGGGCGCGCGCATTCAAGCTATGCCAACATCCCCTGGCTTGAGCAGGTTGCCCCGCAGCAACTCTGGATGAACGAGGTCGATGCTGCGCAGCGCGGCATCAGGCACGATGACACGGTCAAGGTTTTCAACGACCGCGGCGCTGTGGTCGTGCGGGTCAAGGTGACGCCGCGCATCATGCCCGGTGTGCTCAGCCTGCCGCAGGGCGCATGGTACACCCCGGACAAAAACGGCGTGGATCAGGGCGGGTGCATCAACACCCTGACAAAAACGCACATGACCCCCTTGGCCAAGGGCAATCCGCAGCACACCAATCTTGTGGATGTGGTTAAAATCTAGCCTGTTGCGCGGAACTGTCTGCATTGAGGAGATTTATTGTGAAACAGCCGGCTTTTTATATAGATATGACTGCCTGTACGGGCTGCAAAACATGCATGGTGGCCTGCATAGACGGCCACGATCTGCCCCAGGGCGTCATGTGGCGGCGCGTGGCGGAGTACACGGGCGGCAAATGGGTGCGCCGCGCCAACGGCACGTATGACCAGAACGTGTTTTCCTACTATACGTCCGTCAGTTGCAACCATTGTCAGAACCCCGTGTGCGTGAAGGTTTGCCCCACCACAGCCATGCACAAGGACGAGCAGGGCATTGTGAGCGTGGACCCCAACAAGTGCGTGGGTTGCCGCTATTGCGAGTGGAACTGCCCCTATTCCGCCCCCCAGTACAACAAACAGTCGGGCAGAATGACCAAGTGCGATTTCTGCAAGGACAGGCTGGCAGCCGGGCTCAAACCCCTGTGCGTGGAAGCCTGCCCCATGCGGGCCATCCATTTTGGCGAATATGAAGATCTGAAAAAGCAGTTCGGCGATGCCGTGCACGTGGCTCCGCTGCCGGAGCAGAGCGTGACCTCCCCCTGTCTTGTGATTACGCCGCCCCACAATGCGCAGCCAGTGGGCAGCAACATGGGCAGCATCCGTAATCCGGAGGAGATGTAGCATGGAGTATCTTCAGGAATTTCCGCTGGTATTCTTTACCCTGCTGGTGCAGATGACCGTAGGCATGGTGCTGGTGGGCAAGTGCGTGCTTGGCAATGAGGCCGACCGCGCGCTGCGCGAAGGCGTGCGGCGGCAGAATGTGACAGCGCTACTGCTGTTTGCCGTGGCCGTGGTCATCAGTTTTGTGCATCTGGGCACACCCCTGCATGCGCCCTTTACCCTGCTGCACGTAACGCAGTCGTGGCTCAGCCGCGAAATCCTCATGATCGGGCTTATGGGGCTTGCCCTGCTGTGGCTGGTGGTGGTCGGGCGTAAAAAGCAGGCGGCCGATGGCGAGAAAAAGGCCATGATCGTGGCGGGTCTGTGCGGCATTGCCCTGCTGTTCGTCATGAGCTGCGTTTACAATCAGGCCACAATGCCCGGCTGGCGTAACTGGGGCGTTTTTACGGCCTTTCTGGCTTCCATGTGTCTGCTTGGCGGATCCTGGCATGGTGTGGTGCTGAGCCTGCGCAAGGAAGGCGCACCCGTGCGCGCACTGGGCCCCTGCCTTGTGTGGGCGGTGCTGGGCCTTGTGCTTATGGCCGTGAGCCTGCCGCTGGCCATGCCCGAGCAGTCTGCACTCGTGAACCCCGGTTCCCGTCTGCTGCCTCAGGCATGCATTGCCTGGTCGCACGGCTTGCACGCTCTGGCATCTGGTCTTGGCGTTGTGCTGCTGGCCCTGGCTGCGGCCCGTGGCATGCAGGGCAAAGGCTTTCGTCCAGTGCTGACGGTTCCCGCATTTCTCCTGATTGTTCTGGGTGAAGTGTTCGGGCGGCTTGTGTTCTATCTTTCGTATTCACGCCTGGGCATGTAGGCACGGCAAACTCTACGGGGGCCATCTGGCCCCCCGCTCTATTACATATGGAACAGAAACAGTTGACGCAATACGTTGTGGCCTTGCAGTTTTGCAGCCGCATTTTCCAGAATTCGCCAGATGAAAACCTGCTGCGCGGCGTCATTGGCGGCGGGCTTTTGCAAGGCTTTGGCGCTTGGGCCTGTTTCAGGCCTTCGAAACTGGCTGAAACGCTGTGGAGCGGGGCTCTTGATACGGAGGGCCGCACCGCCGCCCTTGCGGCAGCCTATCCGGCAGAGGCGGTGCAGGATTCCTGCCGCGCGCTGTATCTGGATCTGCACATGGATCACCTGGCCCTGTTTTCAGGCCCACAACCTGCCGCCGCGCCCTGGGAATCCGTGTGGCGGGAAAAGGATCGTCTGCTTTTTGGCCGCAAAACGCAGGAAGTGCGCGACTGCTACAGGGAGTGGGGCATAGCCGCAGAACGTGACGGGCACGAGCCTGAGGATCATCTGGGGCTGGAACTGGCCTTCATTCTTTTTCTTGTGCAGAACATGGGCGGGGCACTTGCCTCAAGCCAGGGGCAATCCCCGGAGGCGGCATTGGCGGCTTTTATGGACGGGCACGTTCTGGCCTGGGCCGGAGATTGTCTGAAAAAGGCTTCGGAGTGCGCCAATACGGTGTTTTACCGTGAGATGTCGGCTCTTTGTTGCCTGCTGTTGGGAAACGTGCGGGGGCTTATTCAAGGATAGACTGTACAACGCACGCCAAAACGGATTTTGACCAACAGCAAAAGCCGTTCCTTGCCGAAAAAAGGCGGGAACGGCTTTTGTTTGTGCAATCTGCCATCAGGCGAAAAACAGAGGTGAGCAATTTTCGTTAGAAATTGCTCCAGTGGGGCGAGGGCAGCCCCGGTCTAGTCCAGCAGGCCCAGCAAACGCGCCACACGCTGTTCGTTCAGGCCGCTATGCACCTGCACAAGATCCTGACTGTGCTGCATGGCTTCCTGCTCCACCTGGGCAAGCGCCTGACGCATTTCGTCAGAATTGAACATGTGCGGGGTGCCGGGAACGGTCTGTTCCAGAACCGGCGCGGCGGAGAG
>JASGGT010000103.1:0-9296 GCA_047602655.1 Desulfovibrio sp. | reverse complement strand
ACTAAATATCTTTGCATCTCGCGCAGACCTTGGAACAGTCATAATAGACTGGGATATTCAGTGCGAAGACTCGGGCGAGCAGGCAACGGCAGCGGAACTGCTTGAAGGCATCCGCCAGCGCAACAAAACCATCCCGGTTGTACTGCTCACTGACCATTCCGAGCTGGAAAATCTGCCCACGGATGTTCTTTCCAGGGTGGACGACTGCATCTGGAAGATTACGGATACCGTGGATTTTCTGGCCGGACGCATCGAAGTGCTGGTCAGCGATTACTTGCAAACGGTGTATCCTGCCTTTTTTGGCGGCATGGCCCGCTACGCCAATGAATACAAATACGCATGGCACACGCCCGGCCACATGGGGGGGGAGGGCTTTCTCAAAAGCCCCGCAGGCGTGGCCATGCACAAGTTTTTTGGCGAAAACGTCTTTCGCGCCGACCTTTCCATTTCTGTGCCCGAGCTTGGCTCCCTGCTTGACCACAACGGCCCGGTGGGCGATGCGGAAGAAAATTCCGCCAGAGTCTTTGGGGCGGACATAACTTTTTATGTGCTCAACGGCACCTCCAACGTCAACCAGATCATCTGGCGCAGTCAGGTGCTGCGGGACGACATAGCCTTTGTTGACCGCAACTGCCACAAATCGCTCAACTACGCCATGGTCATTACCGAGGCCTACCCCGTGTATATGACGCCACGGCGCAACCGGCGCGGCATCATCGGGCCGTGCAGACTTTCAGAATTTTCAGAAAAAAGCATCCACAAAAAAATCGCCGCTAACAAACTCATTCCTGACGCGCTGAAAAGCAGCCGGGTCAAGATGTCCGCCCTCACCAATTCCACCTATGACGGACTGTGCTACAACGTAACCAACATCAAGAAACAGCTCCGCAAGAGCGTGGACAACCTGCACTTTGACGAGGCATGGTACGCCTATGCCCGTTTCAGCCCCATGTATGAAAACCACTACGGCATGACGGATGCCGACAATGTGTCCGATCATCCTCCCATTTTCTGTTCGCAATCCACCCACAAGCTGCTCACGGCCTTTTCGCAGGCCTCCATGCTGCACGTAAAGCACGGCACGCATGTACGGATCAACCGCGATGAACTCAATGAATCCTATATGATGCACGGCTCCACATCGCCGCAGTACAACATGATTGCCTCTCTTGATGTAGCCACCAAGATGATGGACGACGATGGCGAGGTGCTGCTGCACGACACCATTGCCGAGGCCGTTCGCATCCGCCGCAAGATCACCCTCATGGAGCGGGAAATGACCGCCAGGGGCGAGTGGTTTTTCAGCATGTGGCAGCCCAGAAGGGTTCCTTACCAGAAGGGCATGCATGACTTTCTGGAAGTGCCTGCCGAGTATCTGGCAGAAAGCCAGCTCCCCTGGGTGCTGGACAGCGCCAACAACTGGCACGGCTTTGACGATATTGAGCCAGATTACGTCATGCTTGACCCCATCAAGCTGACCTTCATCACGCCCGGCCTTGCGGAAGACGGCACAATGGCGGATACGGGCATTCCTGCTGCCATTGTCACCAACTACCTGATCCGGCACCGCGTGGTGTGCGAAAAAACCGACTATTATTCCTTTTTGCTGCTCAACTCCATCGGCACCACCAAGGCCAAGGAAGGGGCGCTCATCTCGGGCCTGCTCAAATTCAAACAGCTCTATGACGCCAATGCCCCGCTGAGCGTTGCCCTGCCTGATCTCTACGCCGCCTTTCCTGAGACATACAAGGGCGTTGGCCTCAGAGATCACAGCAACGCCATCCACAGGCACTTCCGCGAGCACAAGCTGCTGGACAAGATGCAGGCCGCCTTTCAGGGCATACCCGATCAGGTCATGCGGCCTGCGGAGGCCTACCATGAAGTGGTGCGCCACAATGTGGAATATGTGGAACTGGCCGACCTGCGCGGGCGCGTTCCGGCTGTCATGATTGTGCCCTACCCGCCAGGCATTCCCGTCATGATGGGCGGCGAAATCATGAACGAAGCTGCGGAACCCATATTTGCCTATCTTGAGGCGCGCCAGAACTTTGAAAATGCCTTTCCCGGTTATGAAAGCGACATCCACGGCGTAGAACGCATAGAGCGCGACGGCAAAAAATACTTCAGCGTGTTGTGCGTAAAAAAGTAGCCACGCCAGCTGATTTTTGCCCCGAAACGCCGGGGAACGGTTTTTAACCGCAGCAAAAGGACGGCAGCCATGACCACGCCCGGCACGAAAAAACTTGGCCTTTTCGCCTGCATCACTGTGGTGGCGGGCAATATGATGGGGTCTGGCATTGCACTTTTGCCCGCAAACCTTGCGGGCATCGGCAGCATATCTGTAATTGGCTGGCTTGTGGCCATTCTGGGAGCCATGGGCCTGGCCTACGTATTTGCCCGGCTAGGCATGGAAGACCCGCAGGAGGGCGGCCCCCTTGCCTATGCCAACGAGATCGGGCCGGAGCTGGGCTATCAGACGGGCCTGCTCTATTACCACGCCAACTGGATAGGCAATCTGGCCGTGGCCATAACCGGCGTGGATTATCTTTCGGTATTCTTTCCCGCGCTGGAGCATCCCTTGTGGGCAGGCTTCGCATCGCTGGCCCTTATCTGGATATTCACAGGCGTGAACATTCTGGGCGCGGCCTGGATAGGCAGGCTTGTTTCCATCGGGGTCGTTCTGCTGCTGATCCCCGTATTTATTACGGGCACTGTGGGCTGGCTGTATTTTGACCCTGCGGTGTTTTCCGCCAACTGGCTTGCCGGGGGCAAACCTGCGGGCAGTTCCGTCATGAGCGCCGTTGTGCTTTGCATCTGGAGCTTCATAGGGATTGAAAGCGCCTCGGTGAATACTGCGGTAGTAGAAAACCCCAAGCGCAACATTCCGCTTTCCACCCTCATTGGCACGGCTCTGGCCGGATTTGTCTACATACTTTCCTGCACGGCCATATCGGGCATGTTTCCCGCAAAACAGATGGCGGAATCCGGTGCGCCCTTTTCGCTGGCCATGGGCCATATCTGCGCAGGGCTGCCCCTGGCCCATCTGGTGCCGGACATGGTTTCGGCAGTGACCGCCTTTGCCTGCCTGGCCTCACTGGGATCATGGATAATGCTTGTTTCCAACGCTGGCTGCCGCGCCGCGCAGGACGGCACCCTGCCGCCCATTTTTGGCAGAAAAAACGCCAAGGGTCAGCCCGTGGCTGGGCTTGTTCTTTCAGCCTGCATGATGAGCGCCATGCTGCTTTTGATGATGCTTGTCAGCCGCTCCGGCGACACTCAGGATCTGTTCAACAGCATTACCAGCGTGGCCGTACTGCTGACGCTCCCTGCCTATTATTACTCTGCTCTGGCGCTGCTCAAGCGGTATGGCCTGCGCAACCGGGCCGCATGGCTCAAGGTTGCGGCATCGCTCGGCGCTTGCATGTTCTGCCTCATCGCCTTTTCCGGCGCAGAAAAAAGCGCCCTGTCCGGCGCTGTCATTGTCATGCTGGGCGCATTCATTTTCTATGTGGGCAAACCACGCCCCGCCCGTCAGGGATAGCACATAAAAAAAGGCCTTCTCCAGTTCTGGGGAAGGCCGTGCTGTATGCGTATCCATAATCTGGTCAGGCCGGGGCAAATTGGGGACCTGGTTCCGACATGGGTCAAGGCTTGAGCATGCGCATGGAATCTGCCTTTCCGGCCACCACAAGAGAGTCGCCCTTGTGCAGAACGGTTGTGGCGGGCGGCACAAAAACAAAGGCGTTTTTTCCCGCAGGGCGAATCCCCATGACCATGACATTGAACTGCTGTATCAGGTTCAATTCAATGAGGGTTTTCCCGTCCCACGCATCCACGCGCAGTTCCTGAATGGCAATGCCGCCGTACTTGGGGATAAGGTCGAGCATGCCGGGGTGCGTCAACTGATGGGCCGCCATGACGGCAGCCTCGGTTTCCGGCACCATGGCGCGGGTGACATGCAGGCGTTGCAAAATTTTTTTGTGTTCCTCGTTGGAGGCTTTGACCCATATCTTGGGGCCGTTCAGCTCCTGCACGTTGAGGGTGATGCTCAGCGACTGTTCCACGCTTTCCCCAACGCTGATCACAACCCAGTCCAGATCCTGCACATGCAGCGACCGCAGTACGGCAATATTGGTGGCATCGGCCTTGTATACGGTATCCAGCGCTTCTTCCGCCCTTTGCACCCTGGCCTCGGACATATCAATGCCAAGCACGGTATGCCCCAGCGACACGAGGGTGGACGCCATGCGCAAACCAAACTTGCCAAGGCCGATAACGCCGATTTCCAGTTTCTTTTCCGCCATAATTACCTCTCTGACCGTCAGGCCACGACCGGGCAAGCCCGCTTACCCGATGGGAAGCTGGGCTTCTGCCACGCTGTAGGCCTTTTTTGACCGCAGGCTCTGCACCGCCATGAGCAGGCTTAAAATGCCCACCCGGCCCGCAAACATGCTGAAAATTATGATTCCCTTGCCCGCAGAACTCAAATCCTGTGTCAGATTGACGGAAAGCCCCACGGTGCCGAGCGCCGACACTTCTTCAAACAGCAGGCGCAAAAAAGGCGCAGACTGCGTGCCTGCTCCGGCAATAATGTCGCCTTCCGTGATGGCAAGCAGAAAGACAGAAATCCCCACGAGCATGGAGTAGGCAAAAAACAGGGTCAGCGCCCGGCTGACGTTCTCTGCCGACACGCCGCGCCCTTCCAGCACGATCTGGCTGTCGCCCCGGAACTGCGCGGCAATGTAGCCCGCAAGCACGCGGAAGGTCACAACCTTGATGCCGCCAGCGCACGACCCTGGGCCACCGCCGATAAACATCAGGGCTATCAACACCAGCAGTGTAGCATCGCCCAGTGTGGCGAGGTCAATGGAACTGAAACCAGCGGTTCGCGCCACCACCGACTGAAAAAACATGGTGATGGCAAGGTCGGCGCATCCATCTACTGTCCTTGGCACGCTCCCCCGCCAGAACTCGATGGCGAACATGCCCACCCATCCGAGAACAATAATCCAGAGGCTTGTTTTCACCACCAGCCGGCTGAAACGGCTGAGGCGGCGCACAGGCGCGCCCATGCGGCCCCCCGTGCAGATGCCCAGAAATTCCCGCAACACGCCAAAACCTATGCCGCCCAGCACCACACTGGCCGCAATAACGGCGTTAACGACCACGTCATTCCGGAAAAGAGCCAGATTGGTTGTGCTCAGGGCAAAGCCAGCATTACAGAAGGCCGAAACAGCATGGAACACGGCGCTGAACGGGTAGAAAAAAACCGGGTCGTGCAGCCAGAGCAGGAATGCGGCCACAGCCTCGATGCCAAAAACCAGCCCGAGCACCTGCCGCAAAAAGGAGGCAAGGCTGAAATCTCCCCACAACAAGGCCTGACTCACGGCCTCGCGGCTGTTGAAAGGCACGTTATTGCGCCACAGCAAGAAGATGATGCTTGTGTAGGTCATTACCCCCAGCCCGCCGGTCTGGATAAGGCACAGCAGCACACCCTTGCCGAAAGGGCTGAGCACCTCGCTTATATCCAGCGGCGAAAGCCCGGTAACGCAGACAGCCGAGGTTGCAAGAAAACAGGCGTCTATGGGGCTGATGCTCTGGCCCCTGGCCCAACTCGCAGGCAGGCCGAGCAGTACTGACCCCGCAACGATAACCGCAAGGAATGACAACACCGGCCAGGTGAAGGGACTCAAAAAACGTTTTCTTGCCATAGCCAGTCTATGCCAGCCGAGACAGGTAAAAGCAAGGCATGGCGAGGCGGACTTTACACCGGATGGCATACAGAGTATTCATCTAACCAGTGCTAGGGGAGCCGCGGATCGCAAGGTCTGGCGGCTGAGAGTGGGATAAACCCAGACCCTATGAACCTGACGCAGTTCGCACTGCCGTAGGGAAGCCGCGGCCACGACGCTGTTCCGCTGCTTGTGGCTTTTTTTGCGCCCTGCGTCGCAACCCGCGAGGCACAACCATGTCTGCATCTTTTCGTTCGCAGAATTCCGCTTTGAGCGGCCTGCTGGACAAATACCTCACCAGTTTGGCCGAGGAAGAACAACTCGCCCCCGAATCCATTGTTGAAGCCATTGAGGCGGGCACAATGGTGCTGCTGGGCAACCCCGCGCACCCCAACCTCAAGCCCATTCTTGTGGGCCAGCCCTCGCGCATCAAGGTGAACGCCAACATCGGCACTTCGCCCCTGTGCAACTGCCCCGCTACGGAAGAACGCAAAATCAAGGCCGCCCTTGATGCCGGAGCCGACACCGTGATGGATCTTTCCATCGCGGGCGACCTTGACGCCCTGCGCCTTGGCATGCTCAAGGCCTGCCCCCTGCCGCTTGGCACCGTGCCGCTCTATGCCGTGGGCCAGCAGATTCTGGACGCGGAGCTGGATATCGCCACCATGCAGCCCGATGCCCTGTTTGCCGAAATCGCCAAGCAGGCCGAGCAGGGTGTGGACTTCATCACCGTGCACTGCGGCCTTTCCAAACGCGGCGCTGAAATGGCCGTCAAGGACAACCGCGTGCTGGGCATTGTTTCGCGCGGCGGCTCCATGCTCGCCCGCTGGATGCTTGAGAATAACCGCGAAAATCCGCTGCTGGAATACTACGACCGCCTTCTGGACATCTGCCGCCCCTACAACGTCACCCTTTCGCTGGGCGACGGCCTGCGCCCCGGCGCGGGCGTGGACGCGGGCGATGCCGCCCAGTGGGAAGAAGTCATCAATCTGGGCCAGCTTGCCAAATACGCGCTTGAACGCGGCGTGCAATGCATGATCGAAGGCCCCGGCCATGTGCCGCTCAATCAGGTGCGCACCCAGATTCAGGGCATCAAGCGCCTGACCAACAATGCCCCCCTGTACGTGCTCGGCCCCCTGTGCTGCGACAGCGCCCCCGGCTATGACCACATTGCCGGAGCCATCGGCGGCGCCATGGGCGTTGAGGCTGGCGTGGACTTTCTCTGCTACCTCACCCCGGCCGAACACCTCACCCTGCCTGACGAGGCGGACGTGCGCGCTGGCGTCATGGCCTCACGTGTGGCCGCCCATGTGGGCGAAGTGGCCCTTGGCCGCCCTGCCGCCGTTGCCCGCGAGGCTGCCATGAACGCCGCCCGCAAGGCTCTGGACTGGGAAGCCATGTCCAAGGCCGCCCTTGACCCGCAGATGCTTGAAAAGCGGCGCGAAGACCACAAAACGGAAGAAGTCTGCGCCATGTGCGGCAAGTTCTGCTCCGTCAAGATGCTGCGCGGACATTAAGCAATTAAGACCCGAAATGCTCGCTTATGACGGGCAAAAGCCTGTCTGCCCGCATTTCGCGGCAATGAATTTTTTAAAAATCATTGCCAGACAGGTTCCCTGATTTACTGAAGGAGGCTCCCGCAAGGGAGCCTCCTTTTTTTGCCTCAGCGCACAGCATATGGCGGCATGCTATTACCCATGATGACGGCTCCGCACGCAGCGGAACGCGCCCTCCCCTCAAAGTTCTGTACGCGCAACGCAGCGTGCATTCTGCATGCCTCCGCTGTTTCTCCCGCTTGTCATAATTGTGTGAAAAAATGTTTGTGCGCTCAAAGAGCTTTACTATCTGCCTGAAAGTTTTTATAAACATCCCATGTGAAAAAAATAACAAAATTTCAATCAACCCGCCCTCGCGGCGGATATGTGCCATAGCACACTGGAGGATCATATGTGGGATCAAGCAGCCGATTATAAGAATGTGCGGGAAATTCGGGTCAAGACAACAACCTATCTGGGCGTTGGAGCCATTGACAAAATAGACGATATCCTCGCCCAGCTTAAGAGCGAGGGCATCACGTCAATACTCTGCGTTTGCGGCGGGCGTTCATACAAAATCACCGGCGCTTGGGACAAGGTTGAAGCCGCAGCCCAAAAGCACGGCGTCAAGCTGGCGCTCTACAACCGCGTTACCCCCAACCCCACCACCGACAGCGTGGACGAGGCCGCAGCCATGGGGCGCTCTGTCAATGCGGGCGCGGTGTTGGCCATTGGCGGCGGCAGCCCCATCGACTGCGGCAAGAGCGCCGCTATCCTGCTGGCAAACCCCGGCAAGACGGGCGATGATCTGTACTGCTACCGCTTTACGCCGCAAGTGGCCCTGCCCATCATTGCCATCAACCTCACCCACGGCACCGGCAGCGAAGTGAACCGCTTTGCCGTGGCAACCGTGACAAAGCTGAACTACAAGCCCGCCATAGCTTACGATTGCATCTATCCCCGCTTTGCCATTGACGACCCCGCGCTCATGACCGGGCTTTCGCCCGACCAGACGCGTTATGTGTCCATTGACGCCGTCAACCATGTGGTGGAAGCCGCCACCACCACAGTCACCAACCCCTTTGCCATTTCGCTGGCGGCAGAGACCATCCGGCTTGTCCACCAGTGGCTGCCCGCCGCCCTCGCCGACCCCGGCGACCTCAAGGCCCGCTACGAGCTGTGCTATGCCGCCATGCAGGCTGGCGTGGCTTTTGATAACGGTCTGCTGCACTTCACGCATGCGCTGGAACATCCCCTGAGCGCCGTCAGCCCCGACCTGTCGCACGGCCTTGGCCTTGCTGTTTTGCTGCCCGCGGTCATTCTGGAATGCTACCCCGCACGGCCCGATGTACTGGCTCATATTCTTGCGCCCCTGGCCCCCGGCCTCAAAGGCCTGCCGGAGGAAGCCGCGCAAGCCGCCAAGGCTGTGGAACAGTGGCTTGCCAGCGTGGGCGTGCCGCAAAAACTTGAAGATATTGGCGTGACCGCCGCCGATGTGGACAAATTCTGTGATCTGGTGGAACAAACGCCTTCGCTGGGCCTGCTGATTTCCGTTGCGCCAGTGGAAGGTACCCGTGAACGCGTGGCGCGCATTTACAACAATTCTCTCAAGCACATGGCCTAGGACAGATCGCCATTGCCAGCGCCTCGTGCGTTGCAATTAAAAGAGGTCAGCGCGTGAGTGCTGGCCTCTTTTTTGGGGTGCCAGCGCGGCGCACATTTTTGCTGCGTGGCGTGGTTTTGTGAGCATTTACCGCCCTTCGGGCACTGGATTTCGCCCTCCGGCGGAGCTTGGGACGCCTGCGCGGCGCGCGATTCCGCCTTCCCGGCGTGGTGTTGTGAGTATTTGCCGCCCTGCGGGCGCGGGGTTCCGCCCTCCGGCGGAGCTTGGCACGCCTGCGCGGCGTGCGATTCCGCCTTCCCGGCGTGGAGTTGTGATTATTTGCTGCCCTTCGGGCACTGGATTCCGCCCTCCGGCGGAGCTTGGAACGCCTGCGCGGCGCGCGGCAAGGCGGGGCCGGGTTTGGGG
>JASGGT010000102.1:0-9308 GCA_047602655.1 Desulfovibrio sp. | reverse complement strand
AGAAGGGGTGATCGTTGGTGGCAAGCGCCGTGGAAATCTCTGTTGAATGCGCAGCTCCCAGAAGGAACAGCTCCGGCAGCAGGGGGGCGTAGTCAAAGCGATACACGTAGGTGCTGTTAAAGGCGCTCTGGGCATCGGCGCTCTTGACCATATCCACCACAAATGCCCGGTCGCCCGCGAGGGTGGTCAGCTTTTTCATGCACTTTTCGCTGGCGTACAGCTCCGATACCGCGGGGATACTGGCAGCCGCGCCGTTATCGCGCAGCATTTTTTCCACCTGTTGCCAGTCTTTGGGCAGCAGGCCCAGCAGGGCAAACAGCGTACCCTCATTGCGGTTGGTGCCAAGAATGACCTTAACATCGCGGGCATTGCCCTGCGCCATTGCCTCCCACGGGTGCCAGGGCAGCAGATCGTCCTTGACCGGGCCAGGCATGAAGATGCCGGGATGGCGGCGCGGGCCTTCCTTGAGCGTGAACGTGGCCGCCGCAAGCATGTCCTGCGCGGGCATATCCAGCAATTTGGTCATGTCTGTGCGCGGATTTATGCCCAGCTTTTCAAAAAAGATGGCGTTGTTCATCTCGACCATGTGCCGCGACTCGGTATTTCCTGTGACGCCGCTTTCCGCAATGGCTTTCTGGAACAGCCCCTTTGCGGCGGGCGATGCCAGCATGTTGTACACGCCCGTGCCGCCTGCGGATTCGCCAGCTATGGTCACGTTGTTCGGGTCGCCGCCAAATGCGGCTATGTTGTCGCGCACCCAGCGCAGGGCGGCAATCTGATCCGAAACGCCGCAGTTGGATTCAAACCGCTTGTCGTACATGGAAAAATCATAAAAGCCCAAGGGCCCGACGCGGTAGTTGAAATTGACAAATACCACGCCGTCTCTGGCAAAGGACGTGCCGTCATACATGGGATCACTGCCTTCGCCCATGTGATACGCGCCGCCGTATATCCATACAAATACAGGCAGCTTGGCATCTTTGGCGGCGGTCAGGGGGGCCCATACGTTGAGGTAAAGGCAATCCTCGCTGGCAGGAACCCGCGAACGCTCAAGCCCGAACATGTTCATGTACTGTATGGGTTTGTTGCCAAAGGCTACGCACTTTTTAACGCCCTGCCAGGGCGTAGGCGGCTGGTTGCGCCGAAAGCGCAGTTCGCCAACAGGCGGCGCGGCGTATGGAATGCCAAGCCATGTTTTGACGCCAGCCGCCGCAAAACCCTGCACCTCGCCGTACTGCGTGGCTGCAAGGGTGTCGGCCGACGTTTCATGTCGGGATACGGGACGGGCACAGGCACACAAGAGCAACACCACCAGGATGAGAATGCGGTTTTTCATGAATGTTCCTGAAAAGGGACAATGGGACATTTCACCGGGGCACGAGCCTGAACAGGGATTGCCTCGCACAGGCGTACTGCAACATCCGCCTGTTGCGGAACGTTTTGCAAATGTGGCGCGTTGCGGGCAAAAACGCAAGAAGCGTTTGACATTGCGCGCTTTATTGAGCGTACATGTCGCACGGTAGTTCCACCCTCAAAACAAAGGTTCCCGGTCAGCGCAGTGCAAGCGCAAACCGGGAACCTGGATGACGGGGGAGAGCAGCCTAGCCCCGCTTCAGCTCCTGAATAAGGGCGGCGAGCTTTTTGGCTTGCTCCGTGAGGTCGGCAACGGCCGTGGAAGCCTGATTCATGGCCTCTGCCGTCAAGCGTGAAACCTCGTTGACCTCAACAATGCTGCGGTTGATTTCTTCGCTCGCTGCGGACTGTTCTTCACTGGCGGCGGCAATGGCGTTCACCTGATCAGCCGTGGCGGTCACAACCTCCACAATGCCCTGCAGGGCCGCGCCGGACTGTCCAGCCAGATCCGTGGCAACGCCGATGGAACCCACAGCGTTTTCAACGCCCTTCATGCTCTTGGTGGTGCTGTCCTGAATGGCCTGAATGGCCTTGGCCACATCGCTTGTGGAAATCATGGTCTTTTCCGCCAGCTTGCGCACTTCGTCCGCCACAACGGCAAAGCCCCTGCCGGCATCGCCAGCACGGGCGGCCTCGATGGCCGCGTTCAGCGCCAGCAGGTTGGTCTGGTCGGCGATGTCTGAAATAACGCCCATAATCTGGTTAATGGCCTGCGCGTGCTCGTTCAGGCGGTTCATGTCTTCCTTGAGCGAAAGCGAATGGGTCTGCACCTCGGTGATGCTTTCCACTGCGGTTTGCACGATCTTTGCGCCAGCAAGGGCCTTGTCGCGGGTTTCAAGCGATGCGCCAGACGCCAGCCCGGCGTTTCTGGCGACATCCTGAACCGTGGCGTTCATTTCATTCATGGCCGTGGCTGCGCCAGAAAGCATCTTTGATGATTCTTCCGCACCTTCATCAGAGCGTTTGATCTGGTGCGAGAGATCAGATGAAGCGGAGGAGAGCGCCTCGGCAATGGATTCGAGCTGATGGGCGGCGGCAAGCATGCCTTCCCTGCGGGCAGATTCCGCGCGCAGCTTGGCTTCTTCGGCAGCGGCCTGAGCCTCCTTGGCGTGGTCCAGAGCTTCGGCGGCCTGCCGCGTCTTGTCGGCGGCTTCCTGAATACGTCCGTGCAAGTTTTCGATCATCATCCCCAGCGAACTGTTAAGCCGCCGTATTTCGAGCGGACAGGACGCTGTGAGCGCGGGCAGGGCGGCCTCCTGCCCCTGGGCGACCTTTTCGGCCTCTCCTGTGATTTGTCGCAGGGGCAGGCAGATGATGCGGGTGATCAGCCATGTTAAGCCAAGAATGACAACAAGGATGCCCCCGCAAATGAGCAGCTCCAGGTTGTCATAATGGTCGTTTCGCTCGGAAACCAGGTTGGCAACACGGGTGCGCTCGGCCTCAACGCTGTCGATATACACGCCAGTGCCGATGATAACATCAGTTCCGGGTATCATGCGGGTGTAGGCCAGTTTGGGCTGAATCCCCGCCCCCGGCTTGTCAAAGCGATACGCTACGAACGCGCCGCCTTTTTTGGCTGCTTCAATAAGTTCCTTAATAAAATAAACCCCATCGCTATCCTTGAGGTCAATGACATTTTTGCCGTTCTGCGATTTGTTGGTGGGCACATTTATGCGGGTGCCATCAGTTTTGTAGGTAAACAGATACCCTTCATCGTTAGGAAAGAACCGTTGGAAGTCGGTATATTTTTCAATCAGCGCGTACTGTTCCTTGGGGTCGGCGACGCCCTTGAGCCTGTCGGCGAGGTCTTGCGCGGCAACATCAACAACGCTCTTCAGGCCGTACTCATACTTTGACTGTAATGCAGACGAAAGCTGGGGGATGGTTACTTCCGTAAAAACTAGTGTGGACAAGTGCGTGCTGGTGATAAAAAGGGTTGCCATGCCTATGACAAACCCACAGCAAAGGGTAACAAGCCACATTCTCACATTCATCTTATACCTCGCGGGGGGAAATAACCATATTTTATGAAATGCGTTATCAAAAGCCTCTTGAAAGGGCATAAATTCTGGCCAGCTAGGACTGATTCTAAGAAAAATATCGGACAATGCCAATATTATGTTATGGCAATATGGCAAATTTGCAAAAAAAAGTACACATTGTGAGACAATTGCAGAACTTTATGAGTTTTTTCACATACAAACACCAGTTTTTATACGTGGTATCAAAACTTAAACACTGTGCGTGTTTTTTTGATGCAGGGCATCAATTTATTCTTGCCCATCGAAAAGGTTTGTAGCAAACTCAATTTCCCCCCTGCGCCAGAGGCCGAACGCAACCGCCAGTGTGGATCCGCCGGTTGGAGCGCAGAGGCTGTCTTTTGACAGTCCCATGCTTCAACTCGTGGTGCGTTTTGGTCATGTCTTCAGACTATACCAAAAGGTCAGTCAACTTTGCACCCTACGAGAGGGTTCATTCGTGTCCCTGTAGCCCAGTTTTGCGGGCTGGTCTTCAAGTGACGCATTTTCCCGAGGTTAACAGCTATGTGCAGAATTGGTTCCATCAAGAGCAAGACGCCTGTACCCCCCTCAATGGCGCTCAATCTAATGCTGCCGCAGCAGGAAGGGCATGACAACTCCGGTTTTGCTATGGTTATGCAAGACCTGGAGGGCGTGTTCAGCCACTACAAAGACAAGCCCCTGCTTTCATTGGCCTGCACCCCCGAGGGCGTGCAACTGGTCAACGATTACATGGAAGAAAAGGGTTTTGTGCAGGTTGCCCAGTGGGTGCCTGAAGTGGACAAACGCCCCGGCCTCAAGATTGAGGCCATGCCCCGTTACGTCTTCCGCAACTATGACTACCCCGAGGAATACCGTTCCCGTAGTCAGGAAGATCGCGAAAACCTGCTGCTGGACACGCGCCTTGAGCTGCGGGGTTTGTTGGCCGAGAAAAAGAATGGCTTTGTCTATTCGTTCTGGCCCGATGTGCTGACCCTTAAAGAAATCGGTGATCCTGCCGACATAGCTGTATATTTTCGACTATGGAAAGACGATGGCCGCCTGACCGCGCGCAACATCGTGACCCAGTGCCGCCAGAACACCAACTACGCCATCGTGCGTTACGCCGCGCATCCCTTCTTTTTGCAGGGCTACACCGTGTGCGCCAACGGCGAGAACACGTTTTTCACCAAGAACAAAGAGTTCCAGAAGTCGCTGCACAGGGGTTATGTGGGTTTTGAATCCGACTCGCAGAACTTTCTGTACACCTTGCACTATGTCTTGCATGAGCTGCGTTGGCCCATCAAGTATTACAAGCACGTTATCACGCCCCTGCCTTTTGTGGAGGCTGAACAGCGCGCTGACCGCAAGGTGCTGAATCTTATTCGCGAATCCCTTGCGCATCTGGAGATTAACGGCCCCAACACCATCATCGGCCTTCTGCCTGACGGCAAGATGATTACCTGCTGCGACTCCAAAAAGCTGCGGCCCGTTGTTGTGGGCGTAAACTCGGACATGGTGGCCATCGCCTCCGAGGTTTGCGGTCTGAACGCCATCATGCCCGACCGCGACATCTCCAACGACATCTATCCCAATGAACGGGAAATGGTGGTTATTGACAACGATCTGGCGGTGCAGCGATGGAATCAGTAAGAACTCAGGACGTAAGTGTTAACGACCTGCGCTGGAAGATAGAATACCGCCCCGATTTGTGCACCATGTGCGGTTCGTGCGTGGCGGCGTGTACTTTCAACGCCATTGAAGTGGGCATGATGCGCCGCAGCATCACGCTTTCCCGCAAGGCCTTTCCCGACCCCACGCAGGAGCATTCCGCGCGCCCGGTCATCATGCAGAAGGCCAGCATCCCCAACGCCTGCGTGGGTTGCGGCATGTGCGAAAAAATCTGCCCCAACGCGGCCATCAAACCCGTGCGCAACCAGGATAATCGGTTCCCCGTACTGGCGCGCCACCACGGCCCCGTCAAGCGGGGCGGGCGCACCAACCTGAACCCGCCGCGCACGCTCGATTCCATCTTTGTGGGCCGTATCAGTCAGATGACCGACCCCGCGCTGGATTCCGAACGTCATACCTTTGATATCCGCTCGCCCCTTGGCCGCGTCATGCTTGCCAAGGAGCTGCCCCTGCGCGTTGACGGCGACAGCCTTGTGCTGACCGAGCGCACCCCCCCGGTGCACTGGATTTACCCCGCCATCTTCAGCGACATGAGCATCGGCGCGCTCTCCACCCGCGCGTGGGAAGCCATTGCCCTTGCCGCAGCCTATCTTAATGAACACTGCGGCATGCCCGTGCGCATGTGCTCGGGCGAGGGCGGCATGCCCATCAAGCTGCTGGAATCCGACCAGCTCAAGTACATGATCTTGCAGATCGCCTCCGGTCACTTTGGCTGGAACCGCATCATCAAGGCCATGCCCCGCATGAAGACCGACCCGGCGGGCGTGCTCATCAAGATTGGTCAGGGTGCGAAACCCGGCGACGGCGGTCTCTTGCCCGCAGCCAAGGTGGCTCCGCACATTCAGGCCATCCGCGGCGTACCCAAGGCGACCCTGCATTCGCCGCCGAACCATCAGGGCCTGTATTCCATTGAAGAATCTGTGCAGAAAATGCACCTTTCGCTCAATGCGGCCTTTGGCTTCCGCGTGCCGGTGGCCATCAAGTGCGCGGCATCGGCCACGTCTGTTTCCGTCTACAACAACCTGCTGCGCGATCCCTACAAGATCTGCGGCGGGTTCTTCATCGACGGCATTCAGGGCGGCACAGGCGCTGCCAACGAGGTTTCGCTGGAGCATACCGGGCATCCCATTGTTTCCAAGCTGCGCGACTGCTACATGGCTGCCGTTGCCCAGGGTCTTCAGGGGCAGATTCCCCTGTGGGCTGGCGGCGGCATTGGCCTGACAGGCAACGCGGCTGCGGATGCCTTCAAGATGATCTGCCTTGGCGCCAACGGCGTTATCATCGGCAAGATCCTCATTCAGTTGCTGGGTTGCGTCGGCAATGAACATGGCCGCTGCAATGCCTGTAATACCGGCAAATGTCCCACGGGCATATGCACCCAGGATCCGCGTCTGGTCAAAAGGCTGGATGTGGACAGGGGCGCGCAGAACATTGTGGACTACATGCTGGCCTTTGACTCCGAACTGCGCAAGTTGCTGGCCCCTGTGGGCAACAGTTCGCTGCCGGTTGGGCGTTCCGACGCCCTCGTTACGACGGATAAGGCTGTGGCCGACAAGCTGGACATCCAGTACGCCTGTTAGACTTTGGCGAGGAGCAGAACATGCTGCGCGTTAGCACGGTAGACGAACACAAGCGCATGTCCACCCAGGATTTGCTGCTGGCCATTGAGGCGGCGGTAGAGAAGGGCGAGACTGACTTTTATATTGAGGCCTCGGGCCAGCACGATATCGGCGGCCCCCTGTGGAACAAGGAAGGCAAAAAGCTGACTTTCAAGGTCAGCAACCCCGGTCAGCGGGTAGGCTCCATGTGCCTGCCCAACACCGAGATTCTGGTTGAAGGCTCCGCCTCGGCGGACGTAGGCTGGTTGAACGCGGGCGGGCGCATTGTGGTGCGCGGCGATGCGGGCGACACTGCGGCCCACTGCGCGGCAGCCGGTACTGTTTACATTGGCGGCCGCGCGGGTACCCGCTCAGGTTCCCTCATGAAGCACGACCCCCTTTATGAAGCCCCGGAACTCTGGGTGCTCAAGAGCGTGGGCAGCTTCTCTTTTGAATTCATGGGCGGCGGCAAGGCCGTAGTGTGCGGCCATGACAGCCAGAACCTTGCTTCTGTCATGGGAGAACGCCCCTGTGTCGGCATGGTCGGCGGCGCAGTGTATTTTCGCGGCCCCGTGGGGCAATTGCCCAAGGACGTTCGCGTTAATGAACTGGATGAGGAAGATATTGCATGGCTTGATTCTGGCCTTGATGACTTTCTCATGGCAATCGACAATCCCAGCCTGCGGCACGAACTGTGCGACTGGAGCCAGTGGCGCAAAGTAACACCTCTGCCGTTTGAAGAACGCGGGCAGAAGGAAGTGCTGACCCTTGGGCAGTTCCGCAGCAAGGAATGGATACCCAGCGGTATTTTCAGCGATGTGGCCCCCGATGACTTCATGGTCAACGGGCTGGTGGCGCGCGGCGATTATCGCCTGCGTGTGCCCATGTGGCAGAACGCCGAATATGCCGCCCCTTGCGAATTCAATTGCCCGGCGTCCATCCCCACCCAGCGCAGACTTAATCTTCTGCGTGAAGGTAATGTGGACGAAGCTTACCGCATGGTGCTGGATTACACGCCGTTCCCCGGTTCCGTCTGCGGCAGCGTGTGCCCCAACCCCTGCATGCAGAGCTGCACGCGCACTGATCTGGACAGTCCCGTGCAGATCGGCAAGCTCGGTTCCTGTTCTGCGGATATCACGGTCGAAAAGCCCAAAACCCGCACCGGCAAGCACATTGGCGTGATCGGCGGCGGCGTTGGCGGCCTCACGGCTGCCTGGCAGCTTGCCCGTCTGGGGCACGACGTCACCGTGTACGAAGCTGACTCCGTCATGGGCGGCAAGCTTGAGCAGGTGATTCCCCGTGCCCGTCTGAACCATGACCTGCTGCGCAAGGAACTCAAGCGTATTGAGGACATGGGCGTGACCTTTGTGAACAACTGCCCTGTGGACGCCGAAAAATTTGCGGCGCTGCGCAAGAAGCACTCAGCCCTGGTGGTCGCCACCGGTGGGCATGTGCCCCGCATCTTCCCCTGGCCCGGGCACGAAAAGATCGTGGCTGGCATCGACTTTTTGAAGGCCATCAACAAGGGCGAAAAGCCCGCCGTGCCCGACAGCGTGATTGTTATCGGTTGCGGCAACGCGGGTATGGACGCCGCTGTGGGCGCATACGCCATGGGCGCCAAACAGGTGACCTGCATCGACGTGCAAAAGCCCGCCGCCTTTGCCCACGAAATTGAGCATGTGGAAGGTCTGGGCGGCAAGCTTGTGTGGCCTGTGCAGACCAAGGAAGTCACCGATAACGGCATCATCAGCCAGGAAGGGACGCTCATTCCCGGCAAGATGGTCATTATCACCATCGGCGAATCGCCCGACCTTTCCTATCTGCCGGAAGGGCTGGAAAAGTTCCGTGAATGGATCGTGCCCAAGCCCGATCTCAGCATCATGGACGGCGTTTTCGCTGTGGGCGACGTTATCAAGCCCGGCCTGCTGGTGCATGCCATCGGCACGGGCCGCGATGCCGCCTTTGCCGCAGACGCCTTTGTACGCGGCGAAACCTACACGCCGGAAAAGAAAAAGCTCGTGCCTTCCACGCGTCTGCACACGGCCTATTTTGCCAAGTGTCATGACCGTGAGCTGCCCACGCCGCAGGATGAATTCTCCCGTTGCGTGAGCTGCGGCACCTGCCGCGACTGCAAGATGTGCCTCAAATCCTGCCCGGAAAAGGCCATTGACCGCAAGGAAACCGCTGGTGGCGGATTTGAGTACGTATCGGATCCTGCCCGCTGCATCGGTTGCGGCATCTGCTCCGGCATCTGCCCCTGCGGCATCTGGACCATGTATCCGAACTGGGACATGAGCTAGACCTCTGGCGGGTTAGTGCCCGCCCCTGAATGAACGCAAAGCCCCCTTTCTCCCGCAACACGGGAAGAGAGGGGGCTTTTTGTACCGCCTGCACCGGGCATCCTGCTCTTTTGTTCAAGGTAAAATTATTGCATACTGCCCACAGGCAAAGTTTATTTGTATTCAGACCGTACTGCAATTTCACCTTGCTTTGCGCGCAATTGCAGCAAACGGTTTCACTGCCAGCATTTGCAGGAGAAGTTTAATGGACGTTTTAGAAGCGCTGTTTACCCGCCGCAGCATACGTAAATTCACGGCTGAGCCTGTGA
>JASGGT010000101.1:0-9444 GCA_047602655.1 Desulfovibrio sp. | reverse complement strand
ATCTGACCAGGCAGGATTTTCTCATCGTCTGTAACCGCAGCCAGGCCTGTAATGATGCTGCCAACACCTCCCTTTGCCAGACCTTCATAAATTTCAACAAGGCTGTCTGTTACGTGTCCAGTTGCGTCTGAGACGCCATCATATGTGGCTGATCTGAACAGTCTGTTTTTTAGAACCAGCGAGCCGACACTTGTGCGTTCAAAAACATTTTGCATTTCTGTATCCTGATAGAGTGTTTGGGTTTGATGAATCAATGTCGTGTGTGAACGGTTCAACCGTAAAAACAGTGTATATACACTATTTGAGGCAAGCACCGGGGCGCAACCAGAGCAAAGCTGGGAATTATTGCTCTTCCCGGTCGGGCATATCTTGCAATTCATGCAACAAACCAAGAAGGGCATCAAGCTTGTCTTGCCCCAGATAGGATTCAATTTGCTTTTGTGCGGCTTCCCAGTGCGCGGTTGCCGCTTCAAGCACCTTGCCGCCTTGGTCTGTAATACACAATTCATGCACGCGCTGATTGCGGCCCGGGGTTGAGCTGATAAGGCCGCGCTCTTCCAGAGGCTTGGAATTTCTGACCAATGTGGTTCTGTCGAGTCCCATATTTTTTGCAAGCTCAGTCATGTTGACAGGCCCCAGCCTGCCAACCTGTCGAAGCAATGCATACTGCGTGATTTTGAGCCCCGTAGGTTCGAGAAAACGGTCATATATCTGAGAGACGGTTCGAGACGCATGACGCAATTTCGCGCAATGGCAAGGCCCTGAATACTGCTGATGTGAGTCCATTGGTCGCCACCTGAAATAGGGATCACAAATATCGTGCATATGCACGTATACAAAATTACTCCCATCCCTGCATTTGTCAAGCCCGCACCACGCTAAAATGCAAACAGCGCAGCCATCTCCCATGCATTGCTCAAAACAGACGCGCCTGTCCTTGAAAGAACAGGCGCGCAAAGGTGCCTCACCAGACAACAGGAATCATCTGAGGCGCGTGAACACTCAGGCTAGAACGACCAGGCAACGCCCAGCGAAACGAGGGACTGGTCATATCTGTACAGCGGGCTTTCTGAATTGTTGTGGGTATACTGGTACGAAGTTTCAACAGACCAGGCTTCGGTAATATGCCACGTAAGGGTCGCGCCTGTGCGCCATTTCTGGTCAAGCCTGTTGGCCGTTTCAAGCGCCGTTGCCGGGCCATTGTACCAGTCGTTTTCAAGGGAAACAAAGGGGGCGAGTTCAAAGCCCTTGGGCAGTTTGAGTGAAAGCCGGGCGCTGGCCTCCCACCCGGTGTAGCAGTAATCGGCCTTCTCCGGCGTGTTGCCGCCCACATAGCTCAGGCCAACCATGATTTCATGATTGCTTTCGCCAAAAAAGCGCCGCACATATTGGCCCAGTGTCCAGTACGCGCCGTTGCGGTCGCCGTCTCTTGAGTATGCCCGCGAATCAAGGGTTCCGCGAGTAATGAGCTGCCAGGACGGCGTGACCGCCCAAAGCCATGTGGCTTCCGGGCCGGATGCCGTGACATTCTGGTACCACTGATAGTCGAAAACTTCGCTCTTAATGCGCAGATCAAACATGGTTGTGGGCGTGAGGCGGCGCAGGCCCACAGCCGCCCTGCCCCATTCAGAAGTGCGGCTGTGCACATCATCCAGTGAGGAATCCCCATTGCCGCGCGCCATTCCCTGCGCATCACCTACGATCCACCATGGCGTATCCCGCTCGGCCTTCCAGCCCATATCAACGTTTGCCCCCAAATACGCGCCAAAGGTGCTTTTGGCTTCCGCATCCGGCAGGCTTACGCGCCAAACCCCCATGTCCATTGTGGTACTTGAGGGGCCAAAGGTGGCGTTTGAATCATATAACAGGCCGGTGCGCAGTTTGCCGTGCACCTGCCAGTGCTCGTAGCGTTTTTCAAGCGAATCAAGCAGCTGGTCATTTTCTGCCTTGTTGATACCGGGATTCAATGACCGCATGGTTGCCATTGCACGTTCTGCGCTTACACGGTCTTCTAGCGCCATGTAGGCCTGCGCCAGCTCGCTGTAGAGCAGCGGTTCCGACGGATACTTCTCCGTGAGGCGCTCATAGGCCATTACGGCCTGGTTGTACCGCCCGCTGCGCATGGAGCTGCGCGCCAGATTAAGGTTGATTTCATCATCGTCCGGCGCTTCACGCAGCAGGCGCATGTACATGTCGTATGCGGAAGCATATTTGCCCTGTTGCATGAGGGCAGCGGCATTCGCCTTTGCGGATCCCACCGCAGTGCGCAGAGCGGGTGAATCATCTGCGGCGATGGCGGTACTGACCAGCAAAAGCATGCACAGGGGCACAAGCGCGAACCTACAGCAGAGCTGCAACGGGTGGAATGGATTACGTATCATTGTTTGTTCCACCTATCGTTGTTTTCCAGAAAACGAACCAGCTTCTTGAATACCATCGGAATTGCGGATACTGTATCCACCCGAAACAGACAGCCCAGATGTATTTCGCGATGCTGATCCACTCATACTTCCCGTATTTCCGTCACCTGCAAACCCCGATACATTCAGACTTGAACCGCTGATACTGCCGCTTCCTCCTGTGAGAGGGTTAGGAGTAACATCTAAATTGCCAGACTGCATGACGCCGTTGCTCACAGAGCCACTTGCCAGATTAACCAGAAAACTGAACGATCCTGTGTACCCATCGCATGCCAGCGCGCCAGATACATTGGCATTGCCCGTCTGCCGAAATTCCTCGCCAAGCGCCTGCGATACAATGGGTGTCTGCGCCAACGCCGTTGGCATAACAGGATTCCCCACAACGGGCGACGGAGGAGCCAACAGTGCTGTTCCCCCAGAGGCGGGGCTGTTGACCGCCACGCTGCCGGACACCTGATTATAGTCTGCCGGGGTCATGGGGGTAAGCGTGCCCTGCGGCAAGGTGATCTTGAAACCGGACGGCACCCGCACACCGTTAACAAAAACCTCTTTGGAGGTATTGGCTACACACACGGTTGTGCCGGCGTTATCCACTTTAACGGAAAGCATGGTACCGCGGATGCCAACGGTGGCATCCGGCGTAACCACAGAAAACCCGTCAGGATTTTTTTCCACAATCTTGCCCGTGATAAACCGGGCTATGCCCTGCCCCATCCTGACCTTGAAGGCAGGATTCGCGCCTTCTGCGACCACCGTTTCAAGGCTCAGAGACGTGTTGGAACCAAGCGAAACTGTAGTGTCGTCGTCAAACAAAATCTGCGCGCGGCCTGTGGCGTCTGTAGTCAGCGTATCCCGGTCCCCAACCGGGCTTTTCATGTCCAGCGGCACGGCCTGTCCATCCCTCTGGGCAGTAACGCCTGCCTTGAAGGAAATAACCTGTCCCACATCCTTGGCCGTGCATACGCCCCCAGCCAGCAGAGTCAGGCACAGGGCCAAAGCCCCGCACCCCAGCATTGTACGAATCATGGTTTCCCCCACAGCAACAGGATGTTTCTACTTGCCTTCCATTGTCCAGATACCGTCCCACCCGGCAGGCGGATTCTGCGCAAGCATGAGCGAACGCTCATAATACAGACCAAACAGGCGCACGGCTGGATACCTTTTTGCCAGCGCGGCAAAGCCAGCCGCAGCCTCTGCAAAATCCCCATTTTCATACAGCGCGCGCGCCGCGCTCCATTGCGGCATGGACTCTTGAAAAATTGCATCCGCACCTGACCTCATGGGCCAGTAGATGCTGACGGGCTTCGTCTTGCCCTTGACCCGCAGCACGTCAAGATGAACAAAGGCAAAAGCATCCCCACAGCAATCCCTGGTATCCCCGCTCACCACCACGGGCGCGCCATAGCGCTTGCACAGACCCTCAAGGCGCGAGGCCAGATTCACATTGTCGCCTATGAGGGTGTAGTTGATGAGGTCGTCCGACCCCATGTTGCCTACATAGGCCTGCCCGGTGTGAATGCCCGCGCCCATGGCAAGGCGTATGCCAAAACTTGCCTCAATTTCGCCGTTCAGCGCCTCAAGCTGCTCCTGCATGCTCAATGCGGCATCCACCGCCAGCGCAGGATGTCCCGGCACATCAAGGGGAGCGTTCCAGAAGGCCATGAGCGCATCGCCGATGAACTTGTCCAGGGTGCCCTGCCGACTGCGCACAATGGCCGTCATGGGCGTAAAATAACGGTTCAGCAGTTGCACCACATCCTGCGGCGAAAGCGATTCGGAAAGGCTCGTAAAACCCCGAATATCAGTGAACAGAATAGAAAGCTCACGGTTTTCGCCAGCCAGCAGATCGCCCTGCCGTTTGCTGATCCGCTTGACCACCTCCGGCGACACATAGCGAGAAAACGCACGCCGCAAAACGATCTTCTGCTTTTCCTCCTGCCAGAAGCGCACGCTCAGCAGCAATCCGCCGCACAATAGGGTGGTGAGCAGACCGTAGAGGGGCGAGAGAAAGAGGCCCCCCATAAACAGCTGGCGTGAGGCCACGACCGTAGCGCCCATCAGCGCCAGGGAGGACGGCACATATACGCGCGGCCCGGCAAAGCCAAAGGCCAGCGTTGACGCACAGGTCACGAAGGCGATTATCAACGCCTGCGCACCCGGCCCCCACGATGGGGACTGCACAAAATTGCCGTTGATCATGGCGTCTATGGCTGCGGCATGCACCTCCACCCCCGGCATCACCCTGTCAAAGGGCGTTGCGCGTATGTCGGCCAAACCGGGTGCGGATGTGCCCACAAAGGCGATGCAGCCGTCAATATCAGCCCGCTTAGCTGTGCCATCCAGCACCCTGGCAGCGCTGATATACCGATAGGTATGCCGCCCCCCCTGGAAGGGAACCAGCATATAGCCCTCGCGCGAAACCGGAATCTTGAACTCCCCCGCCGCCACGCTGAAAAGCCCGTCCGGCCCGGTGTACAGCCGCAGGGAATCTGTTCCCAGCGCGCGCATGAGGGCCTGCAAGGCCAGCGAGGGGTAAACAGCATCGCCAAGCTTGAGAAGCAGCGGAACCTGCCGCACAAGGCCATCCGCATCGGGCGATACATTCACAAAACCCACCGGGGCCTCTGCAAAAAGCTGCGGCAGTGGCAAAACAGCGCCTGCGGCCAAGGGCAAATAGGCATCGTAGGCCGGAGCATCCTTGCCGCCGCGTGCTATCATGGCCGGGGGCTGCGGCCTGGGGCCGGAATACGGTTCCCCCCCATAGCGGGCAAACGCGCCCAGCACCACGGGCGCGGCGCGCACGGAGGCGGCAAACAGGGTATCAAAATCCTTCAGATACGAAGGCAGGCCCACAATTTCCAGCGTCACGCCCCTGTCGCGATAAAGCCCCTCGCTCAAGCTTGCCGGCGAAGTTCTGTCAGGCTCAGCAAACATGATGTCCAGCCCAATGGAGACCGCGCCGTTTTGCGACAGCCTGTCCACAAGGTCGGCCACCAGATAGCGGGGCCAGGGCCACTGCCCGTAACGGGCCAGGGATTCCTCGTCGATATCGACAACAAGAGGTACAGGAGAAGGTTCGCTTTGCCGCCGCAGGGGCAGCAACGCATCGTAAATTCTCAGATCAAGGCGTTGCAGGGCCACAGGTTGCATCACATACAGCGCCAGCATGGCAAGGCCGCCGCACAGCCCCACAAGGGCGGTGAAAAGCCATGGCTGCCGCAGCAGCCGTTTCAGGGCATCTGCAATGTTCATGAAGCTGTATCGCGTTTTGTCTGTTCCGGCTCCGCATCAGGAAAGCGTTCATAAATCTTGGCCACAACGTCCATGATTTCCTCAAGGCATTCCACAAGCTGGGGGTCAAAATGACTGCCTGCCTCCTCGCGCAGGAGGGCAAGAGCCTTTTCGTGCGGCCATGCGGCCTTGTACGAACGGGGAGAAACCAGCGCGTCAAACACATCGGCAATGGCGGTTATACGTGCTGCGAGGGGGATATCCTCCCCTTCCAGCCTGCCCGCATCGCTGGGCCCAGCATAGCCTTTGCCGTTCCATTTCTGGTGATGATGGTGGGCGATCTCGCGTGCAAAGGTCATGAATCCCCCGCTCTGGGCCTCTGCCTCCAGAATGCCCGCGCCGATAACCGTATGCGACCGCATGACGGCCATTTCCTCATCAGAGAGCTTGCCCGGTTTTTTAAGCAGCAGATCGCTCACGCCCACCTTGCCAATGTCGTGCAGCATGGCGGCAAGGCGTATCTGGCTTTTGACGTGCATGGTCACATCCGGGTCAAGGCACAGGCGATTGGCCCGCACCTGGTACATTTCTGCGGCAATGGCGCCCACGCGCTCTGCATGGGGGCCGGTTTCGAGGGGGTCATGCACTGAGGCCAGCCGCACAAGCCTGTTGATGCTTGCCCGCACCAGGTGGCTGCGTTCAAGGATGTTGGCGATTTCGCGGGCCAGCACCCGTATGTGCCGCTCCATGTCGTGGGTGAACTTGCGGGGCCTGCCAGTGCGCGGATCAAGGCTGTTGATGAGCTGCATCACGCCCGAGATGCGCCCCGCGTGGTCGTGAAACGGCACCACGAGCATGGATTGCGTGTGGTATCCCGTGGCCTTGTCAAAATCATCGCGGAACGAATACGGCAAATCCTTCGGCAAGGCGCGCACATCAACAATATTGAGCATTTGGCCCGTGCAGGCCGCATAGCCAGCAATGGAATGGGGATTGATGGGCAGGCGGGCCGAGGAATAAGAGAATTTTGAAGCAGTATTTGCAGAAAACAGGCTGTCATTGTGCGTATAGGCAAAGAGCAGCTCTTCCCCATCAACAAGAAAAATGGTTCCGGCATCTGCCCGCGTGATCTCGCGGGATTTGGCAAGTATGCGGTCAAGCAGCGTATTCTCGTCCTGATACTGCGAAAGGTCGTCCAGAAATCTGTCGAGCCAGTCGCTGAACTGAACCAGACCACATTCCCCGCAAGCCTGCTGTTTGGGCATGGGCAGGCTGAACCGCATGCCCTCACGCGCAAAACACAGGCGCTGCCCGCTTGTCTGGCAACTGTGCAAGGCCTCACGCTGTAGCGCATCTATCTGCGCATCCGTCATGTCCGGCGCATGGTGTGAAAGCACAATGCAGCCCGACCCGGCAGCCTGGCCCAGGTCACGCCAGTCTTCCCAGCGAGAATGCCCCCAGCCTTCAATATAGCTGGCCCTGCTGTACATGCTGTCCACAACAGCCAGATCCGCGCCTTCAAGCAGTTGGCGCGCCGCCTGCTGCACCTCGGGGGCGCACGTGATTTCATAATCGCCAGAGTACACAAAAACGGCATTGTCGGCGCGAACCCTGTAGGCAAGCGCACCGCCGGGATGGTTGGCCGCAATGGCTTCCACTGCGACGCCATCGGCGGGATGCACCTCGTCACCGGGTTCAAGGCTGTGCCGCACAACATTTCCGGCAAAGTCGCTGAAGGGTATGGGGAACATGCCGTGGGCAAAGTGGTTGTCCAGTACGTCCTCAAGCCATGCGGGAATATAGATGTGGATTGTCCAGCTGCGGGAATGCAGGGGCGGAAAGAACCCCAGCCCCTGAATGTGGTCTGTATGCCCGTGCGAAATGAAAAGATGGCAGGTACCGCTTTCCGGCAGGTTTTCGCCAGCCTGCCGCAGGCCTGTGCCTGCATCAAAAAAAAGAAGCGCCCCGTTGTCGGAGCGCAGTTCAACACATGAGGTGTTGCCACCGTAAAATGACATGGCCGGAGCTGGCACGGCAATGCTGCCGCGCACGCCTCTGAGCACTACTTCCATGTGATCCTCCTGATGGATCAATACGGTGTTTTATAGTGCTAACCCTATGTCTTTCGTAATTTTTTTCAAGCGTCAAAAACTGGCATATCTGATATTTGGTAATACTATTAACTATGAATAGAGTAGGTTGGAAAAATATTTCCGAAAAATTTTTTTTTGCTTATGATAGGCAATAAAAGCGTTATCCGGCCAACCTGCTGACCGGATAACGCTTTTATTGTATTGCTCGTCTAAAACACGCCGGTTACGCGCCCGGTTGTCACATCCACATCAATATTGCGGAAGGAGGGCCTGGAACCAGTACCGGGCATAAGGCTGATGTCGCCCGCCACCGGTGCCACAAGGCCAGCGCCGCCAAAAAGCAGCACATCGCGCACATGCAGCCGCCAGGACGAGGGCACGCCCTTGCGCTTGGCGTCATCCGAAAGCGAATACTGGGTTTTGACCATGCACACGCCAAGCTCGTCCGCATCGGGGCGTTCCTGAAGCGTCTTGAGCCGCTGAGCGGCCATGGGTTCAAAATCCACGCCGTCAGCGCCGTAAACCTCACGGGCGATGCAGACAATACGTTCGGCAATGGGCAGCTTCCAGTCGTAGAGCGGGCGGAAGTTCCGCTTGGGCGAATTGCAGGCGTCCATGACGGCATCTGCCAGTTCAAGCGCGCCTTCACCGCCTTTTTCCCAGTGTTCAGAAACAGCCACACTTGCCCCGGCCTTTTCGCAGATGCGGCGAATAGCGGCAATCTCAGCGGGCTTGTCGGTATAAAACTTGTTGATGCACACCACAGAAGGCACACCGGAACGGCGCACAATGCCGATATGGTGCAGCAGGTTGACGCAAACGGCTTCCACCAGACCCACATCTTCCCGCAGATATTCTTCGGGCAGGGGCTGGCCGGGGCGGGGCTGCGGCGCGCCGCCGTGGTGCTTGAGCGCCCGCACGGTCGCCACGATCACCGCCGCGTCAGGCGCAAGGCCGCTGTAACGGCACTTGAGGTTCCAGAACTTCTCGTAGCCCATTTCTGCGGCAAAGCCTGATTCCGTCACGTGGATGTCGCCAAGCTTCAACCCCACCCTGTCGGCAATAACCGAACTCTGGCCCAGGGCTATGTTGCCAAAGGGGCCAGTATGCACAAGCACGGGCTGGCCCTCGATGGTCTGGATAAGGTTGGGCTTGATGGCCTCCACCAGCCATGCGGTCATGGCGCCGTCCACTTCAAGGTCGGCGGTGGTCACGGGTCTGCCGTTGCGGTCAAGGGCAAGCACCATGCGGCCCATGCGCTGTCGCAGATCGGCCAGATCGCGCGCCACGGAAAGAATGGACATGACCTCGGAAGCAACGGTGATGTCAAAGTGCGAGCGCATCATAAAGCCGTCGTTGCGCCTGCCGTCGCCTTCCATGCCGATAATCACGTTACGCAGGGCCTGTGCGCAGAAATCCATCACCCAGCCGGTGCTGACGCGCGTGGGGTCAATATCCAGACGGCGCATGCCCGAGAGCCGCTCAAGGGTGGCGTCGTCATAGTTGCGCTCGTGCTGCATGCGGGACGTGAGAGCCGTCATGGCAAGATTGTGGGCTGCGCCCACGGCATGGATATCGCCCGTAAAATTGAGGGAATACGGTGTGAGCGGGATGCACTGCGAAAGACCGCCGCCAGCGGCGGAACCCTTCATGCCCATGGTGGGACCGCCCGAAGGCTGGCGAATGGCGGCAGAAGACCG
>JASGGT010000011.1:0-32407 GCA_047602655.1 Desulfovibrio sp. | reverse complement strand
TGCCAAGGCCCACTTCGTGCAGCAGTTCGCGCACGATGGCGGTGATTTCCGCCGTGTCGATGCCGTAGGGGCAAAAGAGCGAGCAGCGGCGGCATTCTGTGCACTGGTAGGCGTAGTAGAAGAGTTCCTTCACTACTTCCTTGTCCCAGCCGCGAGCGCCCACTTTCTTGCCAAGGATCTTGCCCAGCATGGTGTGATCGCGGCGATAGAGCGAGCGAAGCAGCTCGGCGCGCAGCACGGGCATGTTTTTGGGGTCATTGGTGCCCAGGAAGAAGTGGCATTTGTCGGCGCAAGCGCCGCAACGCACACAGATATCCATGAACAGCTTGAGCGAACGGTGTTTTTCAAGGCGTTCTTCAAAAGCGTCGCAGAGAATCTGTTCCCAGTTTTCGGGCAGGTTCCAGTCTTCTGCCGCCGGATCCCATTCGTGGGGATTGGGCATGTGCAGAAGTTCCATGGTCTCTTGCTTGGCCGGATAGCAGAAGCTGCCCGGTGTAAATTCGGGCTTGGTGTCGAGCCAGTCCTGGGCGGGAAAAGCCGGGCGGCTGGACACAAGCATTTGCGGCGTAGGTAATTTTGCCATCGTGGAAACTCCTTACTCGGCGGCCTTTTCGGGTTGCTTTTCCAGCGGCAGCCCGGCATCGGCCATGGCGTCGCGGTAGGTGTCCTCGTACTCGGCGTAGGTGAAGTACTGCTTGGGCGGATTCCAGGGGTTGATGTGGCGCACGCGGCGGGAATTATTCGCCATGTTGCGCGTGGGGCTGAAGAACACGCCCGGCATGTGCATGAGCTTGGAGAAGGGGAAGTAAATCAGCAGTACGCAGACCAGAGTAAGGTGCGTGAAGAACAGGGCGTTGATGCCCGTGGTCGCCACAGGCGCAAAGTGGGTCAGGCCCATGACGAAAATCTTGACCTGGGCGATTTCGGTCTTGTCGAAATAACGCAGGCAGATGCCGGTACCCACGATGCTGATGATCAGCCACAGGGGGAAATAATCGTTGGCAAGCGAAAGGTAGCGCAGGCGCTCGTTGAACAGGCGGCGTCCCAGCAGGAACAGCAGCGCAACCAGCAAAAGGCCGCCCGTCCAGAAGAAGCGGGGCGAACCAAACTGCATGATGCCGTCAATGCTTTCCAGAAAGCGAATACAGGAAGGCACGGGTTCCATAAAGAAACGGAAGTGACGGATAAAAACCAGCAGGAAGCAGTAGTGGAACAGCAGGGCAAAAACCCACAGCCACTTGGAGGAATAATAGATGGTGCGCGGCCCGTTGCTGACGGGATCGAATTCCCTTACTTCCGCAACCGTGTTGCGGAACAGCGAACGGAAGCAGAACACTTCCAGAAACATGCGCTGCACAACACCCCAAGTTGTGCTGGGACAGTCGATTTTTGCCTGCTTGATGAAGTCAAGCGACTGCTCCTGCCCACCAGTGGTGGGGATGCAGAAGGGCACGGGCGATTTGGCCCAGTACACCATGCGCCAGACGACACCGGCGATGAACGCGACTACTGCCACATAAGGCAGCGCCACGCCGAACAGGCCCGCAAGCCCTATGGCCGCTCCCGCCCAGGCGATGGCTCCTATGAGCAGCACCAGCAGTAATGAATTGAACATTCCCTACCTCACTTCCACTAAAGTTGCCTCAAAAGCCCACCACGGGATTTGAGAGATCTCTGGCCCGCATGCTGCAAAGCCCACGGTCAGGCCCTACGGCCTAATGAACGCGGAATGTCAGCGGTCGTCCCCGGAAGGGACGGCTCCGCTTTCCAGTTGTTGCGCCCAGCGCGCCAGTTGGGCGTGCTGGTTGCGTATTTCCGTAATGCGCGACTCAGCCAGAATTTCCCGGTCTTCCATATACATGTCGAAGGCCAGGAGCGTCAGGCTGTCGATGCGCGATTCGGTCTCAAGGTAGGCCTCCAGGTCGCCCTGGGCCATAAGTTCAGGCATGACGTGTTGCCGCAGAAGAGGCTTCATGAGGCTGAACACAGCCAGGCTCTGGCTGGGGGAGAATTTTTGCACTGCCCGCAGTTTGATAAAGCGGTCCATCGCCTTGCGGGTCTGGGCCACTTCCACGGATTCGCCAGTGACAGCATCGTACACGGCCCCTGCGGCTTCCTTGGTCATGTTTGCAACCGGATTGCCGAAGGGGTCGTCTTTTGTGCGAAGAAAACCTGTGGTTTCAAATGGATATGTGTCGAATACGGAGTCTGTCCATAGACGCACCATCTCGCTCTTGTGTTTACGAAACACATCGATTGCTTTCATTCTGTCCCCGTGCCCTTTTGTCTAAGGCTCTCTCATATAAATAGTAAGCGCAAAGGGCGTCAAGCCCCTTTGCGCTTTTAAAACGCAAGGTTTGCCATTTTTTGCACAAGGCCCCGATAGGCGCTGGTCGCCAGGCAGCTTAACGCTATGCCTGATCTGGCTAAATCGTCCCTTCGCAGTTCCCGGCCGGAGGCAAAAAAGAACTGGGGGGCGACTCAGCCTAGGGGCAGGGCGTTGTGCCGGAGCACTGACCAGCTACCTGCGGGTCAAGCGGCAAGTCTGCACTGCCTGTTGCCATGGGGGGGGTAGGAGCTTGCGGCAAAGTGGTCTGGCCAGCCTGCTGCTTGGTATTCTTTTTCAGCATGGCGGGCAAGCCGTGGTATTCAAAAAAAGGAACAGTCTGCGAACCGGCCATGAACACATGGGCCTTGTTGCGCAACATACGCAGGCGCAGCAGCAGCATATCGGGCGCGGTGGCGGCCATGCCCGTTGGAGCGGCAATGTCTTTTGCCTTGGTCAGGGCTTCAGAAAGGCTCGCGCCGTTATCCATGAGGCGCAGCATGCGCGCAACTGTATGAATGTCGGCTTCGTTTTCTGCCAGAGGGTAGAAGGCCACATCCACATGGCCGGAAAGAAGGGCGATGCCTTCCTGACAACTGGGGCAGGAAGGAGAAAAGAACATGCGCACGCTGGCTTCGTTGCTGTTGTCTGTGATGGCCCACACGTCCGCCTGGGTGCGCAGGGCGGTACCGGCGTTGACGATGAACAGCAAAGCCCAGAGAACAAGCAAAAGTGAGCGGCCGGGTTTGTCAGTCGGAAGTCCGGAGCGGCTGCGTTGCGCCGCCTGCCGAAAGCCAGCATAAATCATGGCAAAAAAGCAGGCTACAATAAGGCAACTCACGCAAGGGGCCGTGACCGCCATGAGCAGCAAAAGGCAGATATCGCCCAGAAGAGCCAGACCAGCCAGAATCAGGCCCAATTGGGCCGCACCCATCAAGGCCGCCGCTGCAAGCAGCGTGAACATGACCCCGCCAGCCCACCATAGCGATATGCCCGCAACGGACGTATCCTGAAAGAGTGCGCAGCCCGAAGTTACACACAGGTTCACTTCGTTGCCAAAGGCGCTCCAGATACAGAATGCCGCAGCCAGAACGGCCATGCTCAGAATGCCGGGAAATAATTGATGGGTTCGGTTCATAGGTACCTGTGGATGTAATAGCTTTTCGGCTGGTGCAGCAATGGCGCGACAGGCCCGGTACTGACCATCATTAGGCCCGCCGAAACATCGGGCTGTAGCCGCGATTTCATGCAACTCGTTTCAGGTTATAGGCTGTTTTTGCTTTTTCGTAAAGCGCGACCCCATCTCTGCTGCATCTTGCTTATGCGGCTATGCGAGCTGTGCGAAAGTATATTGCAGGGGATGCGGCAAAAGTATGACGCGCGCAATGAGCGCTAATCGCGGATGCAGGGCTGGCAATGTGACCAATGAGGCAGGCCTGGGCGCGTGCAGAGGTAACAGTAGCGGTATTTCTGGGGTGCAGCATAAACAAAAGGACGCCCTTACGGGCGTCCTCTCGCGTTGTGTTGCTGCGGTCAAGCTTACATGGTGGAGCCGGAGGCCGCACGCTGCATCTTGATTTCAACTTTTTCGGTCAGGCTGGCATAGTATTCGCGCAGGATGACGAGCACTTCGGCGCGGCCAAAGTGATCCGGCACTTCCGCGCCTTCGGAGAGCATCTTGCGCAGCTTGGTGCCGGACAGGATGACGCGATCTTCCTTGGTGTGGGGGCAGGTGCGCATACTGGCCATGCCGTCGCACTTCTTGCAGTAGAAGGTCCAGTCGATGTTCAGCGGTTCGCAGAGCAGACGCTTGCCTTCTTCGGCGGGCACAGGAATCTTGCGGAAGATTTCCTGGGCTTCAAACATGCCGTAGAAGTCGCCCACACCGGCGTGGTCGCGGCCAACCAGCAGGTTGTTGATGCCGTAGTTCTGGCGGAAGGTGGCGTGCAGCAGGGCTTCGCGGGGACCGGCATAACGCATGTCCAGGGGGTAGCCGGCCTGAATGACGAAGTCTTTCACGAAGTACTTGTCAACCAGGGTGTCGATGCACTTCACGCGCACTTCGGCCGGGATGTCGCCGGGCTTCAGGGAGCCCACGAGGGAGTGGATGACCACGCCGTCGCACACTTCCACGCCGATCTTGGCCAGGTATTCGTGCGAGCGGTGCATGGGGTTGCGCAGCTGCAGGGCGGCAACCTTCTGCCAGCCGCGTTCGTCCATCTTGGCGCGCAGCTGAGCAGGGGTCATGTACACGCCGGGGAACTTTTCGGGGAATTCGCCCTGCGAAAGAACCTTAACGGTACCGGCAACGTTGAATTCGTTCTGAGCCAGAACCATCTTCACGCCGGGGTGGTCAGCGGGGGCCACTTCCCAGAACTTTTCGGAGTCAGGGCCAGTGCCCTTGAACACCAGTTCGCATTCCCACTTTTTGTCGGCTTCGGTCATTTCATAGACTTCTTCGACCTTCATGGTAGCCATGATTTCGCCTTTGCGAACCAGGGCCACTTCTTCGCCGACCTTGAGGGCCTTGGCGTCAGCAGCGGGAACATCAAGGGTAACGGGCACGGGCCAGAAGGTGCCGTCAGAAAGGGTCATCTTTTCGCAGACGCTCTTCCAGTTGGCCTTGTTCATGAAGCCGTTCAGAGGCGAGAAGCCGCCAATGCCCATCATGATCAGGTCGCCCTTGGCGCGGGAAGAAATCTCGATCTGCTTCAGGCCTGCGGCTTTTTTCTTCTCGTCATCCAAGGCCTTACCTTCCAGAAGGCAACAGACCAGACCCTTACCGCCATGAGGAGCTACCAGCTTGGACATTGCGAAATCCTCCGTGTTTTAGTTATGTGGGCATCCTTCCGTGGCCGCGTCGCCATGCGGAAGGGCAGCGTTCAGTTCGCATCTTGTGAATAATCTAACAAAAAGTCAACTACCTCTTAAAACTTTTCCTGACTACTCGCCAAAAAAACTGCGGCCACAGCGGGTAATACGGAAAATTCACAGATAGCTATACACTGAATCGCGCAAAAAGAGAAGGGGGATTCACAAGAAAAATGTGCCTGAAGCCGAAAAAGCATGTGAAAGTGCGCTTTTTTTCGCAAAGTCTTTTGCCGGGCCGTCTTGCGCGGATTGGCGCGATTGCTTGCGCCCGGCGACGGACGGGCTGAAATCACCGGGAAGGGGCGAAAACTTGCGCGGCGGGGAAATTTTTCTCAACCGCCATGCGATCCGCGGATCAGGCCGAGGGCGGCAAAAAAGGCGCGGATGCAACATCCACGCCTTTTGCGGTTGTCTGATTACGGGCACTGTGAGCGCAGGCGCGCGCCGTGAAGGAACAGGCGCAGTTGCTCTGCGCTGTTACGTGTCAGAGCTGGCGTATCCTGACCTTTGAAAATATGCATTTTCAAAGGTCATCCGCTCTAGGGCCTGTTAACACTATGAGAAATTTTGTTCCCTTCCAAGGAAGGAAGCCTTTTTATGAAGAGAGTGTACGTTTCGGTATTCGACCGAAATAAAAAGGCTTCCTGACGCAGGCAGGGGGAAAAAGAGCCATAGTGTTAACAGGCCCTAGAAGGGCACGTCGTCCATATTCGAAGCTTCGGAAGGGAAGGCCGGGCCGAGATCTTCGTCCATGGGCTGCGGCCTGCGGCTGCCGCCCTGCGGCGCATTGCCGCCCTGACCTCGGCCACCCTGAGCGCCCTGGCCGCCGCGGGGGGCATTGCTGCGCGGAGCCGCAGGTGCGGCGGGCGCGCCGTAGTCGTCTTCAAAGCCACGGCCACCGCCGCCCTCACGGGGGGCATCACCGCCCTTGCGATCAAGAAACTGCACGCGCTGGGCCTTGATTTCGGTGGTGTAGCGATCCTGGCCCTGCTGATCCTGCCATTTGCGGGTTTGCAGGCTGCCTTCCACGTAGATCAGGCTGCCCTTGGCAAGGAAGTTGGCGCAGTTTTCCGCCTGGCGCTGAAAAACAGAAACGCGGTGCCATTCAGTGCGATCCACCTTGTTGCCGTCACGGTCGGTGTAGGATTCGTCGGTGGCGACATTCAGGGTGGCAACGGGCGAACCGCTCTGGGTGTACCGCAGCTCGGGGTCGCGGCCCAGACGGCCAATAATCATTACTTTATTCAGCATGGTGATGCTCCAAGGTGGTATTCGAGTTTCAGACTCAGGCTACAAACGCCTTTTCGAGCTGATCCAGCACGTCTTCAATGGCGTCGCTCAGCTTGTTGGCTTCGCGCGGCTGCCACTCGGCAAGGGCCGCTTCCAGCTCGGCCTTGAGCCTTGCGGCTTCAAGAATGCCGGGGCCAAGGGCTTTGCGGCGAGCTGGCGACCAGGGCAAAAACTGCAATCCTTCATCCAGCGCCTTCACCATTTCAAGTACGCCATGTTTTTCGTGCTTGATGGGAACGCTGAAAGCCAGCTCTGTAAGTTTGGGCCAGAGTTTTTCCAGCAGGTCTTCGTTCCAGGTGACGGCGCTCACGCGGATTTGCAGTGCATTGCCCATAGGTGCTCCCTTGGCGGCGGGCCGCCCTTATGCGTGTTTGCCGCGTCCCGTCTTGCAGCTTTAGGCAGCTGGGCAGGGGCAACGGTCTGTGCTGGCAGGAGAGCCTAGTCTTTTTCTGTCCATTCGGTCTGCACGCGCATGATGACTTCCTGAATGGCGGGAAGCTGATCCTGCGGGCATACGCCGATGAGGGGCGCTCCGGCGTCGATATTTTCGTTATAGGTGAAGTAGACGGCATAGATAACGCCCGCAGGTCCCGTATAGACCAGCGGCACCTCGCGCTTCATGCGCGACATGATGAGCAGCTCCATGCCTTCGCGCACGGCTACCGACTGTGAGTCAGCCGCGCGGATTTTTTTGTCCACCTCAGGTGTGAAGTAGTACTTGGCCCGCTCGGGCGCAACAAAAAGATGCAGGGCTTTCTTGAGCAGGATGCGCTCCACTTCTGCGCGGGTGAGCATGTGGCGCACCACGGCAAGGGGCGTGCCTGCCTCCACAAAGGCGCCTTCAAGCTCGGTGTGCAGAAGGCTGATCTCGCCTTTTTCGTTGGCGCAGATGGATTTGGGATTGCGTTCGCGTTCAAGCGTGGCAATGAGCGTTCCGGGTTTTTCCTTCCACTGGCCCTGCGGGCCTACCACCTTGTCGCCCTGTTTTATGCCCGCAAAAGTCACCTTGCCCGTGTGGGGCGTGCTGATGACTATTTCGCGGTAGGGCGAAGCCTTTATTTCGTCCAGCAGTGCAGATATGTTTATCATGCTTGGGTCCGTTAACGTTATATATTGGCGACGTTCCGGCTGGTGGGGCTGCTGCCCCCAAACCTCCGGCGCATGGCGACCGGACTGTTCCCGGCCGCCGCGTCACTCGGAATACGTGTTGTTTTTCTACGCAGTGAGGCGCTATCTGTAATACAGGTTTCTGCCGCCGATGGTCAGCAGGGCCTGCTTGAGGTTGGCGCGCACTTCCCTTCTGTCCCAGATGCCCTGAATGTGCCCGCGCGAAAGAGCGCGGTAGGAGCGGTGGTACTTGGGCGGGATATCCATGCCCGTGGTTTCCTTGATGACGCCCGGCCCGGCAAAGCCGATGTTGGACGAGCGCACCGCGAACTGGTAGGGCGAGCAGCCGAGGAAGCTGGCCACAGGCCCGGCAAAGGAATTGGTGTCGTACAGCACCATGTACAGGCCGCCGGATTCAATGTAGCGGCGCACAGCCACTGTGCAGCGGGGCATCTGGATAACGCCGTGCGTGCCTTCCTGAATGCGGATGCCCGCCGTGCCATGCACATAGGCAAGGAACGGATAGCGCTTTTTTTCCGCGCGCTGGGCCGCTTCCACAAACTTGTAGCCTTCTGCCGCGCCCACGGAACCGCCCCGGAAGGTGCCCATGAGCATGGCCACGACCATCTTGGTATTGTCGATGCGGGCCTCAAAGGTCATGCAGCCGCTCTTGGCCCCTGTTTTCTTCTGCGCGTCAAGAACGCGGTCGCCGAAGTTGGGGAAATCAAGGGGGTTGCCCGCTTCTATCTCGCTGTTGAATTCAAAGACCGAGCCGAGGTCAAAGACGTTTTTCACGTACCATTCCGGCTCCATGGGAAAGTGGTAGCCGCAGTGGCTGCACACGCCCGCGAATTCCGCAAAGAGGTCAGGCCCCCAAAGGTCAAGGCAGCCGTAGGCCGCGCTGTTGGGGCAGGTGATGGCCCGGTCTGTCTTGTAGCGCGGCGAAATATAGTTCCACCGGCTGCGGCGGCCATCGTCAGACCACGTGGACAGGGCGGTCAGTTCCTTGACCTTGCTGCTTTCGGCCTTGGCGCTGGGCAGCTTGCGGGTGAGCTTGTGCCATGGGGCCAGCAGGCGGCTTTTGAACACTTCCCATTCGTTGTCGATTTCTTCCATAAAGGTGCGGATGCGCCTCTGATGCTTGCGGTAGAAATCGTACTTGAAGCTGACCCACGGTTTGGTGAGCCAGTCCCAGGTGGCAACGGCCATCTTGGTAAAGAAAGGACGCCTGTCGCGCGCTGCCTGCCGTGAGAGCCGCAGGAATTTTTGCTGGCGGCGTTCGCGCAGCCTGTCCTTGGCGGCAGAGGTCAGGCCCCAGCGGGTGTACATTTCGTCCAGGTTGGCATCGGGCTTGCGCACGCGGGCCAGGGCCAGGCCCTTGAGGCCGGGCATGGTACGTGTGGAGATCACTACCTCATCGGTGGCGCGCAGCACTTCCTGCCGCAGATTGCGGAAAAAGTCGAAGTGCCAGGGGCGGGCGCCAAGGGGCGGCTCCTGCACCACGCGGTCGATGTAGCCGAACTTCAGGTTGTCCTGCGCGGTCATCTTGAGGTTGGTGGCGCAGCTTTCAATCAGCTCGGTCGTGGCGCGCTGGCCAGCCTTGATGCGGCCTTCAATTGCGGCTGCGCCTTCGGGCGAAATAACCGAATAGTAGCCGTGCGAGAGCATCAAACGCTTGTCGGCAAGGCCGATGGCTTCAGCGCCGCCGGAACCGCCTTCGGAAATAACGGCGATAACGGGCACGCGCAGGCCGGCCATGCAATAGATGTTGCGGGCGATCTGCTGCGCCGCGCCGGGGTAATCCTCAATGGGATACGAACCGGGCGTGAAGATGTAGGTGTGGACAGGTATCCCTTCGGTCTCGGCCACGCGCATGTACTGCTGCGCCTTGGCGTTGCCCCATGGCTTGACCGAGCCACCGTTGCGGAATTCCGCGCCGTGGCCTTTTTCCTGCCCGATAACCATGACGGACTGGGTGTACACCTTTTTGCCCCGGCGGCGGGTAATGACCGCGCGGGCAATGAGCATGCTGGGGTCGAGGCTGTGCTCGTCCTGGCCGCCCACTTCGGTGAAGTTGTCGTAGACGTTTTCAAGTATGTCGCGCAGGCAGATGCGCTGGGAGTGGCGCACAATGCGCACCTTGTCCATGGGCGTGATGCTGCCCTCGAGGCGGCGTTCCACATAGTTGAAAAGATCTTCTACCGTGGCAAGTTCGGCATAGGGATCTTCCACATTGCCGGAGCGGGCGCGCGCAGTGAAGGCGGTCAGCTTTTCTTCAAGCAGGTCGGCATTATCCTTGTGCTTGCCGGCGAATATATCCACCAGATAGGTAAGTCTGTCGCGCAGACTCTGGATGCGTTTTTCGATGTTGTTGTCCATAGTATATTGGGGCCAGCTAGACTGGTTTTTTTAGGTAGGCGAAATCCCCGGAATTCCGGGCGGCCAATGGCTTGTCTGCCAGCAGGCGTCCATACCGCGGGCGTACTTTGTTCGCCCCGGTCCGCGCGCAGGGGCTTCCATAGCCTGCGGAAACCTGCGCCATGTGTGTGGACGGTGCCGTGCTCATGGGCTTGTCCCGTCAGAAACGCAAAATGCGTTCTGTGTTGGCCGCAAGGAAGTTGACGTTGGACTTCAGCTCCTCGCCCGAGGCATTGTGCCCTTCCAGCCGCAGATCCCCAAGAAATTCAAGACCGCGCGCCTTGGCTTCCTCAATATCCTTGCCCCAGATGATGGCAAGAGCCAGGTTGGGGTCAAATTCTGTGGGGATTTCATAAGGCTCGGTTGTCGGAACATGGGTGAGCATGGTCAGCCATGGCTGGTCTTTCCACGCAAATTTTTCTATGCGGCCCACCCAGGGGGTGAAGTTGCTGTCCGGATCTTCGGCGATCAGGCGGTATTCAATCCCCAGACCTTCAAAGGTGATGTCCGACTGCCCGTAGCCCAGCGGCTCGCCAAGGCCAATGCGGATCTGTTCGGCAATGAGGTCTACATCGCCCTTGCCGTTCACCTTTGAAATGCGCGCGGATACGCCGTTTTCCACCTGAATGCGCGTGTTCACTTCCATCAGGAAGGGTTCACCCTTGCGGGTCACAATCCATTCCCAGGTTCCCACGTTGTCGTAGCCCACCTTGCGGGCCATGGTGAGGGAATAGTCAACAATATCGCGCAGCACCTTGCCCGCGTCAAACGTGTACTTGAGCTCTTCGGGCGCAAAGCCCGGAGCGATCTCAATGCGCTTCTGGCGGCCAGTGGACTGGATGGAGCAGTTGCGGGTGCCGAAGTGCACGGGATTCTGCCCGGAGCGGTCAGAAACAACCTGCACTTCAAGGTGGTTGAAGTCGGTGATGCGCTGCTCGATGAGCACGCCTTCATCCTTGAACTGGCGTAGGGCGTAGCTGCGGATGCGGCGGTAGACCGAGCGGAACTGATCCGGGTCGTACACTTCCTCAATGCCCATGCCGCCGCCGCCAGCGGACGCCTTGACCAGCACCAGCGGACGCGTGATGCCCTGCTGATCCTGAAACTCGAATACGCTCTTGGCGATGCGTTCGGCTTCCATCTCGTCATAGATGGGGCGGTCGGAGCCGGGGACGGTAGGTACGCCCAGGCTGCGCGCCAGGCGCTTTGTGTTGATTTTGTCGCCCAGCTCGCGAATGATTTTCCACGAGGGGCCGATGAAGATAAGTTTCCGGTCGCGTTTGGTCACGCGGCGTGCAAAACGAAAATCCTCGGCAAAAAAACCGTAGCCGGGGTGAACTGCTGTGCAGCCCGCCTCATCGGCCACGGCCATAAGTTCGTTGGCGTCATGGTAAGACGACACGCGGAACAGGCTTTTTTCTCCGCCTTGTTCGCGCGCCAGACGCACATGGCCCGATGCCGCGTCCTCAGCCGTGAAGATGGCGGTAAAGGCCACCCCAAGCTTGCGGCAGGCGCGCATGATGCGCATGGCTATCTCGCCACGGTTGGCCACCAGAATTTTGTGCTTTTGCAGGGGAATGCTGTCCTGAGCTTTGTCCAAGCCTGTCTCCCTCATTGAATTGCGCTTTTTTGTGTTGGTTTATGCCCGGCATGGCCGCGATTGCCCAAGAGGCGGAGCGGGCGTGTGCCGGAGTTTGGATTTGCATCGCGGGGTGTTACGGTTCTGTTTCGTTGCCCGCTCCCCCCTTGTGGGGTGTCGATTGGCGAGCTATACAGACTGTGCATCCGCACCTCTTACCCGCTTTTTGGCGCGAAAATCCACTCGCGCAGGGGCTGTCCGGCACAAAAAGCCGCGCAGCGGCAAAGGAACGCGCGGCGCGGATTGCGGCCTGACAGCAGACCACTGAGCGTATTTTTCAGGAGGGGATTCTATGCAAAATTTTCAGGATGTCCAGCGCGCCGCAACGGCACTGCGTGACGCAATTCAGGCCGCGCAGGGGCCTCTGGCCTTGCCCCTGGGAGCGCGCAGGCTTGATCTCAAGGCCGCGCCCGATGCGGATGCACCCGTGGGCATTGTGCTGGGTACAGGGCTTTCTGCTCTGGCAGATAAGCTGCAAGATCGCGTTGTTATCCCCTATACCGACTTGCCGGGTTTTCCCGCTTCCAGCGTGGAAGGGCATGCGGGCGCATTTGTATGGGGCCGTTTTGCCGGGGCGTGCGGCGAGGATGATTCCATTGGGCGCTATGCGCTCATCCAGCAGGGGCGCTGTCATCTTTATGAAGGGCGCACCCCGGCAGAAGTCTGCATGGGCGTGCGGGTTATGGCGCTGATGGGCGTAAAAACGCTTGTTATCACCAATGCGGCGGGCGGCCTGAATCCGCAGTTCGATGCCGGCGGCATCATGTGCATGAGCGATATCATCAACCACACCGGGCATTCGCCCCTTACCGGAATAAATGTTGAAGAGTGGGGGCCGCGCTTCCCCGATATGTGCACGCCCCTGGACGCGGATTTGCGGGCAATGGCCATGGAAACCGCAGCCAAAATGGGCCTGCGGCTTGAGCGCGGCGTATATATTGGCGTGCATGGGCCGGAAATGGAAACGCCAGCAGAAACACGCATGTACCGCCAGTGGGGCGCCGATGCCGTGGGCATGAGCACCGTGCTTGAGATTATTGCGGCACGTCATATGGGCATGCGCGTACTTGGCCTTTCATGTTTGACCAATAAAAATTTACCTGACTGCATGACCCCGGCCCCCTTGGAAGAAATCCTCGCAGTGGCCGCTGTGGCGGGCAAAAATCTGGGTCGGCTCATCCGCGCCATGGTGACAAAACTCTGAAAAGTGCGTAAAAGCGCGGCCCGGACATCATTAAAGAACAAACAATACCGACTGCCGGTTTTTCCCCCTGCCTGCGTCGGCCGCACCCGGCGCTGAACTGGCGCAGCTTCGCTGCCAGTCGGAATCTCCCCCCGGCGGGGAACAAAACCGCACTACCCAGTGTTTTTTAAGGGCACAAAGCCATGCAGCACAATGAATCCCTTCGTAACGTCGCCATTATCGCCCACGTTGACCACGGCAAGACCACCCTCGTGGACGGTCTGTTCAAGCAGGGCGGCGTGTTCCGCGCCGACCAGCAGGTTGACGACCGCGTGATGGACAAAATGGATCTGGAACGCGAACGCGGCATCACCATTGCCGCCAAGAACTGCGCCGTCAACTGGAAAGGGGTCAAGATCAATATCATTGATACCCCTGGCCACGCCGACTTTGGCGGCGAAGTGGAGCGTTCGCTCTCCATGGCTACCGGCGCGATCCTGCTGGTGGACTCCTCTGAAGGGCCGCTGCCGCAAACGCGTTTTGTGTTGCGCAAAACCCTTGAAGCCGGTCTGCCCGTAGTTGTGGTCATCAACAAGATTGACCGCAAGGACGCCCGCCCCCAGGAAGTGCTCAACGAAATTTACGACCTGTTCATCGATCTGGACGCCAACGAGCACCAGCTTGAATTCCCCGTGCTGTACGCCATTGGGCGCGCTGGCGTGGCCATGAACAACATTGACGACGAGCAGAAGGATCTTTCGCCTCTGTTCGATGCCATTGTTAAGTACATCCCCGGCCCCAGCTATGACCCCGAGCAGCCCTTCCAGATGCTGGTTGCCGACCTCGACTATTCCGACTATCTGGGCCGTCTGGCCGTGGGCCGCATCATGCACGGCACGGTCTACGCCAAGGAAGCCCTGGCCTGCATTGGCGAGGACGGTCAGGCAAAGCCTCTGCGCGCCACCAAGCTTCAGGTGTATGACGGACTGCAGGTGGTGGAAGTGGAAAAAGCCATGCCCGGCGACATCGTGGTGATGGCCGGCATTGAAGACGTGACCATCGGCGACACCATCTGCACCCGCGACAACCCCTGCGCCATGCCCCGCATCCGCGTGGACGAACCCACCGTGGCCATGCGCTTTGGCATCAACAGCTCTCCCCTTGCCGGTCGCGAAGGCAAGATTGTGCAGAGCCGCGCCATCTATGACCGCCTGGTCAAGGAAACCCTGCGCAACGTGGCCGTGCGCGTGGAAAACACGGCAGACCGCGACGCCTTCCTGGTCAAGGGCCGTGGCGAATTTCAGATGGCCATCCTTATCGAAACCATGCGTCGTGAAGGTTTTGAACTTTCCGTTGGCCGCCCCGAAGTTATTCTGCGCAAGGACGATAACGGCAAGGTCATCGAACCCATCGAACGCCTGTACGTGGACTGCGACGAAGTGTTCATGGGCGTGGTCACCGACAAGCTGGCCCAGCGCAAGGGCCGCATGCTCAACTGCGTCAACAACGGCACGGGCCGCGTGCGCCTTGAATTCAGCGTGCCTTCGCGCGGCCTTATCGGCTACCGCGACGAGTTCCTCACCGACACCAAGGGTACCGGCATCATGAACTCCTATGTGGAAGGCTACGAAGAATGGCGCGGCGACTTCCCCACGCGTTACACGGGCTCCATCGTGGCTGACCGCGCCGGTTCCGGCGTAGCCTACGCCCTCTTTAACCTTGAGCCGCGCGGCGTTCTGTTTGTGGAACCCGGCGATCCGGTGTACGAGGGCATGATTGTGGGTGAACACAACCGCGATAACGATATCGACGTGAACCCCACCAAGGAAAAGAAGCTCACCAACCTGCGCGCTTCGGGCAAGGACGAAAACGTTACCCTTACCCCGGTGAAAAAGATGACCCTTGAACACGCCCTGCACTTTGTGCGCGAAGATGAACTGGTGGAAGTTACGCCCCTTTCCATCCGTTTGCGCAAGGCCGAGCTTTCGGCCATGAAGCGCTACCAGACCGCAGGCAAACGCAAGAACAGCTAGGGGCCGCTTCTCAATAATTCTTTTGGCCGATCACTGCGTCAGCCAGCGTTTTTTACTCCAGTCATGGACAGAAAGCGCTGCTGTCTTTGCGGCAGCCGTTGGCCGAAGGGCGTACGGATGGCGACAGCGGTTGCATGGAACGAACTATGCCGTTACGCGTGCTGTCTTCAAGCGTAGTTTCCTGCGTCACAACGCTTGAAGCATCCGTAGCTTCCTTCGTCGCGCGGCAGCCGTTGCCCGCAGGGCTTACGGATGGCGACAGCGATTGCAAGGGACAAGCCGTGTCGTTACGCATGCTGTCTTTAGGCGTAGCTTCCTGTGTCGCAACGCCTAAAGCAACGGCTAAAGCGTGTCCACTCCTGTCGTAAAAAACACGGTTTTCCTTGTCCTCGGCGCAAAATCTTTTCTTGAGAAACAGCCCCTGGAGCAGATGTACATTAAAAATGTTTATCTGCTCCAAGCGTTTTTTTCTGCTGACCCCGCCAGATTATGGCAAAAGCCCGTTGCCGCTCCGCATATGGAGGGCAACGGGCTTCTGCCATTTAGCCGCAGGGCGGCTTAAGCTATGTGCTGCACCTTGCCCCGGCAGGTGATGGCCGGGCCGCCAAGGGAACTCATGGCGTCCAGCAGCAGGGTGCGGTAGGTGCCCGTGCCGCCGCCCACGGCCCCCATATTTTCTGCGGCAATTTCTCCAGCCACGCCCATGGAGCACATGGCGCACAGGCAGGCCTGCGGCAGTTCCGCCGGGGCAGCGCCCACGCAGCAGCCCACCACGGCGGCGGTCATACAGCCTGCACCCGTGATGCGCGTCATGAGCGGGTCGCCATTGCTGACGGCCCATGCCCCCTTTGCGTGGGCCACAATGTCGATACGCCCGCTGATGATGATAATCGCGCCAGTGGCAGCGTGCATGTCCATAGCCATACGGGCCGATGCGGCAAGGTTGTCTTCTGAAACAAGTGTGCCTTCATCGGCGTCAACGCCGCGCGCCGTGGCCTTGTCGCCCGCAAGAAAGCGGATTTCAGAACTGTTGCCCTTGATGACGGCAAAGCGCACTTCCTGCATCAGGGTGCGCAGGGTCTCATTGCGCAGGCTGGAAGCGCCAGCGCCTACAGGGTCGAGCACAACGGGAATGTTCAGGGCATTGGCGCGGTTGCCTGCCGCCAGCATGGACGCCGTCGTGCGGCTGTTGAGCGTGCCGATGTTGATGACCAGGGCCGAGCTGAGGCCCACAATCTGCTCCACTTCCGCCGCATCGTCGGCCATGATGGGCGAGCCGCCCGCAGCCAGAATGATATTTGCGCAGTCATTGACTGTTACATAATTTGTAATGCTGTGCACCACGGGGCTTTGGCGGCGCACCATATCGAGAATTTCCCCAAAGCATTCCATGCTCTGTCTCCCCCGGCCAGGCCGGAAGCGATAGTAAAAAAAGCGCAGGGTAGAACGCGCTCAGGCACCGCAGATGCCCACATAAATGCAGCCTGTCCTAGGGCTTGATATAGGCGAAGCCTTCGCGTTGCAGGCGCACAATTTCCACAAGCCCGGCGGGCACAACATCACAACCGGGCCAGATGTCGGCATGGTCGATCTTGTTGTCGGCCAGTGCGTTGGCGCACAACAGAATGCGCAGCCCCTGATCCTGCAGGGGGGCCGCAATGGCGCGGAATTCTTCATTGCCCTTGACGAACTGGGTGACGGCAGGGCCGTTGGCTACAACCACAAGCTGAAAGCGTTCTTCTGGCAGGGCTTTGATATAGTTGGCCGCATTACGAAGAACAAGGCGCAGAATGGCGGGGTCCTTGCTGTCCATGTGCAGGCAGAGATCGTAATTCATATTTTTTCCTGTTGTTATGCGTTGCGCAGGCTGCAAGGCCTGTTGCAACAATCCTAGCCAAGCGGCTGTTTTTTGCAAGCAGCAGTTGCGAATGGTTCTTGATTCATGCGGCGGGGCAACGTATGGTTTGGCATGATCTCCACTTTTGGCGAACTACACCCCCAGAGGATGCACAGTCTTGCCTTGCTGCGAGCGTTCGCAGGCTTGGTATTGCTGCTGTGCGCCGGGGGCTGCGGTTTGCTGGCCCGCGCCCCCGCAGAAGAGCCTCAGCCAGCGCCTCCAGGGCTGGAAACGGCGTGGCAGGGCAAGCCTGTGCCGTACAAGGTGCGCATCAAGGTGCAGGATGGCCCGGATTCTCTGGCGGGGCAGATGAAGGCTTCAAGCCAGCTTGTGCAGCTTGCCAAGGAGCCGCCAGACAGCCTGCTGGCTCTTGAAAGGCGCGCCAGAGCCGACACTGCCAGCGCCGAGAGTCTGCTGCATTCCCAAGGCTATTATGACGGACTTGTTTCCGTTCAGATAGACAGGGAAGCCTCGCCCGTTGTCGTTGACCTCGTTCTTTCGCCGGGCAAGCGCTACAGTCTTGGCCGCGCCGATGTCTATTACGACCCGGAGCCAGACATCCCGCAGTTTTTTCGCAACAGGCAGCGGGAGGTCGGCTTTTGGGGGCTGCAAACAGAGCCCGTGCCCCCGCCGTCCTTTCCCGCTGTTTTGCCCGGCGTAGCCATTGGCAAGCCCATTGCCGCCGATGACCTGCTCGCGGCGGTGGATGCCCTGCCAGAATCCTTGCGGCGACAGGGCTATCCTCTGGCCGCAGTGGCGGATACCAGCTATACCCTTGACCGCGAGGCCCGCAGACTCAATGCCGACATTCTGGTGCGGCCCGGCCCGCCTGCGCTCATGGGCCGTATCGAAGTACGCGGAGCAAAGGAAGTGAACGCCGAATACGTGCAGCGGCTCGCCCCCTGGAATGTGGGCGAGGAGCCGTGGGATTCGGATATGGTGGAAGACTACGCCAACAAATTGCGAGGTCTGGGCCTGTTCCGTTCGGTGCAGGTCAAACCCATGGAAGAAGACCTCGCCTGGGGCGCGGGGCGCGAAAGCGCTTCTGTGCTGCCGCTGGAAGTGACCGTGGCGGAAGCGCCCTTCCATTCGGTGGGGGCCAGCGCCCGGTATGATACGGATACGGGCCTCGGTGTGGAAGGCATGTGGGAAAACCGCAATGTCTTCGGCAATGGTGAAAAGCTCACGCTTACAGCGCCGCTGGCTACGGAAACGCAAGGCCTCAAGGCGGTGTTTGAAAAGCCCGCCTTTATGGACAGGGAGCAGAAACTGCTCGTCACAGGCTCCACACTGCGGGAAGATACCAGCGCCTACGAAAAGATTGCTGGCAGCGGTTCCGGCGACATCGAGCGGCGGCTTTCGCGCCAGTGGTGGGGCAGTGCGGGGCTTGGGGGCGAAAGCGGCTCTATCAAGGATAATGAGCAGGATCCCAAGGGCTACGGATTCTTTGGCCCGCGGGTGGGCCTGCGGCGCGACACGCGCAACAATATCCTCAATCCTTCCGATGGCTCGGAGCTCGCGGTCAAGGTCAAACCCTACACAGGCTTTTATGGCGAATCGTTCAACGTCATGACAGGCGTTGTTTCCGCCAGCGGCTATTACGCCCCCTTCCGCAAGGACGGCCTGCCGGACGACAAGCTGGTGCTGGCGGGCAGGGTTGAGGCGGGAGGGCTTGCGGGCGCGGGCCTGCGCACCATCCCGGCCAGTTTGCGCTACTACACGGGCGGGGCGGGTTCTGTGCGCGGCTATGCCTACCAGTCACTGGGCCCGCGCGACCACAAGGACGAGCCTCTGGGCGGGCGTTCCTATCAGGTGGTCAATCTTGAGGCGCGCTATAAAATTACCGAAGATGTGGGCATTGTGCCTTTTCTGGACGGCGGCATGGTCTACAGGGATGAGCTGCCGCGCATCATCGGCGACATGAACTGGGGCGCGGGCCTTGGCCTGCGGTACTACACGCCCATCGGACCTGTGCGGCTGGATGTGGGCTTTCCCCTGCAGCCCATTGACGGCGACCCCCCGGTGCAGATTTACGTCAGCATAGGACAGTCTTTCTGATGGATCAGGAACACAGCGCGGCCCCGCCGTCTTCCTCTTCTTCCGAATCTCTCGCTCTGGGCGGCAAGGCTTCCCCCAGTGCGGGGCAGCCCGGCCACAGAAATCCCTCTGGCGGGGGGCGTGCCCCCTTTCGCAAGTGGCTGCGCCGCGTAGGTTGGGCGCTGGGCCTGTGCGTGCTGCTGTGCGTGCTTGCCCTTGCCACAACCCTCGCGGCCCTGCGCAGCGAAGCCGTGCAGGGCTGGCTGACGGAAAAAATAAATGCGGCCATGGAAACCGCGCCGGAATCCGCTGCGGCCCCTGCCGGAGTGCGGGCGCGCATCACCCATCTTTCCGGCCCTTTGCCCTTTGAATTTTCTCTTGGCCTGGAACTGCTCGACAGTGACGGCCTGTGGATGCGCCTGCCGGACTGCCGGGTGCAATGGGACTGGCGCGCCCTGCCTTCTGTCGTGCGCATTGCCTCTATATATGTGAATGACGCGCAACTGCTGCGCTCGCCCATACTGCCGGACGCGCCTGCGCCAGAACCTGCGCCGCCCCTGACAGAGGCGGCCTTGCGCGCCATGCTGGGCGATGCCCTGCGCACGATTGGCGGTTTGCCCGGCTGGTTGCCGCAGGTGCATCTTGGTGGGCTGAACATCCTCAATGCCCATTTGTCTCAAGCTTTGCTGGCCGGGGAGGCTCCTGCCGATGCCCGGAATGAAACTCCGCCTGCCACAAAGGTTGCCGCGCCAGATGCTCAAAAAAATGCGCCTTCTACCGCAGAGGCCCAGCCAGTGGCATCCGGCGCGACATTGCCCGGAGTGCGCCCTGAGCCGCATCCCGAAGCGCAGGGCGGAGGGAAAAGCAACGCTTCCGCCGATGCACTTCTTGAAGCCAGCCTGCGGGTGGAGGGTGGAATACAGGGCGCGAAAGCCTTCTTGCAGCTCAGAATCGCCTGCGCGGAAGATAGCCCTTTGTACGTTGGCGGGGCGGCAATCTACGGGGTTGACTCAACAGCAAAAGTGATTCTCACCCCCTCTCGCGCGGGCGAAGTTCTTGGCCTTGATGCCACAGCCGAGCTTTCCACGATATTGCGCAGGGCGTCTGGCGCTTCCACTGCTCCTCCTGCAAATTCTTCTTCTGTAGAAATATCTTCGGCCAATGATCTTCCCGCCAAATCAGGCGTGCTTGCCGACCTGCTGCGCGAAGGAACCTATGTACAGGCGCGCCTTGCCGCGCGCGTCACTGCTCCAGCCGTCGGTGGTGAAGCCGCCGGGGCCAGCGGCGCACTGGAAAGCATCCGGGTGGAAGCCGGGCCTCTGCACCTTGCCGGGCATGCAAAGTGGGACACTGGCGAGGTCGCTTCGTGGCTGGACGGGCCGCTGGATGTGGACATTCAGGCCAGCCTTGGCGAGAAAGCTGATGCGGAAAAAAATGCTGCTGAAAAATTCCCGCCTGCATCAGCCGCTGCCCCTTCCACAAAGAGCGGCGGGTTGCTGCCCGAACGCGCCCAGTTGCGCATCACGGCAAAGGGGCCGCTGCAAACTCCGGATACGCAGATCGCGCTGGATTGCCCCGCGTGGAACGTGGGCGGGCACTCCCTTGCTGATATTTCTTTGAAGCTTGAATCCGCGCCGCTTAACTGGGGGCGTGTGCTGCTCGGCGCTTTCAGGCAGACAGGTGCAGCCCCGGCGGAAGTTGGGGTACCAGCCCCCGGCCAAAAGGATGCGGTGCAGGCAGCGGAACTGACAGTCAATGTGCAGGCCTCCGCCGTGGTGGATAGCCATCCGCAGCGTTTTGGCGCTACGCTTTTTGCTTTGAATGACAGGGAAGGGGGGCATGGGCTTTTGCGCGCTGGCGTGCGTGACCTTCAGTGCCAGCTGCTGGGCGTGGCTGGTTCCGGTCAGTTGACTGCGGCCGTGCCATTGCCGCCTCTGGCGGGCGGCATGCCCCGTGTGGACGGAAAGGTGGATGTGCGCGTGGCCGACTGGCAGGCGCTGTCCGCCATGTTGCCGGGGGCGCGGCTGGACGGAGATGCGGCGCTCTCCCTCGAACTGGCTTCGCAGCGGGTGGAACCTGCGGTGCTCACAGCGGCTCAAAGCCAGCCAGACCAAGATCTATCAGGCAAAAACTCCCAAGTCCCGGCAACGCAGCCTCCCGCCTCGCAGGGTGCGTACACCCAACAGGCTACGCTTCGCTGGCGAGTACCCCGGCTGGCCTACCGGGCAGGCAACGGTCAGCCTGTGGACGTTCAGGGGCTGGAGGGCGAGGCGACGCTGACCGATGCCCTTGACAAGGGCCTGCTTGCCGCCCGGCTTGATCTCGCCGGGGTGCGCAGCGGGGCCGTTCGCCTCGGTGCCAAAGTGCGTGCGCAGGGCTCAATATTCGGGCCATTGGAAGCCAGCCTTGAAACAGGCGGATTTGCCGCAACGCGTTGCGTAGTGCGCTGGCAGCCCGGCCTGCTTGAACTGCGTCGGCTTGATCTTGACCTGCCCGCGCAAAAGCTGGGCCTGCGCGCGGCGGCAGGGGCCACGGTGCGCTATGGCGCGGGCGATCTTGCGGTCAGCGGTCTTGATGTGGGCATGAAGCCTTCTGGCAGGTTACGGGCTCAGGCCGCCCTTGGGCCGGAAAAGCTTGATATGCGCCTTACGCTTGAACATCTTTCGCTCGCGCCCTGGCAAGCGTTGATTCCGGCCTTGCCCAAGGGCGAGATTGAGGCCAGCGCGCGCCTTGCGGGCACTCCGGCCCAACCTGGCGGAGAGTTGCGCGTAGACGTGCGCAATCTTGTGGTGCCGGGTGCCGCGCTCAAACCCATGAATCTTGCGCTGACCGGAAAGCTGGAACGTGACAATGCTGGCGGCGGCGCTCTGGCCCTGCGCCTTGTGCCGGATCAAGCCACGGTGGTGGCCCTGGGCGGTACGGAATGTCGCGTAGAGGCCCGTTTGCCGCTTCTTTTCGGGCCGGATGGACTGCCGACCCCGAACATGCAGGGGCCGTTGCGCGCGTCCTTGCGCTGGAGCGGAGCCGTGGCCCCTTTGTGGAGCCTGATGCCAGTTGCAGACCAGCGTCTTGCGGGGCGGCTTGCCCTTTCGCTTGATGTGGGAGGCACCCTTGAGGCCCCGGCCCCCAGGGGTTTTGTGCGTATGGACGATACCCGCTACGAAAATTTGCAGTACGGCGTGCTGCTCACGGGCATCAACCTGCGGCTTGATCTTGAAGAAGGCCGCGGCGGCGCACTGGGGCTTGCCCGTCTGAACCTCGGCGCTGCCGATGGGCAGGGCGGTACGGCGCGCATAACCGGGCAGGCCAGGCCTGACGGCAGTATGCTTGATTTCAAGGCCGTGGTTGATCATCTGCGGCCACTGCGCCGCCGCGACATCCGCGTGGAGCTTTCAGCGCAGGCTTCCGTGTCTGGCAGCGCCGCAGCGCCTCAAGTGCGCGGAACAGTCGCCGTGAATCAGGGCCTTGTGCTGCTCAATAATCTTGACGTGGGTACCAGCATAACCACCTTGCCCATCAGCGAAGTTTCGCCCGCCTGGGCCAGAGCCGGGTATGAACCGCCCACGCCTGCCGTGTCGCAGGGCAAAAAGACAGCATCTCCCGCCGCTGTCGGCCCGGCCGCAACAGCTCCCGCCTCTGGCGGCAATGCGGGCCTGCTGGACTTGCGCATTGTCATCCCGGGCCGCTTTGTCGTGGAAGGGTTTGGCCTCAAGAGCGAGTGGAAGGCAGACATGCACGTGGGCGGCACGCCCGCCGAGCCGCTGATCACCGGCCAGCTTGGCGCTGTAAAAGGCAGCCTTGATATTCTGGGCAAAAATTTCAAGCTGGCGCGGGGCGCTGTGACCTTTGGCGGCGGGGCTGTTTCCAACCCCCTGCTGGACATCATGCTGACCAGTCAGACCCCTGCACTCATGGCCAATATCAGCATTGTGGGCACAGTGCGCAAAATGCAGCTGATCCTGAGCAGCGACCCTGAAATGCCGCGCGATGAAATTCTGGCCCAGATACTCTTTGGCAAAAGTGCCAGCGAACTTGGGCGGTTCGAGAATCTGCGGCTGGCAGCAGCCGTGGCCCAACTGGCCGGATTCGGCTCGGGCAGCGGCGGCGGTGGAGTGCTGGATTCTGCACGCCAGGCGCTGGGCGTTGATGTGCTGCGCTTTAATTCCGGGGCTTCCGGCGCAAACGGGACGGGCCAGTCGGGCCAGGGCGGCGAGGGCATGGCGGCTGGCAGTTCGGTTGAAATGGGCAAATACCTCACGGAAGATATCTATGTGGGCGTACAGCAGGGGGCCAAGCAGGGCACAACCGCCTTTGTGATCCAGCTGGAGCTGACCCCGAAGGCCAACCTTGAACTGCGCACCGAGCAGCAGAGCACCAAGGGCGGCCTGACCTGGAAGTATAATTATTGACGGCGCTCACCTTGGCTGGCGGCGCGGGCTGTGATAACCTACGAAAACAGTGTCATTCTCCTGTTTCTGCGGGCATCGCAGTTGGGCAAGGGCTCCGAAATGAGAGGCCGTCGGGCTGGGAACGTCGAACATAATTGGATGTCGGGCAGCAGGCTTGCCGCCTGACTGGACGCAGCCGTCTATCTGGGGCAGACTGCGGGCAGCCGCTTGCAGGCGGCAAGGCATAAAGACAGCAAAGGAACAGCATTATGGGCAAGATTATAGCCATCTGTACCAGCCAGAAGAAAGGCACGGCCAAAAAGGCCGTGGGTCAGGCAAATATTATCGAAAATCACGGTATTGAAGGTGATGCCCACGCGGGCAACTGGCACCGTCAGGTGAGTTTGCTTTCCTGGCAGGCCATTGAGGCCTTCAAGGCGCGGGGCGCGCTGGTCGCCAATGGCTGTTTTGGAGAAAACCTGATAGTGGACGGCATCGATTTTGCCGCTCTGCCGGTGGGGACCCGCATCGCGTGCAATGACGTGTTGCTGGAAGTTTCGCAGATCGGCAAGGAATGTCACAGCCATTGCCAGATATTCCACACCATGGGCGAATGCATCATGCCCACCCAGGGCGTCTTTGCCAAGGTGCTGCACGGCGGCGCTGTGCGCACGGGCGACATGATGGAAGTACTGGCTCCCTCTGCCGGGGAAGCTGCGCCAGCATAACACATTCAGGTCGGGAGACGTATGGAAACGCTTAAGATGTTGTTGCGCACGGCGCTGTTTCTCGGCGGGGTAACAGTCGTGTTTGTGGCCTATACTGTGTGCGTGGCGCTGGTCGAAAGACATTTTTCCCCCAAGTACGCCAAGGGGCAAGAATCGGCGGCTTCGGCTGTGGTTTCTGCCGCGCCTGACCGCGAGGCCCGTGCCCGCGCCCTGCTTGACGGCGGTCAGCTGGTCAAGGAGCAGTTTACCCTTGAAGTGCAAAGCCATGTGCCACCCCTGCGTGTAGACCGCACTGCCGGGCTGCTGGCCGGGGTTGCTCACCAGAGCGGACGATGAGCGGCGCTGACGAAAAGGCTCTTTTGCAGACATTGAGCATTCGGCAGGCAACAGCCTGTGACCATGCGGCCCTGGCGGATTTGTGGCGGCGCAGCGTGGAGGCCACCCACCATTTTTTGCCTTCCGGCGAGGTGGAGCGCCTGTTTCATGATGTGCGCAACATCTATCTGTCGGGCGTGGAAGTTTTATGGGTGGCGGAGCTTGCGCATTGCGGGCAGGCTGCTTCCGCGCAACGCGCAACTGGCAGCTCGTTGGCGGGCTTTATTGGCTGCAACGGCGCGCAGGTGGAAATGCTCTTTGTTGAGCCGCGCTGCTTTCGCCACGGGGTGGGCAGGGCGCTTCTGGAACATGTGCGGGCCTTGCATCCACGGCTGACGCTGGATGTGAACGAACAGAATCCGCAGGCTCTGGCCTTTTATGAGCGGCAGGGTTTCAAGGTGGTGGGGCGTTCGGCTCTGGACGGGCAGGGCAATCCCTATCCGCTGCTGCACATGGAATGGCAGGGCGAAACAGCCTGACATGTTTCGGCGCACGGTTCTGCCCTGCGCCGTTTTTTTTGCTACACGTAAAAATAGATGCTGTGCAGCAGGTATTCCACCTTATGGCGCTCGGCCAGGGTCAGCAGCAGGCGCTTGACGCGCGGCAGGGCGACAATGCCGTTTTGCAGCTCTGCCATGCCCGCCAGGGCGCGTTTTTTTTCTGCGGGCGAGGCCAGCTTGTCCACATAGCCCCACACATGTTCGGCGGCATTGCGCGCCTGCGGGCCGGAAAGCTCCTTTTCCATCGCCTGCTCCACCAACGCATAAAAACCCTTGGCATCGGGCGTTTCCGCCTTGAGCAGGGCGCGTATGCCTGTGTAGGCGGCCTGATCCCGTTCCAGCACCAGATATTTGTATCTGGCCCACTGGGCCGTAAGCTCCTGCCGCGTCAGCCTTGGGTTGGTAAGCTGGATGCACTTTTCGGCTGAAAGGTTTTTGTCCTTCACCTCCAGCATCACATCCACCTCGCGCTGCCCCAGCGATTGATGAAATTCCATAAATTCCCGCATGGCAATGGTGCGCGAGTGCATGCCCGGTTTGCCGCCTGCAAGCTGCTGGCTGTAATGCAGTTTGGGGCGGCCATGCTGCTGGCTCCAGCTTTCCATGGCGCGATCAAGCCAGTAGGCCAGATTCCCCTTTGCCGGGGAGTTCAGGGAATGGTGAAAAACGTCAAAGATGGCGGGTAGGCCGCACTTTCCGCAGATGCGTAGCGCATCTTCAATGGTGAAGGTGCGCTCGTCGTTTTCAAGCGAAATGCGGGCCAGAACGTGCAGCGGTAGGGCCAGCAGATTTTCCGCCAGCCGTGCGAGGGCGGATGCCCTGTCGCCATAGCCACCGCCGAGGTGCAGCACTATGCGGGCGCTGCCTTCCGCCCCCAGCGCGTCAAGAAAATCGGCATGAAAGGCAAGGTCGGCAACGGCGTGCTCCACCACCTCTTGCCGGGGGGAGTTCAGCACAGTGTACTGACCGGGATGCATGGAAACCCGTATGCCGGTTTCCTTCAGCACGGCGCGTAGCGCCTCAAACTCCTCGTGCAGCTTGGCACGCCAGTCAAATGTATTCTGTGGGTGCGAGGCCAGCGGGATGATGTCCGAGCTTATGCGCATCAAGGGGATGCGCGCCGAGGCGCAGTAGCGCAACATGGTTTCCAGCGCGCGCAGATTGTGGCGGCACACGGCGAGCATGTTTTCGGGCGTGGCCCGGGCAAGGGTAAGAGCGCTCAGGTCTGCGCCGGGAACTCCGATGGTCTTGCAGGCAAATCCATAACGTATCATGGCGTCACTGTAGCGGATTTGCAGCGGGCGGCAAGGGGGACGTTTTCATCCGGCTGCCGGCGTCAGCCTGCGGAACGCTAAAATCTGTCGCACCAGCACAGAACAGGCGCGAAGCAGGTGCGGGATGCCGCGCGGGTGATGGAATTTGTGTGCGGGCAATGGCCTGTGCCTGTGATTCTGGTGGAAACCGGCGGGGGAACCATATCCGCCGCCAGCACCGCCGTCCTGTGCCCCCGGATCCGCAGCCTGCGGATCCGGGGGTTTGTTATCCCGGGATATGGATTTGTCAGAATAAAATGACTGTTGTCATTTTATTCTGACAAATCTTCACGCCCCTGTCCGCCAACAGTTCACGAACTGCCGCTAATCACACAAATTTTTAAAACAGGGTTTTTGGCACCTCTTTTGCTCTCTTGTGGTGAAATTCACAATTTGCGCCCTGCCGCAGGCATATCCCCGGACGGGAATGCCCTTTTGGCATGGCGGCACCATCAGCCATGGAGACCAAAACCATGCCGTATCCATCTAAGCGCGTCTGGATTGTGGGCTGTATCGCCCTTGCCGCGTGCGTGGGTCTGGCGGCAGCGGGAGTGTCGTATTCGTCACGGACGGAGTTTTGCCTGTCCTGTCACGAAATGCGCGTGTATCAGGATGAACTGATGCTCTCCCCGCACGCCAAAGACGCACAGGGCAAAGCCATCGGATGCTCGCAATGCCATATCCCCTCGGGCAATCTGGCCCGCATGCTCGGCGCCAAGGCATGGATGGGGATAAAAGACCTGTGGGTTCACAATGTGGAGGGCGGTACAGATCTTGACCGGGCTGCCATGCAACCCATTGCCCGCCGCTTTACGGACGATGCCAACTGCCGCGCCTGCCATCAGGATCTTACCCGCAATGCCAAGGCAGACGGGCCGATCTCGGCAGAGGGCCGCCTTGCGCACGACAATTACGAAGGCAAGAACGGTCAGGCCCGCAGCGGCTGCGTGGGCTGCCATCGCAATCTTGCCCACCTGCCCGCATTTGACGAGCGCATTCCCGCAAATCAGAAGTTCGCACAGAAAATCAAGGAGATACGGCCATGACTCGCAACAAGAAACTGCTCATCGTTCTGCTTGCCCTGGCGGTGCTGACGGGCGGCTATTTTCTGTACATGGCCTGGGCCTTCCCTGCGGAGCGCTGCGAGGCGGCAAAGCATCTGGATTCTCCTCAGATGGCGGGCGATTGCTACGCCTGCCACATGAAGAGCACCCCGCGCCTTGCGCAGGAATGGTATGAAAGCAAGCACGGCATCACCCTTGTGCGCTGTCAGACCTGTCACGGCATGCCTGACGGCAAGGGGGCCATTCCCTTTACCCGCAAGCCGGGGGTTGAGGTCTGCGCCCGCTGCCATTCGCTTTCCATCCAGCGCATGGAGGCCAAGTTCGGCAAGCGCGATGACTGTTCCACCTGTCATCCCAACCATCAGAGCCCCATGCACGGCAAGGCTTACGAGTACCGTATGCCCAGCGGCAAGACGGACTGGTAGCCCGCACGTGCGGTATGCGCCGGGCATCTGGCGTCGCAGGGTGGGCCAGCCTCAAGCAGGGCGGCCCGCAGTATAGAAACAATCATGCCAAGCTAACAGCGAGGTTGCGGATATGAATTCATCGCGTCGTGACTTTTTACGTTTTTTTGCCATGTCTGCCGCTATGGCGGCGGCCACGGGCGTGGGCCTGCCAACCCTCGCCCTTGCTGCGGACGACCAGAAGCCCGACAAATGGGTCAAGGGCGTGTGCCGTTACTGCGGTACCGGCTGCGGGGTGATGGTGGGCGTTAAAAACGGCAAGGCCGTTGCCATTCAGGGCGACCCCAACAACCACAACGCGGGCCTGCTGTGCCTTAAAGGCTCGCTTCTCATTCCCGTGCTCAATTCCAAAGAGCGCGTCACCCAGCCCATGGTGCGGCGCAAAAAGGGCGGCCCCCTTGAGCCTGTGAGCTGGGACGAGGCCCTTGACCTCATGGCCTCCAAATTTCGGCACAGCATTGATACGTATGGCGCAAATTCCGTTGCCTGGTACGGCTCCGGCCAATGCCTGACGGAAGAAAGCTACCTCGCCAGCAAGATATTCAAAGCGGGCTTTGGCACCAACAACGTGGACGGCAACCCCCGCCTGTGCATGGCCTCGGCTGTGGGCGGCTATACAACCACGTTCGGCAAGGACGAGCCCATGGGCACCTATGCCGATATCGATCAGGCCACCTGTTTTTTCATCATCGGTTCCAATACCTCAGAGGCGCACCCCGTGCTGTTTCGCCGCATAGCCCGCCGCAAGCAGGTGGAGCCGGGCATAAAAATCATTGTGGCCGACCCGCGCCGTACAAATACTGCGCGCATAGCCGACATGCACGTGGCCTTTCGCCCCGGCACGGATCTGGCCTTCATGCACAGCATGGCCTGGGTCATCATCAATGAGGAGCTGGACAATCCACGCTTCTGGCAGCGCTACGTGAGCTTTGTAGATGCCGAGGGCAAACCTTCGGACTTTGAAGGCTACAAGGCCTTTCTGGAAAACTACCGACCTGAAAAAGTGGCCGAAATCTGCCGCGTGCCAGTGGAGCAGATTTATATGGCGGCCAGAGCTTTTGCCGAATCGTCCGCCACCATGAGCCTGTGGTGCATGGGCATCAATCAGCGCGTGCAGGGGGTTTTTGCCAACAACCTCATCCACAACCTGCATCTGCTCACCGGGCAGATATGCCGCCCCGGCGCAACGCCGTTTTCGCTCACAGGCCAGCCCAACGCCTGCGGCGGCGTGCGCGATACCGGGGCCCTCTCGCATTTGCTGCCAGCGGGCCGCGCCATTCCCAATCCCAAACACCGGGCAGAAATGGAAAAACTCTGGGGCCTGCCGGAAGGGCGCATATCGCCCAATCCCGGCTACCACACCGTGGCACTTTTTGAGGCCCTTGGCCGGGGCGATGTGAAGTGCATGGTTATTTGCGAGACCAACCCCGCGCACACCCTGCCCAACCTGAACAAGGTGCACAAGGCCATGTCGCACCCGGAATCGTTCATTGTGTGCATTGAGGCCTTCCCCGATGCCGTCACCCTGCAATACGCCGACCTTGTGCTCGCGCCTTCATTCTGGTGCGAGCGCGACGGCGTGTACGGTTGCGGCGAGCGGCGGTATTCTCTGACAGAAAAGGCCGTGGATTCGCCCGGCCAGTGCCGCCCCACAGTGAACACCTTGGTGGAATTCGCCAAACGCGCGGGCGTTGATCCCAAACTGGTGAACTTTAAAAACGCCGAGGACGTGTGGAACGAATGGCGCATGGTGGCCAAGGGCACTACCTACGATTTCTACGGCATGACGCGCGAGCGTCTGCGCAAGGAATCGGGCATCATCTGGCCCTGCCCCTCGGAGGATCACCCCGGCACCAATCTGCGCTTTGTGCGCGGGCATGATCCGCTGGTGCCAGCCGATCATCCGGACAAGTTCTTCTTTTACGGCAAGCCGGACGGCAAGCCCACCATCTTCATGCGGCCCGCCAAGGGCGCTGCGGAAGAGCCGGATGCCGAATACCCGCTGTACCTTACCTCCATGCGCGTTATCGACCACTGGCACACCGCGACCATGACGGGCAAGGTGCCGGAACTGCTCAAGGCCAACCCGGCGGCCTTTGTGGAAATCAACGAGCAGGACGCCGCCTCCCTCGGCGTGAAGCACGGGGACAACGTGATTCTGGAAACCCGGCGCGACAAAATGGAACTGCCCGCGCGCGTGAGCGATGTGTGCAGGCCTGGGCTTGTGGCCGTGCCGTTCTTTGATCCCAAAAAGCTGGTCAACAAGCTGTTTCTGGACGCCACAGACCCCGGTTCGCGCGAGCCGGAATACAAGATATGCGCCGCGCGGGTGCGCAAGGTTTAACGCCCGGCGGTCAGCCCCATATGAGTGAAGGCCCCGTCCGTGTGCTGGCATGCGGGCGGGGCAACGCGGGAGGAAATATGGCTATTGCGGGAATAATCCTGAGTGCGTCTGCTGCGGCCTGCGCAGGGCTTGAGAAGGCTTTGCAGGGCAGGGAAGGCATTCTGGATGTGCAGCGCACGCCGGATGGCGCGGACATTGGCGGGCTGGTGGTCGTGGTGGAGCAGCCTTCGGGCAAAATCCAGAAGGAACTCATGGCACTGCGGGAACTGCCGGAGGTGGACGATCTGCATCTGGCCTTTGCCGATTATGAGGATGATCTGGACGCGCAAGGGCACATGGGCTGCCCTGTGCATGAGCCGCGCCGCCATGCGGGCGCGGACGCGGACGCGGGCAATTGCGAGAGTACGGAACTGGCCGGGGAGATGAAATGAGCCTTTTTGTGCCGCCTCTGCGCCCGCCGGGTGCCGTGGATGAAGAAACATTTTTGCGCAAGTGCGTGCGCTGCGGCAAGTGCGTGACCGCCTGCCCGCACGAGAGCATAGAGCTGGCTGGCGGTCTGGGGCGCTCGCGGCGCACGCCCCAGGTGCGGCCACGCAGAAAGCCCTGCTACCTCTGCATGAAATGCCCGCCCGTCTGCCCCACAGGGGCGCTGGACACGGGCGTAAAGGAAATGGCGCGGGCTGGCATGGGGCAGGCCTATATTCTTGAAGACCGCTGCCACAATTACAAAACCGGCACCATGTGCATGACCTGCTACGACCGCTGCCCCCTGCGCGGAACAGCCGTGGTGCTGAGCGGCGGGCTGGTGCCGGCCATGACCACGGCTTGCGTGGGCTGCGGCATCTGCGACTATGTTTGCCCGGTGCAGGCTGTGGAGATTGTTCCCGCTTCATCCAGATTTGTGCCGCCGCTGGCGGCCCCCACGGAAAAAGCGCCCGGAGGCAAGGCATGAAGATTCCCGCTTGGGCGCGGCGTGGTGTGCAGGCGTTTGTGGTGGCGGGGCTGTGCGTGCTGCCGTGGCTCAATGCCGCAGATGTGCGCCAGATCAGCGGCAGTTTTTTTGCGCTGGATTTTTTCGGCATTCCCTTTGCTGACCCGGTTGGCGCGGTTCAGGTTGCGGCCACAGGCTTTTTACCCGGCGAGCGCCTGCTGACTGGGGCCTTGATTTCGCTGGCGCTGGCATTGGTGCTGGGCAGAGTTTTTTGCTCGTGGATATGTCCCTATGGATTTTTTTCCGAGCTGGCGCACTGGCTGCGCGGGCGGCAAGGCGGCGCGCACGTGAAAGAAGGCCGTGCGTTTGCGGGCAAGGCTCTGCTGCTTGGGGCAGGGCTTGCGGCGGCTCTGGTGGCGGGCTTTCCCGCAATGGGTATTGTTTCGTTGCCGGGCGGGCTATCACTCCTGCCCATGCTTGTATGGCAGGGCGGCGACTTCTGGCTTTTACTTGGGGCGGTGGCTGTGCCGCTGGCGGCATTGGCACTGGAGCTTGTGGTTGGCAAGAGGCTGTGGTGCCGGTTTGTGTGCCCGCAGTCGGTGCTGCTCGGCGCTGCGGCACAATGCCTGCCCGCCAAGGCTCCGGGCCTGCGCATCGGCTGGCAGGCGGCAAACTGCACCTGCAAGGGCAAGGCTCCCTGCCAGCAGGCCTGCTCGCTTGAGCTGAATCCGCGCCGCAAGGGCGGGCCGGAGCGCAGGGACTGCACCCACTGCGGCGATTGCGTCAATACCTGCGCGAGCTACGGCAAGGCGCTGGAGTGGCGGGGGATGGGCCAGAGATAGTGGGGGCCTAAATTAGGAATTTCGTCTCTGTTTCCGCATTTCCATAAATAATCGCTCCAGATTGTGGAGCGGTTATGAAAGGTAATCATTTCATTTTTCGGGATTGGTACATCTGTGGACCAAAAAGTCAAAATCCCGGATTCGTCATTTTGACGAATCCGGGATTTTTCTTGATATTTCTTCGGAGCGGGACTTGCCTATGTATTATATCTATAAGCAATAAAACAATATTTACTATTTTGTTATTAAAGTTGCCCCCAAAGTTGCCCCTAAAATATTTTGGTGCATACATGGCGAGGGGATTGCATGAGAGGGTAAAGCACAAAATAGCCATCACAGGTGGAGCAATATAAGCCGGGGTAGTTAAGCTACGTTGAGCTTAGCCATGATCGTATGCCCCATTGGGAAAGCTGATCAAAACTGGTCGGTATAGCCCTGAGACTTTTAAAGGCCTCAGAGAGGTCATTTAAGGGTACAAAATCTGGTGTACTTAAATCAGGTTTTGATGAACGATTGTTAACAGCGGCAATGTAAAGCTCTGGACCTTTAATGCTAGGGGTAAATTTTGCAGTAAGTTCAGGAAAATTGGTCAGCACGAAAGATGCATTTGGCCATTTTTTGCCGTCTTTACGCGCGTCATATATTTTTTTAATTTCT
>JASGGT010000002.1:0-62969 GCA_047602655.1 Desulfovibrio sp. | reverse complement strand
AGAAACGGCGTCAACGCCATCACCACCAATGAGGAAGCCATCTTCCCCATGAATTCTTCGCCCGTTATCACCCGCGAGGTGGACGCCATGGCGAAAAAGACGGGCTGCACGGTGTGCGGTTCCGGCTATCAGGATGTGTTCTGGGGCAACCTGATCGCCACCCTGGCCGGGGCCATGCATACCATCAGCAAGATCAGGGGCAGCTCCAGCTATAATGTGGAAGATTACGGCATCGCCCTCGCCAAGGCGCACGGCGCAGGGCTTGACCTGCCCGCCTTTGAAAAGGAAATTGCCTCTGCGGACGCCATCTCGCCCGCAGAGCGCCAGCAACTGATCGAGCGCGGCGAGTTTTTGCCGTCCTATATGTGGAATGTCAACGGCTGGCTGGCGGAGCGGCTGGGCCTTACGGTCAAAAGTCAGGTGCAGAAGTGCGTGCCCCAGACCCACAGCGCAGAGCTGCGCTCTGAAACGCTGGGCATGACCATCCCTGCCGGGCACGCCACGGGTATGTCTGCCGTGGTGACCACGGAAACGGCGGAGGGCATCGTCATCGAGAGCGAGTGCGTGGGCAAGGTCTATGCCCCCGGCGAGGTTGACCGCAACGACTGGATGCTCATGGGCGAGCCGGATACGCAGGTGGTCATTACCCGTCCCGCCACGGTGGAACTGACATGCGCCACCATCGTCAACCGCATACCAGACCTTATTAACGCCGCGCCGGGCTATGTGACCACCGACCTCATGCCGGTCAACACGTACAGGGTAAAGCCGCTGGATCATTACGTGCACAAATAGTTTCTACATCCCCCCCGGGCCGCCTTGTGCGGTATGTCCGCCGCATCAGCAAAAGTTGGTGCGGCGGATTCTTTATGGTGTTGACATTTTTGCGCACAGGATTATGCTCGTTTGAGCAAAAACATCGAGCAAGGGAGTAGCCATGAAAATAGCCGTTTCAAGCGAAGGGCCGGGGCTGGAATCGCAGGTTGATCCACGTTTTGGCAGGGCTGGCGGATTTGTGATCGTGGATATGGACACCATGCAGGCAGATTATGTGGACAACGGCGCATCGCAGGCGGCGGCGCAGGGTGCTGGCATTCAGACTGCTGAGCGGCTTGCGGGGCTGGGTGTGCAGGCCGTCATGAGCGGCTATGTGGGCCCCAAGGCTTTTACGGCCCTCAAGGCGGCGGGGCTGGACGTGTATCAGGACATGGACAACCGCAGCGTGGGCGAAGCCGTGCGCTGCCTTGCCGATGGCTCGGTAAGCCCGGCCACGGCTCCCAACAAGTAGGCCCGTATGCGTATTGTGATTGCCAGCGGCAAGGGCGGCGCGGGAAAGACCACCGTAACCGCCTGCCTTGCCGGACAATGGGAGCGCGATCTGTTGCTTGTGGACGCGGACGTGGAAGCGCCCAATCTGCACCTTTTGCTGCACCCGAACCTCGCGGAGCCGGAACCGGTATATCTTGAAGTGCCGGAACTGGTGGAGGAAAAATGCACGGGCTGCGGCGCATGCCGCCCCATGTGTTCCTACGGGGCCATTGCCATGATGGGCGCAAAGCCCATGTATTTTCAGGATATGTGCCACGGCTGCGGCGGCTGTTTTGTGGTGTGCCCGGAACAGGCGCTGCGCGTGGCGCAGCGGGAGCTTGGCGCCCTGTTGCTGGGTTCTGTATCCGCTGGCGGCAAAACACTGCCCTTCCTGATGGGTCGCACCCGCGTAGGGGAGGCCATGACTCCGCCGCTCCTGCGCGCGCAGGAACGCAAGCTGGCAGTTCTGCTTGCCGGGCATTCCTCGGATGTTCTCATGGACGCTCCCCCCGGCGTGAGCTGCCCGGCCATGACGGCTGCGCGCGGCGCGGACGCCGTGTTGCTGGTGGCGGAGCCTACCCCCTTTGGCTTTTATGATTTCAAGCTGGCGCACTCTGCCTTTGCACAGCTGGGGCGGCCCGTTGCCGTGGTGATGAACCGCGTGGGCATGGAGGGCAACACCGATTGCGAGGATGAATTGCGCACATGGTGTGCGGGCGCAAAACTGCCCATACTGGCAGAGCTCCCCTTCCAGCGCGAGGCCGCCCACGCCTACGCCCACGGCTTGCCGCCCACGGAAGCGCAGGGCGTGACCGGGCAGGAATGGCGGCAGCGCTTTGCAGAACTTGCCGTCAAACTGCGGGACTTTGCCAAGGGGGGCTGCCATGCGTGAGATAGTTGTTATCAGCGGCAAGGGCGGTACGGGAAAAACCACCGTATGCACCGCATTTGCCGCGCTGGCGCATGCGCGGGGGCAAAAGGCCGTGCTCTGCGACCTGGATGTGGACGTGCCGGACATGCACATTCTGCTGAATCCTCAGGTGCAGCAGAAGGAAGTTTTTATTTCCGGCAATACGGCCCGCATCAATCCTGATCTGTGCACCGCCTGCGGACGCTGCGCCGAGCTGTGCCGTTTTGATGCCGTGCGGCTTGAAGATGGCGTGTATTCCATAGATGAGCTGGGTTGCGAAGGTTGCGGCGTGTGCCACAAGCTTTGCCCCGCGCAGGCGGTGGAATTTCCCGAGCGGACTTGCGGCGCGTGGTATGTCAGTGACACCCGTTTTGGCCCCTTTGTACATGCGCAACTTGACCCCGGGCAGGAAAATTCCGGCAGGCTTGTGGCCCTGCTCAAGCGTCAGGCTCGCGACAAGGCGACCAGGATGGGTGCAGACCTTGTGCTGTGCGACGGTTCGCCGGGGGTGGGCTGCCCTGTAATCAGCTCCCTTTCCGGCGCGACTCTGGCCGTAGCTGTGGTGGAACCCACTCCCTCGGGGCGGCATGACTTTGCCCGTGTGGCGGAGCTGTGCGCGCATTTTCGTATCCCCGTGGCGGTGCTCATCAACAAGGCCGACCTGAACGCGGAGGAAGCCGCCCGCATACACGCAGAGGCTGCAGCGGGTGGACACCATGTGGTGGGCGAGCTGCCCTTCAGCCCGCTGGTTACGCAGGCCATGGTGCGACGACAGGCCCTGACCGAAGAAATTTCAATCCTTACCCAACCCCTTGCCGACGCCCTGACGGCAGCGTGGGAGCGCGTGTGCGCCCTTGCTGCGCAACCGGGGCGGCAAGGCGGCATAAACCACCTGTAAAAGGAAAGCATCATGAGCAAGACTATTCTGGCGATTCCTTCGCAAATGCCCGGCGGCATGGATTCCGGTATGGGTATGCACTTTGGACATTGCGACATTTACACCATCGTCGAACTGGAAAACGGTCAGGTTGCCGCCCAGTCCACCCTTGAATCCATCCCGCACCAGCAGGGCGGGTGCATGGCCCCGGTGCAGTATCTGGCTTCCCACGGCGTCAATGCGCTTCTTGCTGGCGGCATGGGCATGCGCCCCCTCATGGGCTTCAATCAGATGGGCATCAGCGTGTATTTTGCAGGCAACCAGCCCACCGTGGGCATGGCCGTGCAGGCCTTTTGCCAGGGCAAACTGACGGAATTCACCCCTGAACATACCTGCGGCGGCGGGCATTAAACCGTTATGAAGCGCTCCATTCTGTTGCAGACAGGGCGGCCCGCAGCTTTTGCCGCCTTTGTGGCTGAGCTTGAAAGTCAGGGCTGCGCCGTAACCACAGTTGCTGATGCCGATGCCTGCAAACACTGCGTGCAAAAGCAGGCCCCGGCGCTGGTGGTGCTGGATGCCGCCTCGCAGGAACAGGCGAAGCAGGATGTCATCGGCATCATGCGTGTGAATGCGCTGGTGCATACGGCGGTTGTCAGCGAAATGCCCGAGGATGTCTTTCATGACGTCATGGAAGGTCTGGGCATTCTTGCCTCGCTGCCGACCATGCCAACAGCGGACGATGCGCGCCGCGTGACGCGTCTGCTGACGGAGCTTCAGGCCTGATAAAATGAGAGCCGCCATGCGCGGCAGGTTTTACTGTTCCCGCAAACCATTGTCCGTACCCTTGGTTTGCACGGCGCCTTGGGCGCGCGCTGCCTGCGCGCAAGCAGCCTCCGGCCCACGGGAAGCATGGCCGGGCCTGAACCGGGTTTACCCCTCCCGGTTCAGCCCGGCCATGCGCGACATGAAAAAGTATCCGTCCTTCAGGGGGTTGCGGCAGTTGTTCGCGGCCACGACCTGCGCCACTTGCGCGAGGCGTGGCATTGGCTTATTCTCAAATAAAACCATATTACTGGGAAATTATGCCAAGACCTTGCCATTGCAGGCGCGTGAGCGCCCTGCCAAAAAATCGATGTTTCAAGCCCAATGGCATCCCTCTGCACGAACTTGAAGAGGTTGTGCTGTCGCTGGATGGCCTGGAAGCCTTGCGGCTGGCTGATTTTGAAGACCTGAACATGGATGCCGCCGCCGCCCGCATGGGTGTTTCGCGGCATACCTTTGGCAGGCTTTTGAAGCGCGCGCGGCGCAGCGTGGCTCAGGCTCTTGTGCAGGGGCAGGCCCTGCGCATTGAGGGCGGGGTGTGCGCTGTGGATGCAACTGCCGAAGGGGCGGAAAACGAGGATGCCATGCCGGGCGGGCTGGTGGTGGCTGTGCCAAGCATAGCTCCAGGCGGGCTGGATGCTGCGCCCAATGCGCATTTTGGGCGATGTCAGTTCTACACCCTTGCCAAGGTGGAAGACGGCAATATGGGGGAGGTGAGCGTTCAGCCCAATCCCATGCATCATGGCGGGGATTGCGCCGGGCCAGTGCAGGCCCTGCTGCGCCTTGGCGTTGGCGCTCTGCTTGCGGGCGGCATGGGCATGCGGCCTCTGCGGGCTTTGCAGGAGGCAGGCATTGCCGTGTATTACAATGCCAATCTGCCCACTGTGGCTGACTGTCTTAACGCATTTGCTGCGGGCAGGCTTGTTCCTTTCGGCCCCGGGCATCTTTGCCAGAGCGGATGCGCTTCTGAACGGTAGAGCAGTGCAGGTCGCGGCAAAGGCCCGCACGTTTCCGCCCGTTCAGAAAGCGCCCTTGGTGATTACCCGGCGGCAACCCACCGGGAAAACTGGCAATGCCCTACTGCTTTAGAATGCGTAAAGAAAGCCCCCGCTCAGCGAATACTTGTTGCTGCGTTCAACCATGGGGCTGTCTGTTATTTCCTGGCCCAAAAACTGGCTTTTTCCACTCACAAAAGCACTCCAGCTTTCTGTAAGGCCAACCCGCAGCGTCAGTTCCGCATAAGGTGAGAGGGCTGATTCCGGCGAGTAGTGGCTCAGACCGCTGGAGCGCGCTTCGCTCTTGCTCACGCCATAATAATAGTCGTTGTAATTCACATCGGTCCACTGCACGCCAGCCGTGGGAATAAGCGACATATTGGCAAAACGGATGGGGTAGGAATAGGAGGCATCGGCCATCACGCCCTTGTTCACGCCCAGCGCATCGGTGGAAAGGGTGGCTGCCAGTACGCCAAGCTCGGTGTGCAAGCGGTAGTTGATGCCAGCCATAGCCGATGCATAGCGGTCATCAAGCTTTTTCATGCCCGAGTTGTCGCTCCATGAGGCATAAAAATGCTGCGGCAGATACGATAGCTGTACGTTGACCTCATTATATTCGTTCTTGAACAGGTGCACGCCGCCGCTCAATCCCCGCAAATACAGATACTCGCCCTCATATCCCAGCAAGGGCAGGGCCGTGCCCAGCCTTTCCACGCCTTTGTATTCAGAAGTGGAAACCGTGCCGCCAATGCCGAGGTTGAATCCCCAGCGGTTGCTGTCGCTCTTGCCTTCTTCCGCAAAGGCAGAAAAAGCCGTTAAAAGAACAATGGTCAATGCCGTCAGGCACGACAATCCCCGTATTTTCATGAATCCTCCCGTGCAACAAAGGCATTGCACTTTTCATGGAAAATCTGTAATCAATTGATTACTCAAAGGTAGCCTTAAAAAACCAACTGTGTCAAGCCGCAGTAACTATAGGGGATAGCAATGGCTCTTGAACGTAAAACAGCCACGGGCTCGCAGCGCAAACGCAATGCCGCAGAAACCAGAAACCGTCTTTTGCAGGCGGCGCGGAGGCTTTTTGCCAAAGCCAACTACGGCAATGTCGGGATACGGGAAATCGGCGCGGCGGCGGGGGTAAACCCGGCACTCATCAGCCGTTATTTTGGCTCGAAAAGGAATCTTTTTCTTGAAGTGGCGTCCATTCTGAATTCAGAAGGCATTGAGGCCCTGCCTGATGTGCCGCCCATGGAGAAAACCAGTATGGCCATGGGCAGCATCCTTTCTGGCGGCGCGCAGAGTGCATGGGCCACGGATTTTCGCATTACGGCTCTTTCTGCGCTGGATCCCAACGTTTCGGACGTTATGGCGCAAACCTATGACAGGGTTCGCGAACAGATCATGGGAGTATTGCCGGGCGAGCAGCCTGCCACGCGGGCCGAGCTGATACTGGCGCAGCTCATGGGGGCCTCAATGGTCGTCAACCTGCTGCGGGGCGCGGATTCGCCCAAGATCGACATTGAATACATGAACGAATTTTATGCACGCCAACTGAAGGAACTGTTTGCGGGCAAGCCCGCAAGCTGAAGCCCTGCAATCCCTTCGTGGCTGGGCCGCCGCAGCCGGTCGGCCATGGGGCTTAAAAATGCCCGTCGCGGAAGCCGCGTTCCGCGGCCGCGCGCTCGGCGGCATCCGCAAGAGGAGCGGGAACAATGGTCTTGCCGATGGGGCAGAGCGCCAGCGCCGCAAGCTTGACGTGCTGCCACGCAAAGGGAATGCCGATGATCGTCACCGCGCACATGACGGCGGAAATCAGGTGCCCCAGGGCAATCCACACGCCAGCCAGTAAAAGCCATATGATGTTGCCCACCGTGCCCCACGGGCCGGTGCCAACGTCCTGCCTGCCGGTGAGCACATCGCGCGCAACGGGCATTTTGCCAAAGGGAAAAAGGCGAAGTTGCCCATGACAAAGCAGGCCCTGCCCCAGGGAATGCCCACGATGGAAATAAAGCAGAGCACTCCGTATAGCCACCACACAAGGCCCATGACAATGCCGCCGCATAAAAACCAGATGACGTTTCCAAGGCAACTGATGGCGCTGTTCATGATATCCTCCTGAAGTGGCCGTGCGGTATTCATGCGGCCAGCGAGCGTTGATTATGTCAATGCAAGGCAAAAAGAAAAGCAGTTTGACAAAAGGGCCGCCCGGTATCACTGGGCGGCCCTTGGTAATCCGGGCTGGAGCAGATAAGCAGCCAACAGGCTAGAAGTTGATGATGACCTGTTCCTGCTCGTCGTCCTTGGAGCGGCGGGCTATTTCGCCTATGCACCACGCGCGCAGCTTGAAGGCCTGGATGCGGTTGATCGCTTCCTCGGCCTGATCGGCGGGCACCACCAGCACATAGCCGATGCCGCCGTTGAATATTTGCAGGATTTCCGGCCAGCTGAGGTTGCCCGCTTCCTTGAGCCAGTTGAAGACGGGGGCCATCTGCCAGCTGCCAAAATGAATGCGCGCTTCCACCTGGGCGGGCAGTACGCGGGGGATGTTGTCGTAAAAGCCGCCGCCGGTGATGTGGGCCATGCCCTTGACGTTCATGTCACGCAGCAGGGAGCGCACCGCTTCCACGTAGATGGTGGTGGGCGTCAGCAGCACATCGCCAACGCTGGCTCCATCCCCGCCGGGGAAGGGATCGGTGAGGGAAAGGCCGCTCTGTTCAAGCACCTTGCGGGCCAGTGAAAAGCCGTTGGAGTGCAGGCCCGAGGAGGCGATGCCGATAATCTTGTCGCCTACCTGAATGCCGGAGCCGTCAATGAGCTTGGCATTGTCCACAATGCCCACGCAAAAACCGGCAAGATCATACTCGCCTGGCGCGTACATGTCGGGCATTTCGGCGGTTTCACCGCCAAGCAGGGCGCATCCGGACTGACGGCAGCCCTCGGCCACACCGCCAATGACGGTCTGGGCGGTTTCTACGTCAAGCTTGCCGGTGGCAAAGTAGTCGAGAAAAAACAGGGGGTTGGCACCCTGAACCAGAATGTCGTTGACACTCATGGCCACAAGGTCGATGCCCACAGTATCGTGCTTGTTGCAGGCAAAAGCCAGTTTGAGCTTGGTCCCCACGCCATCGGTGGAAGAAACAAGCACAGGTTCGGTCATGCCGTTGAGGTCAGGCCGGAACAGGCCTCCGAAGCCGCCAATATCGGAAATGACGCCTCTGGTCTGCGTGCTCTGAACCATGCCTTTGATGCGTGAAACGAGAGCGTTTCCCGCCTCAATATCAACGCCTGCCTGAGTGTAGGCTTTTGCGCGGTCGCTGGACATCCGTTGCCTCCTTTGAATCTGCGCTACATACCACAGGTTCTTTCAAACCCCAAGCGACTTTTTGAGGCCCTGGCCGTGAGTTTTTTCATAGACCGGCTTGCGCGCCGCTGCTAGAATAAAGCCGGAGGGGTAAGGAGCGTGCCATGCGTAGATATGCCGTATTGTATATTTTCTGCGCCGTACTGACGTTCGTTTGTTCCGGCGCGTCCCTTGCTGCGGATGGCGCTGCGGAATACCGTGCGCCTGTCTCGGGCGTGAAGCTTGGCCCCGTAAAACCCGTGCAGCCGGCGCAACCTGCCGCGCCGGGCCAGCCAGCCGTGGAAAATCCTGCCGCGCCGGGCCAGCCAGCCGTGGAAAATCCTGCCGCGCCGGGCCAGCCAGCCGTGGAAAATCCTGCCGCGCCGCAACAGCCGGATCAATGGCCAGGTCAGCAACTGGGCCAGCAGCCAGGCCAGTGGGGGAGTCCACAGGCGCGGGCGGCTGGAACGTCACCCGCTTTGCAGTCTGCCGCTCCCGGGCAGCCGACCCCCTGGCCCGGCGCAGGGGGCATGGCTCCCTACTCTTCTTTTGGTTCCCTGCCGGGACCTGCGGAGGCTCCTGCCCCAGCATCTGCGCCGCCTGCGGCCCCTGTACCAAATCCCGCCGCCGTGCCGCCGCCAGCGCCTGCCCCCGGCTTTGCCCCCGAGTATGCTCCAGGTTATGGGCCGGGCTATGCGCCCTATCCTGCGCCCGCACCCGGCTGGCAGGGGCAGGGCGACAGCGTTGTTTCCGGCACAGGGCAGCTCCAGGGCGAAAATTTCAACGACAGGGGCATCGCTACCCAGTATCGCGATCCCCAGACGGGCGACATCATTACCTCTGTGGTGCCGCCAGCTCCCCCGGATCAGCAGAACTACGGCACTTTTTTTGTGGCCCCGCAGATTTATCCCGATGGCAATCAATGGGGGCCCAACCCGTATGGCCCCATGCCCAGACCCGGTGGGCCTTCGTGGCCGGGGCAGCAGAACATGCCTCCGGTTACCTGGCAGCCCGCGCCACAGCCCGACCATAACAGGCATCGCCATGACGACAGGCGGCATGACGACAGGTCTTATGATGATCGACGGTATGACGACCGGCCGCACGATGGCCGCTATGATGGCCCGCGCCGTGATCAGTATGACTCGCGTGATGGCGGCTACAGCGGCCCCAACAGGCCTCGCGACAACAGCCATGACCAACGGGGAGACGACAGGTATAACCCGCGCCCCGGCAATCAGGGCGATTCACAGTATGACCCGCGCGGCGCCGACAGGGGCCGTGATGGAAGGGAGAGGCGTTGAGCATGCTTGCCGCGCTTTGGGATTCTCAGCCTGACGGCACTGTTGTATGCCGCCTGTGCGCTCATCGGTGCCGCCTGCGCAAGGGGGCCAAGGGTATTTGCGGGGTACGCGTCAACATGCGGGGAGAAATGGTTTCTCTGGTCAGCCGTGTTGTTACCGCTGCTGCCATGGATCCCATTGAAAAAAAGCCTCTGTACCATTTTTTGCCAGGCAGCAGGATTTTTTCTGTGGGCAGCGCCGGGTGCAATTTTTCCTGCCATTTTTGTCAGAACAACAGCATAGCCCATGTGCCGGAAAGCGGCATTGTGCCCGGCAAGCGCGCTGCGCCAGAAGACCTGCTGGCCCACGCGCTGGCCAATCACGCCCAGACCATGGCCTTTACCTACAATGAGCCTACGGTCTTTTTTGAGATGCTGTACGAGACAGCGGGCATGGCGGCCAAAAAGGGCATACGCAGTGTGCTGGTGACCAACGGCTACATGTCCAAGGATTGTCTGTCGGCTCTGAGCCGATGCATCTGCGCCGCCAATGTGGATCTGAAATCATTCAGCGATACATTCTACCGCAAATATTGCGGCGGGCATCTTCAGCCAGTGCTGGAAAATCTGAAGGCCATCAAGAAACTTGGCTGGTGGCTTGAGGTTACAACTCTTGTCATTCCCGGCCTCAACGATGGGCAGGCAGAAATGGCAGAGCTTGCGGCCTTTATCCGTGACGAGCTGGGGCCGGATACGCCGTGGCATGTGACGGGTTTTCATGGCGCACATCTGATGATCGACCATCCGGACACGCCGCTGGCGACACTTGAGACCTGCTGGCGCATCGGGCGCGAGGCCGGGTTGAATTATGTTTATATCGGAAACACGCGCAGCCCCCTGGGCAGCAATACGTTTTGCCCGGAATGCAATGCGGTGGTTATTGAACGGAACGGATACGACACGCGCGTGCGGGGCGCGGAAGGCAAATGCCCCAAGTGCGGCGTACAGATCCCGGGAGTCTGGAAATAATGATTCTTGTGTACACAGGTGACGGCAAAGGAAAAACCAGCGCCTGCGTGGGGCAGACCGTGCGCGCCCTGGGGCAGAATATGGTTGTGGCCTTTGGGCAGTTTATGAAGCGCGACGGGCAGGCCGGCGAGCAGGCCATGCTTGCCAGACTGCTGGGAGAACGCTTTTTTGCCGGAGGGCTGGGCTTTTTGCGTACTGATGCAGAGCGCCCCGCGCACCGTGAGGCCGCCCTGCGGGTGCTCGGCTGGGCGCGCGAGCAGCTCGACCATGCAGGCATGCTGGTGCTGGATGAAACCCTGTATGCCCTGAGCGCCGGGATTCTTGAACAGCAGGAGCTGGAAGAACTCATGGCGCTGGCTCGCGCCAGGGATTGCCATCTCGTGCTGTCCGGCCGCAGCGCGCCCGAGTGGCTGATAGACGCGGCAGACCTTGTGACCTCCATGACCGAAATCAAACACCCTTGGCGCGCGGGCGTCAAGGCCGCGCCGGGCATAGAATTTTAGCCTCCGCGGGTTCACGTCGCCATTTGTAAAGGAAACTGGATATATGGCTGAGCTGACCATCTATGTTGCCGGGTCTTTCAAACACAAGCATGGGGTGCGCCTTCTGGGGCGCGAGCTGCGGGGCATGGGCTGCCGCATGCTGGACTGGACAGACAAAGCCGTGCCGCCGCCAGGGCTGACCCCCGCCGAGCGGCGCATCTGGATGGACACCGACCGTGACGGCGGCGAGGTCTACGCCTTTTGCCACAATGCCTGTCTGACGGCGGACATGGTCATCTATTACGGCGCGTCAGGTCAGGATGCCGGGGTGGAGGTGGGGCTGGCCGCCGGGGCCGGAGTCCCCGTGCTGGGCATTCGCGGCCCGCTGGAAGGGCCGGGGCTGATGCTGCACGGCGCGGTCAGCGGCTGGGTTGACAGTGTGGAAGATGCCCTGGACGTTGTGGCCGCCCTGCTGGCTTACGCCGATGCCGGTTGGAAAGATTTTGCGGAAGAGACGAACCCGGTTTTGCGCCGCATGGGCGCGAAGCTGCTGGAGCGGGAGAGATAAGCGCACAGCCTGACGCTTTCAGCTCAGGGGCTGTTTCTAACTAATTCTTTTGGCCGGTCACCGCGTCATCCAGCCTTTTTACTCCAGTCATGGACAGAAAGCGTCCACTCCTGTTGTAAAAAACACTGTTTTCCTTGTCCTCGGCGCAAAATCTTTTAGTTAGAAACAGCCCCTAGCGTCTTTCGTGACAAGGATTTTCAGGAAAATCCTTGCGGAGCGGTTACCTTATTTCGTTCGTAACCTTATATAATTACGGAAGATCGCGCGACTCCACGCCGCCTGAACCACCGGAGCTGCTTCCGCCGCTGGAAACCGGCGTGCTGCTCGGGCTGCCGGAGGGCTCCATGCTGCCGTCCATCGGGCTCACGCCTGTGGCGTGTTCTGGCAGCATGCTGTCAAGCTGTCCCGCTTTCTGGGGGAACATAAGGTAGCTAGTCACGCCCGTGACGCCGCCAACTCCACGCGCGGCCTGGATGGCGAGCTGTTTTTCGGCATCATCCCTTACCACGCCAAGCAGAACCACACGCCCGGAGTTCACCTCCGTATCTATGCGGGTGGAAGAAAGACTCTTGGTGGAAATAAGTTCTTTGCGCAGCTTGGTGGCCAGCACGAAGTTGCTGGTGTCGCTGGTGGCGGGGGTGAACCAGTGCGTGGTGACCGAGCGGGGCTTGTAGCGGTTGGCAATGGTTACAGCCTTGCCCTGCATGGTATCGGGTATTTCGCCCACAAGGAAGACATGACCATAAAAACTGTACACCGCAACAGACCAGCCGCCGGAGAAGCTTTCATCCAGCAGGGCTGTCTTGATTTTGGCAGAGAGTTCCTTGTCGTCCGACATGGTACCCATCAGGCGCTGGTCATCGTAGATGCCGTAGCCGGTGTATGCGCAGCCGTTGAGCAGGGTGACGCAAAGCAGCAGCAATAGAAGCGCCAGTCGTTTCATGGAATCCTCCTGAAACCCGCGTTGCGGGCGAAGCGGCTTAAAATAGCCGATAATCTCTTTTTTTGCAGGCAGCCAGCATGGCGCGCTCGCATCGGGGTGCTGACCGATTTTTATTCTTTTTCGCGGCGAATACGCGCGCCGACGGCATTCAGCTTGTGCTCAATGCTCTCGTAGCCACGATCGAGGTGGTAGATGCGCCGCACTTCGGTGACGCCCTTGGCCGCGAGACCTGCCAGAACCAGGGATGCGCTGGCGCGGAGGTCAGAGGCCATCACTGGCGCGCCGGTGAGCTTCTGCACGCCTCGCACCATGGCCGTGTGGCCGGAAACCTTGATCTGCGCGCCCATGCGCATGAGTTCAAGCACGTGCATGAAGCGGTTTTCAAAAATGCTTTCTTCCACAACGCTGGCCCCTTCGGCAAGGCACATGAGCGCCATAAGCTGGGCCTGCATGTCTGTGGGAAAGCCTGGGTAGGGCTGGGTTTTCACATCCGTGCCGCGCAGGGGGCCAGCGCATCGCGCCAGCACTCCCTCGGGGGAGTGGGTGATCTCCATGCCCATGCTGCGCAGTTTGAGAATGACGGCTTCAAGGTCTTTGAACGGACAGTTGCGCAGCATCAGTTCGCCACCGGTAATGCCCGCGGCCACGAGGAAGGTTCCCGCCTCGATGCGGTCGGGCATGACAGGGTACTCCCCATCGTGCAGGGAGGAAACACCCTGAATGTGGATGACCGACGTGCCGTGGCCTTCGATTTTTGCGCCGCAGGCACGCAAAAAGTTTGCAAGGTCAACTATTTCCGGCTCGCGGGCGGCGTTTTCAAGCACAGTTTCGCCATCCGCCAGGGCGGCGGCCATGAGCAGGTTTTCCGTGCCGCCCACAGTGGGCATGTCAAAAGAAATGTGCGCGCCCTTGAGCTGACGGCAGCGACCAATAATATAGCCTTCTTCAAGCTGAAAGCTGGCGCCCATCTGTTCCAGCCCCTTGAGGTGCTGGTCTACGGGGCGCGCGCCTATGGCGCAGCCGCCGGGCAGGGCCACGCGCGCCTGGCCTATGCGGGCCAGCAGCGGCCCAAAGCACAGAACAGAGGCGCGCATGGTGCGTACCAGATCATAGGGAGCTTCCGGCAGTAAATTGCCGGGCTGCACCTGTACACGATGATCGTTGTATTCGCAGGTGCAGCCCAACATGTTCAGGAGCTTGATGGTGGTATGTATATCGCGCAGGTTGGGCACATTGGTGATGGTGACCGGCTCTGACAGCAGAATGCAGGCAAAAAGAATGGGCAGGGCCGCATTTTTGGAGCCGCTGACCTCAATGCCGCCAGTAAGCGGAACGCCGCCTTCAATAACCAGTTTGTCCATGGAGTGTCCCCGAAAAAGTGTTTGTGGCCTGACACGCCGTCAGCACCCGGATTGCAGGCGCGGTTTACCGGGTCTGCGGGGCAGGCAGATGGCCTTACGGGCGGGTTTTTGCCGTTGAGCCGGACAGCAGTAAGTGTAGATACTTTTCTAGATAAAATCCAGATGAAGCTGTGTGGAAAAAATGCTTGCCAAACAGAAATAACCTGCTTATAAGAATTTTCCCGTGGCGGAAGTAGCTCAGTAGGTAGAGCACCTGGTTGTGGCCCAGGTGGCCGTGGGTTCAAGTCCCATCTTTCGCCCCACAGTGTTCCCGCGCCGCTAGGCGCGGGTTTTTTTCGGAGCGTGGCGCAGCCTGGTAGCGCACCTGCTTTGGGAGCAGGGGGTCGAAGGTTCGAATCCTTTCGCTCCGACCAGATAATTTCAAGGCATTGCCGTCGTTATGACGGCGATGCCTTTTTTTATGGACGAAAACTCCCCGCTAAGCGGGGAGTTCCAAAAAGGCGAAGCCTATCCCCATCAATAAGTAGCTCTCCTTTGTTACAAGAAAGATGTCCTGACTTTCAGAGTAGCAAAGGAGAGCAACAATGGATGATCAAAGTTTAGAGCACACGCGGTGGAATTGCAAATATCACATTGTATTCGCGCCGAAGTTTCGTCGTAAAATCATATATGGAAAGTACAAGAAAGAGATTGGCGTGATTTTACGAAAGCTGTGTGAATATAAGCATCTTGAGATATTAGAGGCCCATGCCTGCATAGACCACATACACATGTGTATCAAGATACCACCGAAATATAGTGTGGCACAAATTATGGGGTATTTAAAAGGTAAAAGCGCGTTAATGATATTCGAGCAGTTTTCAAACTTGAAGTACAAGTTCGGAAACCGCCACTTCTGGTGCAAAGGCTATTTTGTCAGCACCGTGGGAGTAAATGAGGCCACCGTGGTGAAATATATCCGAGAGCAAGAAACGCGAGACAAAATAGCCGATCAACATAGTCTTTTTGAACACAAAGACCCATTTATGGGTCGCTAGGAAAAACGGCGAAAGTCAGGACAAGCCTCCTTAAGGGGGCCGTCGAGTAACAGGCCCTTATAGGGCCTAATCAAACCGCCCCTTGAAGGGGCGGTGCTGATTTGTGTGACGCTCGTGCGACACTGTCGTCGCATATCGAAAATCCAATAATGGAATAAGCGCGCGGCGCATGTTGTGATTGTGCGGTGCGGCGCTACATCATTTCGTTAAGCCCTTGCAGGTGGGTTTTTGAGCCTGCCACAAGCAGAACGTCGCCAGCCTGAACTACCGTGTCAGCTCTGGTTTTTTGCAAAATGGGGTTGCCCTGGCTTTTAATGGCAAGGATGATAACATCATGTGATCTGGTCAGGGCAGCTTCCGCCAGGCTTCTGCCTACAAGGGGCGAAGTGTCTGAAACCAGAAATTCATCAAGCAGCACCTCATCATTGGTGTTGCTGCGGTGCATGAAGGATTCGACCAGGGGGCGCTGGATGGCCTGGGCTATGGACTGACCGCCGATCATGTGAGGCAGGATGACGCGGTTGGCCCCTGCGGTTTTGAGTTTGCTGATGTGGCGGTTGTCGCTGGCGCGTGAAACAATGTAGAGATCGGGGTTCATGGCCCGGGCGGAGAGCACCACATACACATTGGCGGGATCGTTGGACATGGAGGCCACAAGCGCCTTGGCCCGGTCAAGCCCGACACGCATCATCACGCTGTCTGACGTGGCATCGCCAAGCACAAGAAAATAGCCCGCGCTCTCGATTTCTTCAGCTTTTTTGTCATCACTTTCGACCACAACCACGTCAACGCCGTCAGCGGCCAGCTCAGCAGCCACTACCCGGCCCACCAAGCCGAAACCGCACAAAACGCAATGGCCCGAAAGTGCCGCAATAGCCTTGTCCACTCTGCGCCTCCGCATCATTTGAAATACGCGACCTTCTGAGGCCAGTTGCACAAAATAACCAATGAGAAGTGCAAAATATACTACGCCAGAAATAATAACGGCACTGGTAAGGAGCTTTCCCTGCTCGCTCAAGGGGTGTACTTCGCCGAAACCAATCGTCGAAAGCGTGATAAGCACCATGTAAAAACCGTCAAGCAGGGGCCAGCCTTCAATGTATTTATAGCCAAGAATGCCAAATATAAATATAAAAAAGAGCACTGTGCCGTTAATCATAACCGGCCAGAATATGCCCATGCGCTGTCTGATGCGCAATAGTTTTATATAGAGCTTCTTTTTCAAGCTATGCTCCACGGGATTGCAGTCAATAGCATCTTGAAGTGCAGTTTTTTGTATGGAGTGCAGGTGTCTGCCGTGTGTACTATATGGCTGAATTTCAGCTTGTGATATGTGGTTTACGAGTGAATCCGGCAGAATTCAACAGAATATACAGATGCTGGTAAAATATTTTTACTTTTATGAGGCAGAGCGGTGGGCAGCAGGAAACGCCTGCTGGCTATAACTCATCGGAGTCGTTGTGTATCGCATGTCTTCAGTGCGGCAGGCGCTGCCAGGGTATTTGTTGGGGTGATCTTTTGTATTGAGTTCTTTTATATTGGTTCAAGAGATAAAAAGGTGATGATACTTGTGGTTGATGAGCATGACGTGCTGATATTCCTGGCAATTGGCTGGAAAAATGATGAAAACTATCGGCAGGCATTTTTGTAGGTAAAACGTTTTTTACAAAAATTCATAGCAAAATAGTGGGAATGACTGTCCAGTCGAACTGGTGCTGGGTTGTTTATGAGTAAAAATAACAATTGAATGCGTTGTCTGTATGTTACATCCATATTATGAACTGTTTTATATTTATTTACGATAATTATTTTACTAAAAAAAATTAAATTGAATTATATCAGTGGGGAACATCAGACTTCCAAATGGCTGATTTTTGAAGTGATTTTTAGTTTTTATATTATATCTATGTACATTGGTGTATTTTTGTTTAATTTATTTCTTTCTTTGCTAGTCATGAAATGTAAAAATCTGAGAGTTTATTTATGTTGTGACGACCATTTGGAGCAATTTTTTATTTTTACAGTAGTAATGTGCGATAAGTTGTGGTTGAAGCGCTGGCGAACCCCTAAATATGGATGGGCATATTCTCTAGGAGCCATTTATATTGCCCTCCTTACGCTTCAAGCACCTTGGTTTGATTGTGGTGTCATTTTTCGTTTATTGGGTTGACACAAATTGCTTTATCGAAATAGTGTTAGTGCTGAATCCTTATAGTTCAAAAGTTTTTTAACTTAATATATCGCGGAGTGAAGATGGACGATTTTTTGAAGGGTGCTTTGGAGATTTCCAAGGCTCAGGCTGGCGTCAGGGTTATGAGCGCGGAAGAAATTACGGCCTTTGTCCAAAAGGTTGCTGGCAGCATCAGGGCTGTTGCCATGGGCGAAGCCACTGGCGAACCCGATTTTGACGGGGCGGTTCTGGAAGCCAGAAAATCTATCAAGGAAAAGAGCGTTACCTGCCTTGAGTGCGGTAAGAGCTTCAAGATTTTGACTAAACGTCACTTGGCTACGCACGGTCTTTCCACAGAAGAATACCTTGAAAAGTGGGGCTTTAAAAAGGGCACCCCCCTTGCCTGCAAGGCTTTGCAACGTGAGCGCCGCAAAAAAATGAACGACATGAAGCTGTGGGAACGGAGAATGACCGCCAAGAAGTAATTCTGCGGTCTGTCTGTCAGCAGCCTTGTTTTTGCATTCCCCGCCTTCTTGGGCAGGGGAAAGAAGCGGCCCACTTGTGGGTCGCTTCTGTTTGGGGCGCCGGGCAGGTTTTTACAGGCTGTTTTTGCATTTTTATTGGGTTTGGCGCACAATTGGCAGGAATTGCATCACACCAAACTGCCGGGGTGACCCCGGAAAAGGACAAGGATTTTCATGAGCACAGCAGAAACGCCGCGCCGCGCCATTTTTTTGGACCGCGACGGAACTCTGAATCACGACACTGGCTATATTCACCGCAAGGAAGATTGGCAGTGGCTGCCAGGCGTGGTTGAAACCCTCAGGCGCTTTCATGCCGTAGGGTATCTGCTTGTGGTGGTGAGCAACCAGTCGGGGCTGGCGCGCGGCATGTTCAGCGAGGCCGATCTGCACGCTCTGGAAGCATGGGTAAATGAGGATCTTGCGGCGCACAATGCCGTTATTGACGCGTGGTATTATTGCCCCCACCTGCCGGATGTCACCGGCCCCTGCAACTGCCGCAAGCCGGAGCCGGGGCTCATCCTGCAAGCCGCTGCCGATCTGAATATTGATCTTTCGCGCTCCTGGATGATTGGCGACCGGGTGCGCGACGTGCAGGCCGGGTTGGCCGCCGGGTGCAGCTGCGTGTTGTTGCGCCCCCCTGTGGGCGCGTACGAAGATAATGTGCCTGTGCCCGAAGGCGTAAAGGTTGTGCCGCACCTGCCAGCCGCTGGCGTGCACATTCTTGCGCCCGAGATGCGGGCGCACAGGCTCTCCCGCCTGCCTGGCGGCTGCGGCGCGCACTGCGGGGGAAGGAACAGCTCTGATGGCGCTGGCCTCTCCGGCGGTGGTGGGTCTGGCTGTGAGGGCGAGGCTGGTAAAGCATAATTTTTATGTACAGGCAGGCTCGGCATTTTAGCCTTGTCGTACCTGTAGATGCAGCAAGGCCCCTGTCTGACGGAATCTGCGTTGGGTGCAGTTCTTTCAGGCAGGGGCCTTGCGTAAATTTATTGGGCGGGGCAGCAGCATGCTGCCTCTATCGCGCTGCGGGCCGCATCAGGTGTATTGCGGCTCGTTTTCCTTGATGATCTGAAAAGCCTTCATGGCCTTGATGGTGCCGGGCAGGCCCTGATACTTGGTCACTCCGGCAACCGTGCAGTTAAGCATGTCTTCGTGGTCAGTATCCAGCACGATAATGTCGCCCACCTGCATGCGCAGCAGCTGGTTGCCCGTGATTGTGGTGCGGCCAAAATGCACTTTCATCTCCACCGGGGTTTCCAGCAGGCGTTCTTTAAGGCGCGCCACCCATGCGTGGTCGACTTCCAGGCGTTCGGTCTGAAAGCTTGCATGCAGTTTGGAACGAATGGGTTCAATGGTGGCGTACGGCAGGCAGATGATCATGGAGCCAAGCGCCGTATCCAGCTCGACTTCAAAGGTGATGACGACCACAACGTCGCTTGGGGGCACAATGGCGGCGAACTGCGGGTTGATTTCGCTGCGCACCAGTTCAAGCTTTACGTCATGCACTGGCCGCCAGGATTCTTCCATGTTCTCCAGCGCGATTTTGACAATCTTGTCCACCACGGCCTGTTCAATGCGCGTGAATTCGCGGCCTTCGACCTTGGGCTGGGAGCCGGCGCCGCCAAATACGTTTTCCACCAGGGCAAAGACCAGACGCGAATCAACAACCATGATGGCATTGCCGCGCAGGGGGTCCATTTTGAAAATATTGATGGAGGTGGGCACCGGAAGCGAGCGCATAAATTCGCCGAACTTGGTCATATCAATGGATATGGGGTTCAGCTCCACGCGCTTGCGCACTGAGTTTGAAAGAGCGTTGGTGCAAAGCCGTGAAAAACGGTCGTTAACGATTTCAAGCACGGGCATGCGCCCGCGGATGATGCGATCCTGATTGGCAAGGTCAAAGGACACAATGCCGGAATCGTCTTCCTGCGTTTCCGCTTCGTTTTCGATTTCCCCGCCGGAAAGACCGCGCAGCAGGGCATCAACTTCGTCTTGCGCCAGAACTTTATTCATACCAGCCTCGGAACAGTCGTGAAAATGTGTGTTGCGGCGTGTTTTTCCGCACACGACCACGCAGTTGGAATATGCAAGATAAAGGCCAGTTTGACAAGCCGTACAGCACCTTTTGCCAGATCAGCCGCCGCACGGCAGGGAGTGCGCCACGCTTGCCTTTACCGGGCCTGTCAGGCAATCTCGGAGGATGTTTGTACGTCTTTTTTCGGCCAGTGACCATGCCCATGCAGACCCAGGCGTGGCTGCTCCAGCCGCGCCAGCGGTAACCATTGCCGCAAGGCCGGGGCAAAGCCTTTCGCAGGCCATCTGGCTTTCTGGGCTGGTGCGCCCTTTGCCCCTGTGCGGCGGGCTTGGGCGTTGCGGGCGTTGCCGCGTGCGTTTTGTGCACCATGCGCCGCCATGCCTGCCAGCGGAGGAGGACGTTTTTTCCTCTTCTCAACTGGAGGCTGGCTGGCGTCTGGCCTGCCGCCGTCAGGTGCCCGACCCAGGCATGACTGCGGCCGGGGGAGCTACTGCGCTTGATCTTGAGTTGCCGCCGGAGAATCTTGTTCTGCCTGCGGGGGCGCAAGCAACTGGGCATTTGCACGGTCACGGCATGACGCAGCCGGATTTGGCGCTGGCTGTTGATCTTGGCACCACATCCCTGTGCTGGCGGGCGCTTGATATGCAGGGGCGGGCAGTGGCTGAGGGGCGTACGCTCAATCCGCAGGCCGGGGCCGGGGCAGATGTCATGTCGCGCCTTGCAGTTGCGCGCGCGCCAGAAGGGCGCGCCGTGCTGGCCGGGCTTGCACGGCGGCAACTGCTGGACATCATGGATTCGCTGGCGCAGTCGGGCGGGGGGCGTGTGACGCGGCTGTGTCTGGCTGCCAACACTGCCATGACCGATATTTTTCTTGATCGCGATGTGGAGGGCCTGTGCGCCGCCCCGTACAGGTTGGCGCACTGTGGTGATGAAACCGTTGAACTGCCGGATTTTCCACCTCTCTATGTACCGCCGCTGCCAGCGCCCTTTGTAGGCGGCGATGTGAGCGCGGGGCTGGCCGCCCTGCTGGAAGCGGATGTTCCCCGGCCCTTTGTGTTGGCCGATCTTGGCACCAACGGCGAGCTGGCGCTGGTAACCGAGACTGGACAGTTGTGGCTGACCAGCGTACCCCTTGGCCCGGCTCTGGAAGGTATTGGCCCTGAATGCGGCCAGCTTGCTGGCCCCGGTGTGGTAACTGGCTTCACGCTCACGCCCCTGGGGCTTGCAGCGCAGTTTTATGAAGGCGCGCGCCCGGATGCAGTGGATGCAGCAGATGTGGCGCGTCATCACGTTACGCCGGGCAGTGTTTGCCCCTGCCCGGCCTGTCAGGGCGCAACCGCGGGTCAAAATTCTGCGGCAGGCGCTGGAGTTGGGGGAGCTGTAGCGCGCGGCATAAGCGCAACAGGATACCTGTCCCTGCTGGCCTTGCTGCTGCGAGCGGGTGTTTTGCGCAATGATGGGCAGTTTGTGGCAAATCCGGCTATGCCGCTGGCGCGCAAGCTGGCCGCCGGGCTGGAACCGCCCGCTGGGACAGGGGAACCCGCGGCATCCGGGCTGGCCCGGTCAGGCGCACGTCTGCGCCTGCCACATGGTTTGTGGCTTGCCGCCGCCGATGTGGAGGCCCTGCTGCAGGTCAAGGCCGCCTTTGCTCTGGCGCTGGATGCGCTGCTGCGCGCGGCTGATATTCCTGCTGGCAATGTTGCGGCAGTGTGTCTGGCTGGTACGTTGGGCGAATATGTCAGGCCGGACGACCTTGAAACCCTGGGCTTTGTTCCCGCTGTTCTGGCCCCGCGTATTCGCGCTGTGGGCAATACTGCGCTGGACGGAGCCGCGCTGCTGGCGCTGCACAGCAAAAAAATCCCGCCTCTGGCGCGCATGTGTCGCGAGGCCGTGGTGCTTCCTCTTGTAGACGAACCGAATTTTCACACCGATTATCTGCGCCGTATGCGCTTTGGAGTATAAATGTCCGCGAATGACGATTCTTTCAACGGTTCCGATCGGCGTGGCCGCCGTTCAGGCGATGGCGACAGCAAGCCCCGCCGCAAGGGCCCGCGCGGGCATGGCGACAGGCCCGCGCGACACGAGGGAGCGGGCAGCAGGTTTGCTGACCGCGATAGCCGCCAGGACAAGCGCCGGGATGACCGCAACGCCGGGCGGCAGGACGACCGCCGTGACAATAACCGGAGCAGCCGCCGGGACGACCGTTCTCCAGACCGCCGGGATGACCGGCGGGATGACAGGCCCAACAGCCGCCCAGGCAGTCGGCCGTCCAGGGGCAGGATGACCGCCGTCAGGATGGGCGCTCTCCCAACGCACCCAGAGACCGCTACGGCAGGCCTGCATTCCGGCCTGAGAAGCGCGAGGGCGACAGGGACTTTGCTCCTTCCGGGCAGCGCAACTTCGAGCGCCAGCGCCCCACAGCCCGTTCGTTTGAATCGGGGGCCTGGCCTGCCGCCAGAGCGCTGTTCCCGCCGCTTTCGGCGGAAACCCAGCGCATTCTGGATATGCTGCCCGAAGCCCTGACCAAGGTATGGCCCCTCAATGCGGGGCACAAGCGCTCGTTGCCCGACGACGTGGCCCAGCTTTCGCGCCTTCTGACTACAGAACGTGCAGGGCTGGCGCGTCCGTACTGGAGTTCCCCGGCCTCCATCAGCGCCTATCTGTATTATTTTCTGCCCTGGAACCTTGTGCGCCTCACGCGCCTGCTGGCAAGTCTGCCCCTGGCCGACCCCCGCACGGTGGCTCCGCAGGGTGGCGAGGCCCTGCTGGTGGACGTGGGCTCCGGTCCGCTGACCCTGCCGCTGGCCCTCTGGCTGGCAAGGCCTGAATGGCGCAGCGCTCCTGTACGGGTGCTGGCGATGGATACTTCGTCGCAGCCGCTTGAGCTGGGCAAAACCCTTATGGAAGTTCTGGGTGAGCTGACGGGGCAGCCCGTATGGCCCGTGCGCGTGGCCCGCGCGCCTCTTGATCAGGTCGTGCGGCAGGCCGCCCCTCTGCTTTCTGGCGGGCGGGCGCGTCCATGGCTGGTCAGCGCCGCCAACGTGCTCAACGAGCTGCGTTTTGGCAAAAAGCGTTCGCGCGGTGCAAGCGCCATAGAAGACGAGGACGAATTTGACTCGCTGGATGCCGATGACATGGATATTGACGGCAATCCAGCTGCGGGCGAGGCCGATGGCGAAAAGCCCGAAGGCTGCCGCGAGGATAGGCTCGACAGCTTCCTTGAGTCCCTGTCGCCGCTCTTTGACCATGCGGATTCGCGCGCCGCGGCCACTGCGGGCAGTCCTGCCCCTGTTGGGCCTTCCCTGCTGTTTGTGGAACCCGGCACGCGCCTTGGCGGCTCCACCATCATGCGCTTGCGCCAGCTTGCCGTTGACGGCGGGCTGACGGCCCTTGCGCCCTGTACGCATCAGGCCGATTGCCCGCTGCTGCGCGGTCAGGGCGGGCGCACATGGTGCCACTTTACCTTTGGCAGCGAAGGCGCGCCGCTCTGGCTTGAAGATCTGTCACAGGCTTCGGGCCTTGGCAAAAGCGGCCTGAGCCTCTCGCCCCTGTTGCTTGCCGCCATGCCCGAGGCAGAAAGTCAAACGTCCAGTCCGCTGCCCGCCCGGGTGCTTTCTGCCCCCTTTATGGTGCCGGGTCTGGCTGGCAGGGCGCGCTACGCCTGTTCTGGCAAGGGTATACTGCTGCTGGAAAATGCCGAGGCTCTGGCCTCCGGCGACGAACTGCCGGTCTCCATCCCTGTCGGCGCGCCCCGCGATCGCAAGAGCGGAGCCTTGCAGGTAAGCCCCCCGGCGCAACAGGGGGGAGCGCCCCGGCCTGAACGCCGCCCCGGTGGGGATGAACGCGGGCATAGGCCGGCACCTTACAGCAGAGACGGCAGAGATGGCGGCAGGGATGGAGCCCGAGATGGGAACAGACCCTCGGGAAAGGGCTATGCAGACCGCCCGGCCCGCGCACCGCAGGATGATCGCAATCAGAGGGACGACCGCAGAGGGCAGGGGGGGCGTCCGCCCCGGCCTCAAGGCAATGACCGCCCGCGCCGTGACGACCCTTCTGGCCGGGATGACCGCCGTCGTGACGATCGCCCTGACTGGAAGGGCGGACAGGATCGGAACAACCGTCAGGACAGACCCGGCGGACAGGATCGGAAGGGCCGTGGCGGCGCTCCTGGCAGGCGCTCCGGCGGCAATCGGTCAAGTAACAATCGTTCGGGTGGCAAATCCGGCCCGCGCAAAAGCAAACCCTAGGCTGCCGTTGTGGCGGGGATTCCGCTTCCTGATGTTTTTGATCTTCCCCAGCGCCGCATGGCCGCAGAATTCAAGGGGGGTAATTCCCCCCTTGAGCATTTTCGCGGTGCACCGTGCGCGTAAGGGCGAAAAAGCATGGCCTCGGAGATGCGACATGGCAGCTCCATATATTCTCCACTGATGGCCCTCCTTTCAGCCCCACCGCCCTCCAAAAAAGTTTGCCCCGCATATCCGCGCCACTGGCGAAGAAACAGGAGCAGACCCGCTCACCGGGAAATTTTTTTTGTCACTATCAGGTATTTTTATTGTTAAATTAAATAAATAAATTGGCATGTTAATGGTAAAAAGCGGATTTTCAGGGCCTTTTTTTTACTTCCGTTCCGTGTATACTGGCTCTTTATCATTCCGCCCGTTCCTGAAGCCGCCCTGCTGCGGCTTCTAGCAGATTAACATTGAAAATGTTTATCTGCTCTGCGTGGATTTTGGAAAAAATCCGCGCTACGAAATGCTTGCAAGGCGAACGGGCGAAGACAGCAGAGCGCTTTAGCCGTTGCGACGCAGGAAGCTACGGATGAAGACAGCATAGATGCTTTGCCGTTAAGCAAGCATTTCAAAGTGAAACTGCTCTATTGGGCGGTTTTGCGCCCATAAATTTCGGAGCCGCCCTGCGGCTGCATACCTTAAAAAAAATAAAAGGCTGTTTTCATGCTCGAAATGCCCAAGAATTTGCCGCAGCCGCAGTTGAAACCCAACACGGAAGTTGTTCTGCAAAAGCGCTACCTGCGCAAGGATCTGGCTGGCAAGCTGGTGGAAACTCCCCGCGATCTGTTCTGGCGGGTGGCATCTTCCATTGCCGCCGAAGAAGCCAAGTACAGCCAGTCCACCTGCAAGGGCGACGTGCTGGCGCGCGATTTTTATGACCTCATGACCAGCTGGAAGTTCTTGCCCAATTCGCCCACGCTCATGAACGCGGGTACTGATCTGGGGCAGCTTTCGGCCTGCTTTGTGCTGCCGGTGGGTGACTCCATTGAAGAAATTTTTGACGCGGTCAAATACGCGGCCATGATCCACAAGTCTGGCGGCGGCACGGGATTTTCTTTTTCGCGCCTGCGCCCCAAGGATAGCCGCGTGGGTTCCACCGGGGGCGTTGCCTCCGGCCCGGTATCCTTTCTGCGCATCTTCAACACCGCCACAGAGCAGGTGAAGCAGGGCGGCACGCGGCGCGGGGCCAATATGGGCATTCTGCGCGTGGATCACCCCGACATTCTTGAATTCATCCGCGCCAAGGAAAAAGAGGGCGAGTTTAACAACTTCAATCTTTCCGTGGGCCTGACAGAAGTCTTCATGCGCGCCGTGGAAAACGACGAGCATTACGACCTTGTGGCCCCCAATTCCGGCGAGGTCATCAACCGCCTGCGCGCGCGGGAGATTTTTGAACTGCTGGTCAAAAAGGCCTGGCAGTCCGGCGATCCGGGCATTGTGTTTCTTGACCGCATCAATCGCGACAATCCCACGCCTGACCAGGGCGAGATAGAATCCACCAACCCCTGCGGCGAGCAGCCCCTGCTGCCCTACGAAGCCTGCAATCTGGGTTCCATCAACCTTTCGTGTTTTTACGTTCCCGGCCACAACGATGCGGCTGACCCGGCGCGCGACGGCATTGACTGGGCCGAGCTCAAGCGCGTGGTGCATCTGTCTGTGCGCTTTCTCGACAACGTCATTGATGCCTCGCGTTTTCCGCTGGACAGCATCACTGAAACCGTGCGCAAGAACCGCAAAATCGGCCTTGGCGTCATGGGTTTTGCCGATCTGCTCTACCAGCTTGAAATGGCGTATGATTCGCATCAGGGCCTTGAGCTTGGCGAGCGCATCATGGCCTTTATTCAGGAAGAGGGGCACAAGGCCTCGGCCCAGCTGGCTGTCGAGCGCGGGGCCTTCCCGGCCTACGCCACGTCCGTGTACGCCAAAAAGAAGCTTGGCCCCTACCGCAATGCCACTGTAACCACCATTGCGCCCACGGGTACGCTCTCCATCATCGCGGGCTGCTCCTCCGGCGTGGAGCCGTTGTTTGCCCTGTGCTTTACCCGCAATATCCTTGACGGCGAGCGCCTTGTGGAGGTGAACCCCCACTTTGAGGCGGCCCTTGCCGATGCCGGACTGTTCAGCCACGAACTCATGGACGCGGTGGTTGCCAAGGGTTCCATACAGGAAATGGATTACCTGCCCGCCAAGCTGCGCAAAGTCTTTGTTACGGCTATGGATATCGCCCCTGTGTGGCACTTGCGCATGCAGGCGGCCTTTCAGCGCCATACCGACAATGCCGTGTCCAAAACCGTGAACCTGACCAACAGCGCAACGGAACAGGATATTTTTGATATTTACTGGCTGGCCTATCAGGAAGGCTGCAAGGGCGTGACTGTGTACCGTGACGGCTGCAAGAGCATTCAGGTGCTGGCCACGGGAGAAGGGCAAAAGAAAATGGACGGCGAAAGCGGTGCAGAGCCTGCACAGGCTGGTCCGTCTTCTGCTCCGGTCGGGGCTGGCGTGCGCAAACGGCCCGATATTGTGTGGGGCTTCACGCAGAAAGTGCCCACAGGGCTTGGCGTGATGTACCTCACCGTCAACGAGGTGGATGGTCAGCCCTTTGAGGTTTTTGCCACCATCGGCAAGTCTGGCCGCTCCATCACGGCCAAGGCAGAGGCCATTGGCCGTCTGGTGTCGCTGGCCTTGCGCTCCGGGGTGCATGTGCGCGATGTCGTGGCCCAGATCAAGGGCATCGGCGGCGAGCATCCCGTGTTTCGCGGCAAGGGGCTGCTGCTTTCCATCCCCGACGCCATCGCCTGGGTGCTGGAAAAGCGCTATCTCAAGGACGAACACATCGGCGACGTCAACGACCTGCAAGCCCAGAACTGCCCCGAATGCGGCGAACCGCTGGTCTTTCAGGAAGGCTGCCTTATCTGCCCCGGCTGCGGGTTTTCGCGTTGCGGCTAATGGTTGGAGCTGACTGACGGCAAGATGGTTTGCGGGGCCTTCTGACCCAGGCGGAGCGGTTTCATAAAAATCCGCGCCGATTGTTTCCGTCAGATCAGGGCAACCAGCAAACAGATCAGTAATATCCTTGCGGGGGAGGGCGCTCTTTTGTACAAGAGGCACTTCCCCGCACTGTTATTTCATAAGCGGTTTACACCATGAAATGGATTACGCATCAGGCCACGGCTGTGGCGGCGGCGCTGGCGCTGCATCTTCCCTGGGAGGGCGTGGCGGCGGCTTGCGCTGGCGCAGTGCTGCCCGATGTGCTGGATCAGCGCATTGCGGGCCTCGCCCCCACCCGCAGGGGCAGACAAAAAGTGTTCAACGCCATCCACCGGGGCACAACCCACTGGTTTGGCTGGTGGCTGGCGGTTTGCGTGGCGGCTTTTGCCCTGTCGCCTGCCAGCCTTGGTTCGCTGGGGCGCGATGCTTTGCTTGGCCTGGGTTTCGGTGGGCTGAGCCATGTGCTGCTGGATATGCTGACGCCCTCAGGGGTGCCGCTGACGCCTTTTTCGCGCCAGAACAAGCTGTCGCTCAAGCTGTGCTCCACGGGCAGCCTTGGTGAATACTGTTTTCTGGCCTGCGTGGCGGGCGCGACGTGGCTGTTCTTTCACGAGGACCTGCTGCGTCTGACCCGCAAACTGGGCCACGGAAGCTGGTTCTGACCCGGCTGGTACCCCCGGCGCTGACTCTTTGCACTCACAGGGCGGCTTAGATGCTGGTCAAAATTTTTCTCACGCCACTGCTTATCCTCATGTGCCTGCTGGTGGCCCGCCGCTGGGGCTCATTTGTGGGCGGCGTCATTGCCGGTTTGCCGCTCATTTCCGGTCCGGTTTCCTTTTTCCTCACGCTGGAGCAGGGCGCGGCTTTTTCTGCCGCAGCCTCGTTCAATACCCTTCTTGGGGTGCTGGCCTGCACGGCAACGGCGCTCATCTATCCCTGGCTTGCCGCCTGGGGCATGCCCTGGTTTGTGGCACTGCCTGCGTCCCTGTGCGGATTCTTTGGCGGTGGCTGGGCCGTGCTGCACCTGCCGTTCACGCACGTGTGGGCAGTGGTGCTGTCTTCGCTTTGTCCAGTGCTGGTGCTGACCTGCCTGCCAAGGGTTATGGCCCGGGGCAAGCATGGTCACGCGCTGTCAGCGGGTGTGCGCGTTCCCATGCAGATGGCCTGCGGTGCCGGGCTGGTCTTTGCCGTGACGGAGGCCGCCCACTGGCTTGGCCCCGGCTGGAGCGGCGTGCTCATGTTTTTTCCCGTCATGGTCTGTTCCATTGTGCCCTTTGCCCACGCCACGCTGGGGGTTGGGGCCGTGGTGAGCATCTTTCGCGGCATCATGGCGGGCTGGTTCGGCTGCATAGCCTTTGCGGTGGTGGTTATGACGGGGGTTGAGCAGCTGCCCCTGTGGCTGTGTTACAGCCTTGCATCGGGTGCGGCCCTGCTGGCGGGTGCGGTGGTCTCCCTGCTGGAGCGGCGGTTGCGGCAAAAGCATGCCGCCGGCGCAGCGGCAGAATCATAGCCCGTGGTGGTCTGTTTAGAGCATTTCAAGTGTTACGGCATGCTCCCAGGGGCTGTTTCTAACTAAATGATTTTGCGCCAAGGGCAAGGAAAAAGTTTTTTTTTACGAAAGGAGTGTACGCGCTTTAGCCGTTGCGACGAAGGAAGCTACGGATGAAGACAGCAACGCTTACGGTACATGACTGGAGTAAAAAAAGACTTTTGACGCAGTCAGTTGGACAAAAGAAGTAGGTAGAGGCAGCCACTTTCCGCGAAACATCTCCAAAGAATCAGGCCGCGCCGCGCCTGCGTCGCAGCTTTTGCAGCACAGGCTCCAGAGCCTCGGGCGCGGTCTGCCGAGCAAGGGGCAGAAACAGTGCCGCAAAGGCGCAACTGCCCAGCATCAGCACTACGCAGGCCTTGAGTATGGGGGACAGCGTGAACGAGCGCATGCAGACCTCGGAAACCCACCAGCCAGCAGCCGTGGCGGGCAGGCTGCAAAAGATCACCCGCGCCGCAAGCCCGGTCAGGCCTGTAAAGGCCCCGCTGCCGTGGCGGCGAATCCATATGCCCACCAGCCAGAGTACGTAGAGGCTCACGCTCAGGCCTGAAAGGGTCGCGATGGCCCACGCCCCGTGAGGAACAGCCCACCAGTAATACATGGGTATGCACAGCGCCGTCATGATGCTGCCAGTCACTGCCGGGGTGATGGTGTCGCCGTGGGCATAGTAGGCCCGCACCAGCACCATGTAGATAATCCAGAAGGGTGTTGCGGCCAGCATGATGCGCGTGAGTGGCAGGGTAGCCAGCGTATCTGCGAGGCTGAAGCGTCCGCCCTGAAAAATAACGCCCAAGATGGGCCAGCTTGTGGCCGCCATGCAGAACGCGCAGGGGATGATAAGCGCCACGCTGGCCCGCAGAGCCGTGCGCAGGGTGGCGTTGAAGCGCTCTGTGTCGCCCTGCGCCAGCAGCGCCACCAGAAAGGGATAGGACGCCACGGCGGCGGCCTGACCGACCAGCCCCACGGGAACCTGGGTGATGCGCCGTGCGTAGTTGAGCAGGCTCACCGCGCCATCGCCCGCCAGACTGCCGAAGACCCGCAAAAACTGCTCGTCCAGCATCATGATTGTCTGCCCCAGCATCAGGGGCAGGGCCGTGAGCAAAAATTTGCCCATGAGGGGGTGCCGCCATTCCATGTGCAGGCGCAGGCCCTGCTGGGCCGCCACTCGCAAAGGTAGCACAAATGTGCCAAGGGCCGCACCAAGGGTCACGCCCACGCAATAGCCCGTCATGCCGTCCATGTGAGCCAGCAGGCCTGCTGGCAGAGCGGCCTGTGCCACCTGCGTGGTTGCCAGCCAGGGCAGCAGCAGGCCCACGGCAATGATGGCCCCGTTATAGATCAGCGGGGCCAGCGCCGGAACACGGAACTGACGCCGCATGAACAGCAGAGCCGTGACGCATGCCCCGCACAAAAAGAAAATCTGTGCGGGCAGGATGATGCGCATAAAAAAGGCCAGCCGCGTCCACTGTTCCGGCGTAAAGCCGGGGGCCACCGCCTGCGCCAGCCAGGGCGCAAGAGCCATGCCGCCAAGGGTCAGCAGGGTGGAGGCAGCCGCCATCCAGCAGAAAACGCAGGAAAAAAAGCGCCAGGCGTCCGCCTCATCCTCCTGAAACCTGCGGGTCAGCAGGGGGATGATGGTGATGGACATAAAACCGCCCGCCAGCAGGTAATTGATGATGTCCGGCACCACAAATGCGGCGAAATACATATCGGATTCGCCGCCAGCGCCGAACTGCCACGAAATGATCTTGTCGCGCGCAAGGCCCATGAGGCGCGAAAGAACCGTGCTGGCCGCCAGTATGAGCGCGGCTGCGCCCATACGCTGCTGTGCGGAAAGCAAGGCCATCAGCGGCCCCGCTTTTTGCTGTTGCCTGCGTTGCGCCCGCGCGCTCCGGAACCTCCACTGCCGCTCTGGCCTCCGGCCTTGCTGCCACGCTTTGGCCCACCCGAGTTGCGGCGGGCCTTGCCCTTTGCTCCGCCCTTGCCCGCGCTCTTGCCGGATTCGTCGCCGGGCGAGGTGATCTTCCAGCCGGAGCGTGAACCGCCGGGGCGGCTTGTATGTCCCTGTTTTGCGCCGCCCTTGTGAGCAGGCTTGCGGGATGTTTTGCCCCTGCCTCGCCAGTTGCCCTGCGCGGCCTTGGGCAGTTCGAGCGGCATGAGCCGGATTTCAAGCCGTCCCAGATTCACGTCCGCCAGCGCAACCTCAAGGCTCTGGCCCATGCGCCACATGACGCCGGAACGCTGGCCCACCAGGCTCATGGTGCGGGGATCAAAGTCGTACCAGTCATCCCCTAGGTCATCAATGCGGATCATGCCTTCCACAGGCATGTCGGCCAGTTCCACAAAAATGCCAAAGTCCGTGACCCCGGCCACCATGCCTTTGAAGTGTTCGCCTACGCGGGGCAGCAGGGCAAGGCAGCCCATGCGGCGATCCATTTCGCGTTCGCAGGCCATGGCCGCGCGTTCGCGTCTGTTGATCTGGTCGCTGATGCGCAGCAGTTTCTGCCCTGCGGGCAGCGCGCCCACGCCGATGCCCAGCGCGGTTTTGAGCGCCCGGTGGGTCAGCAGATCGGCATAGCGGCGGATGGGCGAGGTAAAGTGGCAGTAGGCCTGCGAAGCAAGGCCAAAGTGCCCCTCGTTGAAAGGCTGATAGCGTGCCTGGGGCATGGCCCGCAGGCAGAGGCGGTTGACCAGAAATTCCTGATCCGTACCCTGCGCGCGGGTAAGAATGCCCTGCATGGCGGCGGCGTCGGGCCGGGGGGGCAGGTCTTCCATGCCGACGCCCGCGAGGGTGTCAAAAAGGCTTTCCAGCCGTTCCGGGTCTGGCAGGGGATGCACGCGGTAGAGAAAGGGCATGCCCACATCGCGCAGGTAGCGCGCCACAGCCTCGTTGGCCGCGATCATGAATTCCTCGATGAGGCGGTGGGCATCGTGCCGCTGGCGGTGCCCCATCCAGACCACGCGCCCGGCTTCGTCCAGGCGGCTGTCTGCCTCGGGCAGGTCAAAATCGAGGCTGCCGCGCTGGCGGCGGGCATCGCGCAGGGCCGCGTACAGGGCAAAGGCCCTCTGCAACATGCCGATGACTTCTTCGCCGCGCGGGTTCTCGCGCAGGGCGGCAAGGGATGCAGCATCGTTGTCGAGCATGCAGGCCTTGACCTGATCGTAGGTCAGCCGTGCCGCAGAGCGCATGACAACCTGCGCAAAGCGCGGTTTGCCGGGCATGCCTTGTGCGGAAAATGGAATTTCCGCCAGCATGGCGAGGCGGTCTTCGTCCGGGCGCAGGCTGCACAGGCCGTTGGAAAGGGCTTCCGGCAGCATGGGTTCCACGGACTTGGGGAAATACCAGGAGTTGCCCCGCGAGAGGGCTTCCGCATCCAGCGCGCCAGTGCTGCCGTTGCCGCGCGGGCGCACATAGTGGCTCACATCGGCAATGGCCACGCGCAGCATCCAGCCGCCTCCGGGGCGGTCTTCGACCTCCACGGCATCGTCAAAATCGCGGGCGTCCGCGCCGTCAATGGTCACAAGAGGCAGGCCGCGCATGTCTTCGCGGTCGTGCATGTCTTCAGGCGTGGGGCCGCTGGGCAGGTGCTGGACTTCAGCCAGCACACTGGCAGGAAAGTCGCGCGGGACCTCGTGGTTGAGCTTGACCAGTTCCTCCTGCACGGCCACATCGTCCTCGCGGCCATAGTCGCCCACAATGCGGGCTGTCCACAGGTCGGAGGCAAGGCGCTGCACCGGGGCCAGCAATACCAGGGTGCCCGGTTCGGGGGGCGTTTCGCCATCTGCCAGCTCCACGCTGAAATTGACGGAGAGGCGCGCGTCCGCCGGACGGCAGAAAAGTGTATGGCCTGTGCGGTGGGCGGCATGGGCGGGAATTTCCTTGAGGCCGCGTTCCACAACTTCAACAATGCGTCCTTCGGGTGATGGGCCCCGGGATGCGCCGGGGGAGAGCGCCACGCGCACAATATCCTGATGCCAGGCTTCGCCGGTCAGCGCAGCGGGGATATATACATCGCGCGCACCGGTAAATTCCAGCTGGCTGTCGCGGTTGTTTTCGCCCTCTGCAACCGGGCGCATGGGCGTAACAAAGCCCCCGCCGTCGCGCAGCGAACTGAAGCGGCCCGTAATGTGCTTGAGGGCTTCGGGGCGCGCCCAGAGGCCGCCGCGCAAGCGCAGCAGGCGGCCCTGCTCGGCCAGCGTTGTCAGCGCGGCTTCAAGGTCGCCCTTGGCGCGGCGGGCAAGCCCCAGCACGCGCAAAAGACCGTCCACGCGCATGGGGCGCGACTGGGCGGAAAAGGCCTCCAGCAGTTCCTCGCGGGAGGGAAAACCGGGGGTATGGGCGGAAGCGCCGGGCGCTCCGCGTTGGGATTTTTTCTTTTTCATAGGGTTCCGTAGTGCGAAAGAAGGGGGCAAAAGGCCTGGCCTTTCGCCCCCGATCGCTCAAACTTCAGGCTGCGTTGGCGCAGTACCGCATCACTCGCGGTTGCCGCCGAACAGGCGCAGCATCATGAGGAAAAGGTTGATGAAGTCGAGGTAGAGCGTCAGCGCGCCAAGGATGGCGCCACGGCGCACGGCGGTGCCGTCTTCCATGGGGGCGTTTTCGCCGAACTGGCGCAGCTTCTGCGTGTCATAAGCGGTCAGGCCGGTGAAGATAAGCACGCCCACGCAGCTGATGATAAAGTCCATCATGCTGCTCTTGAGGAAGATGTTCACCAGCGAGGCAATGATAATGCCGATGAGGCCCATGAACAAAAAGCTGCCCATGGACGTGAGGTCGCGCTTGGTGACAGTGCCGTAGACCGACATGGCAAGGAAGGTGCCGGTGGTCACCAGAAACGCATTGGCGATGGACGCAATGGGGTAGACCACAAAGATGGACGAAAGCGTTGCGCCCGTCACGGCGGAATACAAAAGGAACAGACCAGTGGCCGTGCCGCCGGACATTTTGTGAACCGCCGCCGAAAGGGCGATAACAAGACCGAACTGGGCCACCAGCATGAGAATAAGCACAATGGTGTTGCCAAAAATGGCCGCCTGCACGGCAGGCGAGCTGGCAACGGCGTAGGCCACAACTGTGGTTACTGCCAGACCGGCCGTCATCCACTGATAGACCTGACGCATGTAAAGGGAAGCAACGCTGGTAGCGGCGCTTTGAGCAACACTGCGGCTGTATGACATTGTATCCTCCGAAAAGCAGTTGAAGGCGCTCAGTCCGTTCGGCGGCTACGGCTCCGTGCCGCAGTGCCGTCGGGCGGGCTTGAAGATTGTCTTCTGCCTACAAGTATAATGACGGCAGCGGCATTTAGCAAGGGCCGGAAGGGGAAAGTTCGGCGCTGGCGGCTGCGCGAGGTGGTGCTGGCAAGGGGCGGTTGCTGGCAGCCCGGTGTAGTCTGGCCCGGCACATTCCGGTTTTATGTCGTCCGGTCAGCCGTGCTTGCTGCGTGTACGGCAGCGTGCTACCTTGCGGCCTGCCGGGGCAGACCCGGCACATCATATTGCGAGGAGTAATCCATGAAATCAATTCGTGTTTTTTTTCGTGTAGTTACGATGATTCTTTGCCTCGGTGGAATGTTCGCTCTGGCGGGGCAGGCGCAGGCTGCGGATCCTGATCCGGCTGTGAAGCTTGAAACCAGCCTTGGCGACATTGTGGTGCGTCTTGATGCCCGCAAAGCGCCCATCAGCACGGCCAACTTTGTGCAGTACGTAAAATCCGGTTTTTATGACGGCACGGTGTTTCACCGCGTTATCAAAAACTTCATGATCCAGGGCGGCGGCTTTACCCCCGACCTGAAGCAGAAATCCGCCCGCGCCTCCATTCGCAACGAAGCGGACAACGGCCTCAAGAACAAAAAGTACACCATCGCCATGGCCCGCACCAGCGAGCCGCACTCGGCTTCTTCGCAGTTCTTCATCAACACCAAGGACAACGAATTCCTGGACTTCAAGAGCCAGACGCCGCAGGGCTGGGGCTATGCCGTGTTCGGCAAGGTCGTCAAGGGGCAGGAAGTCGTGGACAAGATCGCCGCCGTGCAGACCGGCAAAAAGGGCTACTACGACGACGTGCCCATGGAAAGCGTGATTATCAAGAAGGCCGTGATCGTGGAGTAGAGCAATTTCATTAAAAAATGATCATGCGGCGGCATTGCCGCCCGTATGCAGGCGGAGGGTTCGTTGAGCCCTCCGTTTTTTTACCGGGCGGCAAGAGATTCAGGGCTGTCGCGGTTGCGGAAAATGAGCAGAACTGAAAAACGGGCGTTGCGCCTTGGCAGACGCTACTTGCCCGTCAGTGCGGCAAAGCGGCGTACGGTCAGGTGGCATACGGCCACGGCCAGCGCGTCGGATGTGTCCAGCGCCCAGTTGGCGTTTTTGACGTTGAGCAGGCGCTGCACCATAAAGGCCACCTGCTCCTTCTCTGCCCGGCCCGTGCCCACAAGGGATTTTTTGACCAGGGTCGGCTCGTAATCGCTGATGGTGAGGCCGTGCGCCGCGCAGGCGGCCACGGCAACGCCCCGCGCCTGACCAAGCTTGAGTGCTGAAGCCGCGTTTTTGGCGGTAAAGACCTGCTCGATGGCGGCTTCTTCCGGCTTGAGGCGGGCCAGAACGCCGGAAAGCTCATGGTAGATGCGGGCGAGGCGGTCAGAAAATTCCTTTCTCGCCGAGGCCGTGCGCACAACGCCGCAGTCCACCAGTTGCAGTACGCCCGAAACTTCGCGCACCACGCCCCAGCCCGTGCGCTGGGAGCCGGGGTCGATGCCGATGACCGTTACAGACTGCATGGTCTGTTACAGCAAGAATGAGGTAACAATGTAGTCAGCCGCAAGAATCAGCACGCAGGAGATAACCACGGCAGAGGTGGTGGCGTTGCCCACGGCCTCAGGGCCAACACTGTCGCGCCTCTTGTTGGTGTAATAGCCCTGACGGCAGCAGATGGTGGTTACCAGCAGGCCAAAGAGCACGGCCTTGATAAAGCCGCCGTTCACATCCGTTGCCGTCACAGAGCTTGTGATGCGGTAAAAATACGCGCCCTCGTTGATGCCAAGCATAAGCACGCCCGTGAGATAGCCGCCGATGATGCCGATAACGTCAAATACCGCCGTCAGCAGGGGAAAGGCGATGAGAGAGGCCAAGAGGCGCGGGCTGACCAGATAGCCCATGGAATTGATGTCCATGACGTCCAGAGCGTCGATCTGGTCAGTGATGCGCATGACGCCGATCTCCGCCGTCATGGAAGACCCTGCGCGCCCTGTGAGCATGATGGCCGTGAGCACCGGCCCAAGCTCGCGGATCAGGGTGAGCGACACGGCAGAGCCAAGCATGCCCACCGAACCGAATTTCACCAAGGTATAATAGCCCTGAAGCCCCAGCACCATGCCGCAGAACACGCCGATCAGCATGATAAGAAAGAGCGACTTGGAGCCGATGACAAAGAGCTGCTGCATGGTGCGCGGAAAAATCTTGGGGCTGGCAAATATCTGGGCCAGCCCTTCAAGCATGAACAGGGCTGTGCCGCCAAGAGCGTCTATGCCGTTCAGGCAGGGGCGGCCTATCTTGCGCAGAAAATCGCCGAAAGTTTCGGTTGCGGTCATGGTTTGCCTCACCGCCCAGATTTTTGCGGTTTGCTTGAAACAGGTTTTTGCGAAACCTGAATGGGTACGCCCAGCCTCATGTGGCGCAGGTCTTCACGCAGGTTGAAGGCATCGTCTTCCGTGCCGCGAATGCTGACCATAACCAGCACAAGCTTGCCGTTTTTCTGGGTGCGTGTGCGCAGGCCCTTGCCTTCCAGGCGTGTGCGCAGCTTGTCCGCGTCTTCGTCAGATTTGAATGCGGCCACCTGATACACATAATCAAACTGCGGGCCTGTCTTGGCAGGTGCTGGCTTTGCGGCCTGCGCCCCGCTTTGCGCGCCCTGGCCCTGGGCGTTCTGGTTTGCGCCGGGCTTGATGCCCCAGGCCGCCAGACTATTGCCCGAAGGCTGCGCAAAGGGATAGGCCCCCTGCGGGGATTGCTGGCCCTGTTTGCCCTGCGGGGCCTGAGCGGCTGCTTTTTGCCCCTTTTGATCCTGCCCCGGTTTGCCGGGTTGGGGCGCGCCAGCGGGTGCAGCCTGATTTTCCTCAGCGCCGGGGGCCGGAATCTGGGCATCGGCGGTTTCAGCCGGTGCCGCCGGAGCTGCCGCGTCAGGCGCGGGGGCCTCCGGGGCAGGCTTGGCCTTGGGCGCGTCCTTGGAGATCATGCTGGTCATCTGCTCCACGCGCGTTTCAGGATTTTGCCCGCGCCCGACCATGAATCCCATGAAAAATGACCAGCCCACCGCAACCGCGAGGATTGCGCCCAGCAGTGCAAGCATTGGCCCCGAAAGGCGGATGACAAAGCGGCGTTTCTCGCCCGAGGGCTGGGAAACAACGGATTTGCGGGGTTTACGTAAGGGGGCGGCCATTCAAGTATCCTCCGTCGTGCGTAATCTGCGGGGCTGTTTTAACCGTTAAGGCGCGTCGTGTCCGGGGCAGGCAGAGCACACGCAAGGCCTCGTCCAAAACGCGCCTTAACGGCAACAGGCACAGAGCAGAATTGTCGCACGCCGAATATTCGACGTTTATGCAAACAGCTGGGATGATTCTGCGGGGGTGCCCCCGCAGGTATGATCCGGCGCTGTTTCCGTTCGGGAACAGTTCAAAATCCAGTTTATACCCAATACTACATGCTTTCCGGGGCGCTCACGCCAAGCACGTCCAGACCGTTGCGCAGCACCTGGCCGATGGAACGCAGCAGGGCAAGGCGGGCCAGAGTGCGGGGCGCGTCATCGGCCAGCAGCACCTGATGCCTGGCATAGTAGCTGTGCAGCTGCCCGGCCAGTTCCGTGAGGTAGGTGCTCACGTGGTGGACGCCAAGCGATTTGGCGGCGGAGGCCAGCATGTCTTCAAACGTGGCGGCCTTGCGCAGCAGTGCCATGTCTTCGGGCGTATCCAGCCCGTGCAGCAGGTCTGCATCTGCCTTGGCGGGCAGCACGAATCCGCGTTCTTCAGCGCGGCGCAGCACGGCGCAGATGCGCGCGTGGGCGTACTGCACGTAGTACACCGGGTTGTCGAGGCTGCGCTGCTTGGCAAGCTCAAGGTCAAAGTCCAGCGGGCTGTCGCTCTTGCGCGAAAGAAACATGAATCGCGCCGCGTCAACGCCCACTTCCTTGATGACATCGGCCAGGGTTTCAAAGGTGCCCGCGCGGGTGGACATGCTTACGGGCTGACCCTCGCGCAGCAGGTTCACCAGTTGGATAAGCACCACGTCAAAGGTATCCTGCGTTTTGCCCATGGCCGTGATGGCCGCGCGCATGCGGGGGATGTAGCCGTGGTGATCCGCGCCCCAGATGTCAATGAGCCAGTCGTAACCGCGCTGGAATTTGTCGTGATGGTAGGCGATGTCGGAGGCAAAATAGGTCAGGCTGCCATCCGACTTGCGCAGCACGCGGTTTTTGTCGTCGCCCAGGTTCTCGGTGGCAAACCAGTAGGCATTGTCTTTCTCATACGTATACCCGGCGGAATCAAGCGCGTCAAAAGCCGAAGCCACAGCGCCGCCTTCCACAAGGGTCTTTTCAGAAAACCAGTTCTGGTGCTCTACGCGGAACTCGTTGAGGTCGTCCTTGATGCCGTTCAGAATGTCGTTCATGGCTTTGTCGTAGCACACGTTCTGACCTTCGGCGTCGGGCATTTGCACCAGTGCGGGGTTGGCATCCAGCATTTCGCGGGCGATATCAATAATGTAATCGCCCTTGTAGTAGTCTTCCGGCCAGGTTACGGGCATTCCTGCCAGCTCTTTGGCGCGCAGCCATACAGAGAGGCCCAGCAGGCGCATCTGACGACCGGCATCATTGATGTAATACTCTGTATTTACGTCATAACCCGTCACACGCAGCAGCCGCGAAAGGCTGTCGCCCACGGCCGCGCCGCGCCCGTGGCCCACATGCAAGGGGCCGGTGGGGTTGGCAGAAACATATTCCACAAGCACCCTGCGTCCTGCGCCGCCGGTGCTCTTGCCGTAATCCTTGCCTGCGGCTTCAATGTCGGCCACGGTGGCGCGCCAGAAATCCTGCGTGAAGGTCACGTTGCAGAAACCGGGGCCCGCGGCTTCGGCATGGGCCACATCGGGGCAGCGCTCCACGAGCTTCCGGGCGAATTTTTGCGCCAGCTCGCGAGGGTTGGCCTTGGCTTCCTTGGCAAGCAGCATGGCGGAGTTGACGGAAAGATCGCCGTGCTTGGGATCGCGGGGCGGTTCAATAACGGTTTTGACGGGCCAGGCAAGGCCTTCTTCTTCAATGATGGCCTTGAGGGCCGTGCGCAGGGTGTCAATGGCGCGCATAGTGCTGGTGTCCTTTCTTGTGCAACGGTTGCGGCTTTACGCCTCGGGCTGCCCGGGGCATTGCCGCCGGGAACCCCGCTTCAGGTTCATGCGCAGACCGGTTGCGGCAGTACCGCACGGGGGCGCATGAATAAAATGTTTCAGGCAAGGCGGGGAGGCCTTCCGCATGAAAGGCCATCCTCCGCAAAAATCTATCCTGCAAAGGCCGCCGCTGTTTCGGCGTTGTTGACGAGCTCAATGGCAAGGTCTTCCGCCGTGGCGGTTCCTGCCTGGCAGGGGGCCACCATCTTGCCGAGCACGGCCTTGGGGCCAAGCTCCAGCCAGCGGCGCGCGCCGTCGGCATACTGGTTGCGCACCGTGTCTATCCACTGCACAGAGGAGGTCATCTGCACAAGCAGGCTTTCGCGGGCGCTTTCGCCATCTGTCACGGCCTTGCCGTGGGCATTGCAGTACACGGGGAACCTGGGCTTGCTCCACACTGCCTTGCGCAGCAGGGGGGCAAGTTCCTTGTTGGCCTCGGCCATCATGGGGCTGTGGAACGCGCCGCTGACCTTGAGTTCAAGGCCACGCCCCTTGCGTTCCTTGGCCTTCTGGCAGGCAAGGGCCACGGCGGCCTTGGCCCCGCTGATGACAAGCTGGCCGGGGGTGTTGTAGTTGGCCACCAGCAAAAGTTCGCCGCACTGGGCAACGGTTTCGGCCACAATTTCTTCAATGGCGGGCTGATCCAGCTTGAGCAGAGCGGCCATGCCGCCCTTGCCGTCGGGATCGGCCTCGGCCATGAGACGGCCACGCAGGGCCGTAAGCTCAAGGGCGCTTTCGGCAGAGAGCACGCCAGCGGCGGCCATGGCGCTGAACTCGCCAAGGCTGTGCCCGGCTGCGCCGCACACGTTGGCCCGCGCGGCAACTGCGCTCCAGAGGTTCAGATTCACCACTGTGAGGGCTGGCTGAAGGGCGCGGGTGTCGCTCATGGCGGCATCATCGCCTTCCCAGTAAATTTCGCGCAGGGGCAGGCCACTGATGCGCTCGGCCTGCTTCCAGAGGTTCATGGCGTCAGAAGAAGCCTCGGCCAGATCGCGGCCCATGCCCGACTCTTGCGAGCCCTGGCCGGGAAAGAGCAAAACGGCTTGTGTCATGCGGGGTTTATCCTCCAGTGGCGCGCACGTGCGCGCATTGGCGTGGCCTTGCGGCCTTGGGTTCGTTTATGGTGCGCATTGCGCGCAAGCCCTCTTTTTTACGTTATCGGCGCAGGGCTTGCAAGTCCCGGTCTGCGGGGATATGACAGTGCACCCGGCAGAAACGCCGGAAAGGCCCGCAACGGGCGAACAAGCGCAGGAAAGGATCATGCAGCGACAATCGGTTGACAGAAAAGAATTGGCGCGTCTGGCGGCGGCCTCGGGCGCGGAAGTGCCGCAATCGGCCATGGAGCCGTTGGCGGAATATCTTGAAATGCTCTGCCAGTGGAACAAGGCAATGAATCTGGTCGGCCCGCATACCTGGCAGGATATGCTTACCCGACTGGCGGTGGACAGTTTTCATCTGGCCGGTTTTCTGGACAAACTCAATCTGCCCGAAGCTCCCCTGTGCTGGGATCTTGGCGCGGGCGCGGGCCTGCCGGGCATTCCCCTGCGCATGGCCTGGACGCGCGGCGCATACTATATGATAGAAGTGCGCGAAAAGCGCGCCCTGTTCATTTCCAGTGTCCTTTCCCGCCTTCAGTTGCCCTCCACCCATGTGTTCAGAGGGCCAGTGGAACATTTTTTTCAGGGGCAGTATTATAAGGCGGACTGCATCCTGAGCCGCGCCTTCATGCCCTGGCGGCAGCTGCTTGACCTTACCAGCCCCCGGCTGCACGATAACGGCGTGCTGGTCGTGCTGGCGCTTGAGCCAGCCCCAAGCGAACTGCCAGCGCCCTGGCGTCTGGTGGAGCAGCACTCCTATGTTGTGGGCGGACACGGGCGATGGTTCTGGGCGCTTGCCCCCAGCGCCGGAGACGACCGGCTGACCTATGATGCCGCAACGCATCGGGCTGGCTAGGGCACCTGTCCCTGATTGTTCTGGCAAGGATTTGCCCGCAAATCCTGCCGAAAGCTCTGTGACGAACCTCGCAGACGGTTGTTCTGCGCGTGAATGGCCCCAAAAAACGCAGCACCGGGCTTTTTGCCGCCATCTGCATGCCAGTTGAACAGGACCATGATTCTTACGGAGAACGCCATGCACCCCGCAGACCATGCCTCTGCCAGCGCCGCGCCTGCCGGAAACGACGCAGACAAAACCCGGTGCACCGGGCAGCCGCAACCCGAATCGGAAGCGCTGCCTGCTGCGGAACCCGCATGTGCGGAGCAGCCCGCCGCCACTTCTCATGCCGCTCACGGTGGAGCTTTGTTGCCCACTGGCGGCACAGGCCTTCACAAAGGCAAGCGTTCGCTGCCCTCAGGGCGGTATTGGGCTAAGGGCTTGTTCTGGGGGCTGGTGACGCTCGCCCTTGCCTTTGCCCTGCGCATGCTGGAATGGCCCTGCTGGCAAAATCCGGAATACCGCCTTGGCAACGAGTGGCTGCTGGCCACGCACGATGCCTACACATGGGTGGCCGGGGCGGAAGATTTCGGCCTTGCCGTCGGGCATCCCATGTCCGTCATGCTCAAGGCCATGTCCGACCTTGTGGGCACTTCCCCGGCGGCGGTGGCCTTCTGGTTTCCTGCCTTGCTGGCGAGCTTTGTAGCCGTTATCGCCTTTGCCTGGGTGTGGGCGTTGGGCAGCATTGAAGCTGGCGTTGCCGCAGGCATACTCACGTCCATTGCGCCGGGATTTCTGGCCCGGACCCTGCTGGGATTTTACGATACCGACCTCGTAACCCTGTTTTTCCCCTGCTCATGACTCTTGCCCCGGCCAGTTGGGCCATGCGTTATATGCTGCTGCCGGGCATGGTGCTGCGCCGTCTTTCCATGACTTCCGGCGTGATGAACCTGCGCCGCCTTTTTTCCCGCAATCAGCCCGAGGGCCACTGGACGCCCCGCCTCAAACAGGCGGAGCACATGGGCAATCCCCTGCGCTGGCAGTGGGTTGTGCTGCTTGGCTGTTCCGGCGTCATCTCGTGGTGGACGCAGGAATGGCATTCTGTCTTTCCGTATCTGATCCGCTACAATGTGGCCTTGCTGGCCTTTATGAGTATGGTGATGGCCCCGCGCGGGCGGCGCGCCCTGCTGCTTCTGGGCAGCATGGCCTACGCCCTGCCTACGCTGGCGGGGCCGTGGGGCTTAAGTTTCAGCCTGTTGCTGCTGGCTGCGGGCACGAGGACAGGCTTCCGCCTGCGCCGCCTGCTGTGCCGCCCCTGGTTGCTGGCCCTTTTGTTGGCTGGCGTGGGTTTTTTGATGCTTCAGGGTGAAATTCTTACGTCCATTGTGAATCACATCAATGCCTATGTGAAACATACGGGCGATGTGAAGAGCACTGGCGGCGGGCTTTCGCTGGAATATCCTTCGGTGGCGCAGTCCATTATAGAAGTACAGGATCTGGGCATCATCGAGATTTTTCCCTACTTCCATCCCTGGATGGAAGCGGCGGTGCTTGGCCTGCTGGGCTTTGCCCTGGTGGCCATACGCAGGCCGGGCGCGCTCTTTTTGCTGCCGCTGGCAGCGCTGGGCATCCTGAGCGTCAAGATGGGGGGCCGCATGGTCATGTTTGGCGCGCCCATCATGGCCATTGGGCTGACCTTGCCCTTTTACTGGCTGTTGCAAAGGCTGCTGCGCGTGGATCTGCGCGGCGCCGTGGCGGGCATTTTGACCAGCGGCGTGCTTCTGGCCCTGCTGGTTGCGCCCTTTGCCGACATGATTCCTGCCATGTCGCAGGGGCCAATCATCAATCGCCGCCACGCCGAAGCCCTTTCGCGCGCCAAGGCCATGACCCCGCCCGATGCCATGCTCTGGCTGTGGTGGGATTGGGGCTATGCGGCCAACCACTTTGCCCAGCGGCAGACCATTGCCGATGGGGCCCAGCATGCAGGGCCGTCCCTCTATCTGCCCGCAGCGGTTTTTGCCACCGACAATCCGCGTTTTGCGCGTCAGATCATCCGCTATACGGCCCAGTGCGGCAACGAGCCGGGCAACGTGTTTGAAGGTCTGGATGGTGAAGGCGCGCAGGCCCTCATGGACAGGCTGCGCTCGCCCGAAACCCCGCTCATTGAAAACAAGGGGCGGCTCTATGTGGTGGTGAGTTTTGAAATGTTGCGGCTTGGCTTCTGGATAAGCAACTTCGGCAACTGGAATTTTGTTACCCGTACGGGCGAAGGCGGGGCGCTTTCCATCGTGCCGCAGGCTCTAGCCTACAAGCTTGATTCGGGCGAGGTGCGGCTTGAGGGCAACAGCAGCGCCATCTATGCCTCGTCCATCAGCGTGTTTGAAGAAACCGGCGTGACGCGCCGCAACTATATTCAGGACTGGTTCGACGCGCACCCCTCGGCAACACCCGAAGAACAGCACGAATTCCTTTCCAAGCGCCGCAACATCAACTTTCTTTTCAACCGTGTAACGGACGAAAAGCTTGCCATGGATGCGGGCCTGTACAATTCGCTGATGGTGCAGCTTTTGGTGGGCGACCCGCAGGATCCGCGCGTTTCGCCCTATTTCAAACTGGTGTACGACAACGTGTTCGCCAGGATTTACGAAGTTCTGTAGGCGCTTGCGTCTTTGGGCCACTTCAGAGGGGCCTGCGCGCGTAGTTACCGGAGCGATTTCAAAATGAAACTGTTCTAGGGGCGGTTTCTCAATAAAAGATTTTGCGCCGAGGACAAGGAAAACAGTGTTTTTACGCCAGGAATGGACTCGCTTTAGCCGTTGCTTCAGGCGTTGCGACACAGGCTTAAAGCGTTGTGACGCAGGAAACTACGCTTGAAGACAGCACATGTAACGACACAGTTTCATCGTTGCAATCGCTGTCGCCATCCGTACGCCCTGCGGGCAACGGCTGCCGCGAAGCTACGCCTGAAGACAGCATGCGTAACGACACAGTCCGTTCCATGCAATCGCTGTCGCCATCCGTAAGGCCTTTGGCCAACGGCTGCCGCGCGACAAAGGAAGCTACGGATGCTTCAAGCGTTGTGACGCAGGAAACTACGCTTGAAGACAGCACATGTAACGACACGGTTACATCGTTGCAATCGCTGTCGCCATCCGTACGCCCTTCGGGCAACGGCTGCCGCAAAGACAGCAGCGCTTTTTGTCCATGACTGGAGATAAATGCTGGCTGATGCAGTGATCGGCCAAAAGAATTGTTTAGAGACAGACCTCTAGTGGTGGTACGGAACCTTGCGCAAGATGCATTCTGCCCGGTAAAGCTGCTCAAGCAGCACCACGCGGGCCAGTTCGTGCGGCAGGGTCATGTGCGAAAGGCTGATGCAGCGGCAGGCGCGCTGGCGCACGGCTTCATCCAGCCCCCAAGCGCCGCCCACGATAAAGCAGGCTCTGCCTCGGGCGTCGTGATCCATCTGGCGCAGCAGGTCTGCCAGCTGGGGCGAGGTGAGGTGCTGGCCGCGTTCGTCGAGTACGAGCGCTATGTCCTGCGGGTCGAGGGCCTCAATGATGCGGCGTCCTTCAAGTGCGTTGCGCTGATCCTGCGGCAGGGCAGAATCGCCATCGCGCACTTCGGTTATGTCCAGCTTGCGCCAGCGGGTGATGCGCGTGGTGTAGTGGGCTGCGGCATCCTTCCAGAACGGCGTTTTCAGTTTGCCCACACTTATGTATTTCAAGGGTTTGCCAGTCATGTCTTCTCGTGTTTCGTTAAATATGGCGGATGGCGCGTCTGAGCGCTGCTCCAGCCCGGATGCCGGGATGGGGCTTGCGGCTGCGGCGCGTTTTTTGCGTAACGGCGGCGTGCTCGTATTCCCTACGGAGACGTTCTACGGGCTGGGCTGCCTTGCCGCCAACGCGGAAGCCGTGGCAAGGGTGTATCAGTTGAAGCATCGGCCCGTCCACAAACCCTTGCCCCTGCTGGCAGCGCATGCGGCGCAGGTGGACGCGGTGGCGGATATTGCCGCCATGCCCCAAGGCCTTTTGGCCTTCTGGCCCGGCCCGCTCACGGTTTTGTTGCCCGCGCGCTCCTGTCTGCCCCAGGCGTTGGTCAACGGGCAGGGGCTTGCGGCGGTGCGCGTGACGCCCCATCCACTGGCTGCGCAGCTGGCGGAGCAGGCAGGCGGCGCGCTTACGGCAAGCAGCGCCAACCTCAGCGGCGGTGTGCCAGTTTGTTCCCCAGACGAACTTGATCCGGTCCTGCTGGAGGCCTTGCGCCGCATGGCGCAGACCATGCCGTGCACTGACGGATGCGCGGCGCAGGCTGCAAAGGCAGAAGTTCCCCTGCCATTGGCGCTTGGCGGACCGCTGCCTGCTGGGGGCTTGCCGTCCACCGTGGTGGAGCCGCTGAGCGGCGGCAATGGCGGGGCAGGGCGGTTGCGGATAGTGCGGGCCGGGGCTGTGAGCGCCGCAGCCCTCGAGGCTGCGGGCTTTACGCTCGAGTGATCTCCTGCCGGATTACGCAGCGGGGGCAGTGGTTTTTACAAAAACCTGTTTGCGAACAAGAGAATTTAAATATCCGTCTTCACGCCGGGAAAGACCGTGGGCGGCGCAGATGTCAGCATAGCTATCCGCCAGACCGTCCCTGTGTTTTGCCGATGTCATGACAAAAGGATAAAGCAAGAGGCCCAAGCCCCGCAGCTGTGGGCGTCCAATGTCCACCAGCAGAAAAATTCCTTCAGGTGCAAGCATTCGCGCGGCATTGGCAATGGCGGCGCGCCGCGCTTGCGGAGTTGCCTCGTGCATGGCCATGGCGGTCATGATGATGCTGAATGTGCCGTCAGGAAAGCATGCTTCGTCCATGGACGCCACGCTGAAATGGAAGTCGCAGGAGTAGGCCTTTTGTCTGCTCTGCGCGCGTGAGATCTGGTTTTCCGCGAGGTCAAGGCCATAAATGCGGCATTGGGGCGCAGATTGCGCTGCCAGGGCAAAGCTCAGGGAACCCGTGCCGCAGCCAAGGTCCAGAGCCGCCATTTTGGGACCAAGTGCCAAACCTCTGACCGCCTCCTCATAAAATGATGCATTCAGCCCGAACAATCGGGCAAAAATATCGTAGTTCTGTCCTGAAACGAAACCATCAAAAGCAGTACCCTTGTCAGTGTTCATAATGCCTCGCATACGACCTACGTCTGGTCGATCCGGATAAGGTATGGATACCAAACATTAAAAGCAAGAAAAGCCTATTCGACCTCAGTCGAGTTAAGCCTCGCAAGGAGTTCTTCAAGAAAACTGGCAATGCCTGCGATCTCGTGCTGCTGGCGTGCTCCCATGGCACTGTCTACCATGCAATCAAGCTGCGCATGAAAATCCATGTGCTGTTTATGGGCTGCCTTGCCTTTTTCCGTCAAAAACACATTGAGGCGGGTCATTTTTAGCGGATCTTTGGCCTTGTAGGCCAGGCCCTTGCGCTCAAGCCTGCGCAACAGCTCAGAAACGCTGCCCTTGGTAACGCCCAGCTGCTCGGCCAGCCCCCCGACATGGATGCCCTCGTTGTTGTAGATGGCCATGATGGTGTGGATTTCCGCAAGGTGGATGTCCACATCTGTTCCAAATTTGCTGCACTGGCGTTCAAGCTCATAAAATCGGGTCACTATGCCCAACAGCGAGATGCTGACTGACGCGGAGCGCGAAGAATGGGCGGCAGCATGCCCCAGGGTTTTGATCATGGATTTCTGGATTCGCACTTCAACTGCGGTTTTTTTATGGCAATCATTTTTCATGGATTTTTAGTATGGCATCCATACTTTTTTGTCAATCGCTGCGAGGACTGCAAATGGCTGCATGGCGGCATTTGTTTCCCGCGCTTGCGGCGCGGGGCATGCTGGCTTAGTATGCCTCAGTTGCGCGCAACGGCGCGAAGCATACGGAGAACGCATGAAACGCCAGGTTGTCTGCCCGCATTGCGGCGAGCCTTATTCCAGTTATAGAAATCCCACGCCTACGGCGGATGTGGTTATCTATTCGCCGGATCACGGGGTGGTCATCATCAGCCGTGCCAACGAACCCGTGGGCTTTGCCCTGCCGGGTGGTTTTATTGAAGAGGGCGAATGCGCAGAAACCGCAGCCGTACGCGAAATGCGTGAAGAAACCGGGCTGGATGTGGAGCTGACCGGGCTTTTGGGCGTGTATTCCCGGCCTGACCGTGACCCCCGCCAGCACACGCTGACCGTGGCTTTTACAGGCAGGCCGCGCAATCCCGAAGCCTTGTGCGCCGGGGATGATGCGGCCCATGCGGCGTATTATCCTCTGGATGCTCTGCCGCAGCCGCTGGTGTTTGACCATGCGCAGATTCTGGCGGATTTCAGGGCCATGCTGGCTGGCAAGCGAAGGCTTGCCGGCATACAGCCACCATTTGACGCGGTTGCCGTAGCAGCCGGAACCTGCGGGGAAGGGACGCATTCATGAGTTATCGCAATCTTCAGGAATGCGTGGCCGATCTTGAGGCCAACGGCCATCTGGTGCGCATTGACGCCGAGGTTGATCCGCATCTGGAACTGGCCGCCATCCAGCGCCGCGCCTTTCGCGCCAAGGCCCCGGCCCTGCTGTTTACGCGGGTCAAGGGCACGCCCTTTCCCATGCTCTCCAATCTTTTTGGCACGCGTGAACGGTTGCACTTCATTTTTCGCCGCAGTCTGCCCGCTGTTGAAGCAGTGCTGACCGCCAAGGCCGATCCAGCCGCAGCCATGAAACACCCCTTGCAGTCGCTCAAGGCTGTGCCCGGCCTGCTGAACATGCTGCCGAGTGTAAGCCGGGTGCGCGCGGAACAGGCGGCGGCAGCGGCTCCGGTGCTGGAATGCCAGTGCAGGCTGGCCGACCTGCCCCAACTTGTCTGCTGGCCCATGGACGGCGGCCCCTTCATTACCCTGCCTCTGGTGTACAGCGAAGATCCCGCCAAGCCCGGCGCGGACGCATCCAACCTCGGCATGTACCGTGTGCAGCTTGGCGGCAACGAGTATGCTGAGGACGAGGTGGGGCTGCATTATCAGATTCACCGGGGCATTGGGGCGCACCACGCCCGCGCGCTGGAAATGGGCAAACCCCTGCCCGTGCATATTTATGTGGGCGGGCCACCCAGCCTCACAGTCGCTGCGGTCATGCCCCTACCCGAAGGGCTTTCTGAACTGCGCTTTGCCGGATTGCTCGGCGGCAGGCGCACAGAAATGGCCGCTGTGCCGGGGCTGCCTCTGCCAGTGCTTGCTCAGGCGGATTTTTGCATCAGCGGGCACGTGCTGCCCCAGTGCAAGCCTGAAGGCCCCTTTGGCGACCATGTGGGCTATTACAGCCTTGCGCATGACTTCCCGGTGCTCAAAGTGGATGCCGTCCACCACCGCAAAGGAGCCATCTGGCCCTTTACCGCCGTGGGCCGCCCGCCGCAGGAGGATACGGTCTTTGGCGACTTTATCCATGAGCTCACCGGGCCGCTGGTGCCGCAGGTTTTTCAGGGTGTGTGCGATGTGCATGCCGTGGACGCGGCCGGGGTGCATCCCCTGCTGCTGGCCGTGGGCAGCGAACGCTATACGCCCTATGAAGACGAGCGTCGCCCGCGCGAACTGATCACTGCGGGCCTGCATCTGCTTGGAACCACCCAGACGGCCCTGGCAAAGTATGTTTTTCTTGTGGCGCACGAGGATGCGCCGGGCCTCACTGCCCGCGATGTGCCCGCCTTTTTGCGGCATTTGCTGGAGCGGGCTGATTTTTCGCGCGATCTGCACTTCATCACCCGCAGCACCAATGATACGCTGGACTACACGGGCAGCGCGCTGAACGAAGGCTCCAAGCTTGTGTGGGCCTCTGCCGGTAAAAAACGGCGGGAGCTTGGCTGCGAACTTTCCGGCACTGCCGCAGACCTGCCGCCTCTGCCGGATGGTTTTGGCCCGGTGCGCGTGTGCGGCCCCGGCCTTGTTGCCATAGGCGGTCCGAGGCATGCTCTTGAACGCAGTCAGCCCGACCCGCAGATGGAAGCGCTTGCGCAGGCTCTGGCCCAGTGGCCGGGCCGCGAGGCATTTCCGCTTGTGATAGTGGCGGATGATGCGGACTTTTGCGCCGCAAATCTGGATAATTTTTTGTGGGTGGCCTTCACCCGGTCAGACCCGGCCACAGACGTGTATGGCGCTCATGCCGCCACACGGGCCAGGCACTGGTCGTGCGAAGCGCCGCTGGTCATCGACGCACGCCTGAAGCCCTTCCATGCCCCCCCACTGGAAGAGGAACCGGCGGTCATACGCAAGGTGGAAGCCCTGGCAGCGCCGGGTGGCCCCTTACACAACTACTTGTAACCTGGGGGAGGCATCGGCATGAAAATCGCCCTATTGCAGTGCAATACCGTCACCGGCGACGTGGCCGGAAATCTGGAACGTATCATCAGCACCGCCCGTCAGGCTGGCGCAGCAGGGGCAAACCTGTGCGTTACGCCGGAGCTGGCCCTTTGCGGCGTGGCCCCCGGCCACTACCTGTGCGCTCAGGGTTTTGCGGCGGGTTGTCTCAAGGCTCTGGATATCATGGCCGCTGAACTCAAGGACGGGCCCTCCGTGCTGGTGGGCGCGCCTGTGCCCAGCGTGTATGCCTCGGGCCTGCTTTCCAACGCGGCAGTGCTGGTTGAAAAAGGCGGCTGGCAGGTTGTTTCGCGCAAGGTGTATCAGAATCAGGGCCAGAACAGCGTGGCCGAATCCACTGATGAGGACGCTCGCTATTTTGACCGCGGCATTTCGTGCGGCATTGTCACCATGGGGGGCTGGCGCATCGGCGTTGTGCTCTGCGAGGATGCGCAGAGCGAAGACGCTTCGTTCTGGAAAACCCGCTACGCCAGCGGTCATAATCCGCTGATGGAACTGGTGCAGCGCGGCGTGGACGCCCTTGTGCACATGGCGGCGGCGCCCTTCAGCGTGGGCGCGCAGGAAACTGACGAACACCTGCTTTCGCATGTGGCTGCGCGCCATCATGTACATATGTTTTCGGTGAACATGGTGGGCGGCAACGACAGCCGCGTTTACAACGGGCAGAGCCTGGTTTTTGATCCCACGGGGCAGTTGCTTGCCCGGGGCAAGGCCTTTGCGGAAGACGTGCTTGTGGTGGATACCGCGCGCGGGCAGGGTGCTGTTAAAGCCCCGGAACCTCTGGCTGGCTGCGTTGAAGAAGATTACTGGCGCGCCCTTGTGCTCGGCACACGGGACTTTGTACGCAAGTGCGGGGTGGAGAAGGGCATCGTAGCCATTTCTGGCGGCATGGATTCCGCTCTGGTGTGCAGCGTGGCGGTGGAAGCCCTGGGGGTGGAAAATGTCACCGGCGTGCTCCTGCCTTCGCCCCACAGCAGCGATGGCTCCCTGACGGACGCAGCCAAGCTGGCGGAAAATCTGGGCGTCACCACCGTGACCCTGCCCATTGGCCCGCTCATGGATGCTTTTGCCACCGCGCTCAAGCCCGGCCTTGACCTTTTTGAAGAAAAGCCCGGCGATGTGACCTTTGAAAACGTGCAGGCCCGCATACGCGGCACGCTCATCACCTCGCTGGCCAACAGGGCCAATGCCTTGGTGCTCAACACGGGCAACAAGAGCGAGGGAGCCATGGGCTACTGCACCCTGTACGGTGATTCCGTCGGCGCGCTGGCCGTTATCGGCGACCTGACCAAGACTCAGGTGTATGCGGTTGGCCGCTGGTACAACGCCCATCGCGGGGCAGAGATCATCCCCGATGAAATTTTCACCAAGGCTCCTTCAGCGGAGCTGCGCCCCGGTCAGAAAGATTCGGACAGCCTGTTGCCCTACGAGGATCTGGATCCGATTCTTGAAGACCTGTTGCAGCCTGCGGAGGCTGAGTCCGGCCCGCTTTCGGCGGCGCGCATGGAAGTGCGCGACAAGCTGTTCAGGGCTGAATTCAAGCGCCGTCAGGAGCCTTTGTCGCTTTACATGAGCCGCATGCCCTTTGGCGGCGGCTGGCAGACGCCCGTTGCCGGGCGTTTCAGCCTGCCCGGTAAATAGGTAGTATAAAAAAGCTGGAAAAGGGCTGTGCGGCAAAAGAGTTGCCGCATGGCCCGCCTCGAAGGGCGGGGGTTTTTCCTTGAAGCCCGCAACGCACTGGGGTAAGAGCAGTGTGTTGCATAACGCTGATCTGAGTGGAGGATATCATGGCGGAAGCACCGGAGAAAAATCTGGCTCTGGACATTGTTCGCATTACCGAGGCTGCGGCCCTTGCATCGGCCCGCTGGCTCGGTCGGGGAGACAAGGAAGCCGGTGACGGCGCCGCCGTTGACGCCATGCGCGTCAGCTTCGCCACCCTCAGTATTGATGGCCTGGTCATTATCGGCGAGGGCGAAAAAGACAATGCCCCCATGCTCTTTAACGGCGAAAAGGTCGGCAAGGGCTGCGGCCCCAGCCTGGACGTGGCCGTGGATCCTGTGGAAGGCACCAATCTGCTGGCCTATGGCCGCCCCAACGCCATTTCGGTGGTGGGCGTCGCCCCCAGCGGCAGCATGTTCAACCCCGGACCCAGCTACTATATGCAGAAGCTGGTGGTGCCCCGCGAGGCCCGCAATGTGGTTGATCTCGATGCGCCGGTAAAAGTCAATCTTGCCAACGTGGCCAAGGCCATGGGCAAGAGCGTGCAGGATCTTGTGGTCTTTGTGCTCGACAAGCCCCGGCACGAAAAGCTGATTACGGAAATCCGCCAGGCAGGCGCGCGCATCCAGCTGCAAACCGACGGCGACGTGGCAGGCGCGCTCATGGCTGTTGATCCTCGTTCCGAGGTTGATATCATGATGGGCACGGGCGGCACCCCCGAGGGCGTGCTGTCTGCCTGCGCCATCAAGGGTATGGGTGGGCAGATTCTGGCCCGTCTGGATCCCCAGTCGTATGTGGAAAAAGAAGCTATCACCGAAGCGGGCATTGACGCGCGCGAGGTGCTCACGGTGCATGATCTGGTGCGCAGTGACGACTGTTTCTTTGCCGCCACGGGTATTTCCGGCGGTGATTTTTTGAGAGGCGTGCGTTACAGTGCCAAGTACGCCGTTACTCATTCGCTGGTTTTGCGCGGCAAAACCGGCACCCTGCGGTATGTGGAGTCTTACCATAATATGGACAGACTCTCGAAATTCAGCGCGGTTCGGTATTGAATGAATAAAATTTCATCTCTCTGCGGTATTTTCGCGGCATTGGTGCTGGCCCTGCCCCTGGTGGTTGTTGCCCCAGGCATGGCCGAGGCCGCGCAGGCTCCTGCTGCCAAGAAAAAGGCGGAGCAGCCTGCCCCCAGCTCCAGCGCAAACGTTAATGTGTATGAAAAACAGCCCCCGGTGACGGACAAGGAACTGCTCGACTTTCTTGAACTTCTGCCGCAGTTCCGGGCCTGGGCCAAGGGCAACAACGAAGAAGCCCACCCCATCATGCGCAATAACAAGGCGGATTTTTTGTATTCGCCCAATGCCGCTGCCTGGGTGCAGGCGCATAACTGGAACCCGGTGCGCTTTTTCTGCGTCATGGGCCGCATGGCAGCCGCTCTTTCCATCGTGGAAGAAGGCAACGACATGAGCGGCGCGCGCTCCAAGGATATGCCCGAGGTTTCAGAAGGCGAGCTTGCCCTTGCGCGGCGTCACCTTGGCACCATGCTCAAGGCTGGTGGCGATGTTCCGCCCATAAACAAGTAGGGCTGCTTTGCAGAGGCCCGCAGTGCGGGCGCAAACTAATGATCGATGAAAGGCTCCGGTTGATTCCGGGGCCTTTTTTTGCGGCTGGCGGTCAGCAGCGTTCAGTTCAGTGTCTGCAAGGGAAGCCAGTGGGTGATGCCCAAAAGTTCGCGCGACGGGATAGTCGCTGATGGATGCCTCCCAACAGGGAGCGCCCTGAACTGCCATATGCCAGAAAGAAGGCCCCTCGTGGGAGGGGCCTTGGTATTTGCGGGCGCGGTCTGCGCCTGGTTGAGCTGTGTGCTTGCCAGCTAGTTTGCTGGAGCCTGAGGCGCTGCGCCCTTGGGTTGCTCAGGTTGCGCCGCAGGGGTCTGTTCCGCTGGGGCGGCTGGGGCGGCTTCCTTGACCACTTCCTTGGCAAGTTCCCTGGCTGCATCGGCGGGCGTCGGCGCAGGCGCTGCTGCGGGAACTTCAGCTGGAGTTGCCGGGGCCGCTGGTGCCATGGTTTGGGGAGCCGCTGCTTCCGCAGGTTGAGCCACGGCAGCAGGTTCCTGCACGGGTGCGGGTTTTTCAACCGGAGCAGCGGGTGCCGATTCAGGCGCAGTTGCCGGGGCGGCGGGTTCAAGTTTGGGGGCCTCGGCAGGCGCTGCTGCGGGAGCTTCAGGCGCGGGGGCCGGGGTGGCCGCCGCAGCCGGAACCGCAGGCGCAGGTGCCTGAATGGCGCTCAGGCTCTTTACCTGAGCCTCGGGGGTTTTTTCCAGCTGCGGCATGAGCATGAGCGATGCGGGCTGAGCCAGAATAACCGCAATAATCGCGCACATCACGAGCGAACCGCTGGTGCCGCCGTGCGCGCCACGACGCACCAGACGGGCAAGCAGCACTGCCGCCACAATACCAATGCCGCCAAGCACTGGCAGGGCCTTGAGGCCGAGCACGGCGGTGCGCTGGCTTTCGGTAAGCGTAAAGTGGAAGAACTTGCCAAGCCAGTCAAGCGTGTAGCCAAAACCGGCTGCCACCAGGGCCATGCTGGCGTGCAGCAGGCACAGGGCCGCGATGATGTAGAACAGTTTGGCTCCGGCAACGGGCAAGCGCAGCAGGGCCTTGCCCAGCAAAAGGGCCGCAAGGCAGGCTGTGCATACGGCAGCGCCCACCATGTCGGCGGCAAAAATGCTCAGCAGACAGGCGAACACAAGGGCTATCCACAAAAAGGCCATTCCGGCCTTCTCTTTGCGGGAGGCGGCAAGATCAGCAGGTGCGGTGCGCAGCACTCGCGCCCATGAAACGCCGCAGATGACAGCCAGCCAGGGCAGCAGGCCAAGGGCCGCAAAGGCAAGGGGCTTCCACCATGTGGCCTTGGTGATGGGCCAGGTTACAAGCTGGGCGCCAAGATTCTTGAGGTATCCTTCCGGCTGATGCCAGAGCATGACAACAGCAAGCCAGCAACCGACCATGCCCAACATAAGCACAAAACCCACGAGGCCGTCCGGCTTTTGGGCGCGGCGGAATCCGCAGCGCCAGAGCAGAAAGGCCAGGCTGGTCAGCACGGGCAGCAAAAGATTAAAAAGGCCGCCCGTCAGGCCAGCCAAGGCCGCCAGTGCAAAACCCAGAGGCAGGGTGATGGTCGTGCCCGGCTGTTGCCAGCCGTGGCAAAGGCAGGCGAGGGAAAGCAGAGTCACGGCTGCAGCCAGAGCTTCCGGCCCTGTAAAGGTGGAGAGCGGCGCAAAAATGGGCGCGCAGAGCAGCAGCATACCGCCAGCCAGCGCGGCCCGGCGGTCCAGCCCGGCAACACGGCCCAGAACCCATACAGCCACAAGACAGAGCAGGGTTCCGGCCATGGCAGCCAGGGGAAAGAGCAGATGGGCAAACTGCGGCGCGGCCTTGCCAAGCAGGGCCTCAATGCCGCGCAAAAACCAGAAAAATACGGGCCACTGCGAAAGGCCATCGCCAACAGGGGCGAGCCACATGCCGTTCTGCGCAGTTTGGGTAAAGGCCAGAATGCCTGCGGCTTCGCGCGGGCAGTACAGGCTGTGCCCCATAAGGGCGGGCCATGCCTGGGCCAGCATGATGAGCAAAAGCGCAAGCGGCCCAACAACGCTGGCTGCGTCAAATATCTTGTCGGCAAAGCCGGGAGTGGTAGCCTGAGGAGCGGATTCTGCCGGTTTTGCAGCGGCAGAGGCTTTGCCCTCCTTGCCGGAGTTGCCGAACATTCCCCTGAATCCCTTGGCCGAGATCGTCACAGGGCGGGAAGCCCTTGGGGCAGCGCCTTCGGCCTGCGGCGTGGCTGCTGCGCTCGCAGCGGCCTGTGCCGCGCCCGAAGGTTCGGGAGCCGGTGCAGCTGGCTGGGAAACTGCCTTGGCAGATTGCTCGGGCTGGGCATGTGCCCCTTCCGCGCTGGTCTGCTGGGCCCCAGACTGACAGGCAGCCTGGTCTTCGGGGTTCTGGGCGCTGTTCTGGGTCATGGCATCGCTCCTTCATACGTTTTCGGCTCGCCAAGCAGGATATGTCGCGCCTGGCGGGCATCGAGGTCAATTTCCACGGTGCGCCCCGTGGGCAGGCTCTGGCCGCTCAGCACGTCACGTGCAGGGCCTTGCGCGCCAGCGGGCAGGGGGCAGGCAAGGTGTTGTTTCCGGTCTGAAAATTGGCCGCCAGCAGCCAGTAACCGCCGCCCGGCAGGGAACTCAGGGTCGCCACGCAGCCCGAGGGGCCGTTCGCCACCTGAACAAGGCGGCCCGAGGCAAGCCCGGTGGCACGTCTGGCCTGCAACAGACGGGCGATCTGTCTGACAAAACTGTTTCGCGGCTCCACTGCATGTCCAGCGGGCCAAAGGCCAAGGGGGCGGGGCTTTGCCCGCCGGGCTGGGTCGTGGCCCCCCACAGGGGCACGCTGCCAGCGCCGCTCGCGCCCTTGCCCGAACCCTGCGGCAGCCCCAGTGCGCCCGTCATATCCTGCGGGCTTAAAAATGTCAGACCTGGCAAGCCAATGCGCCAGCCCAGCAGAAGCAGACAGGCTGATTCCATGGCCTGCGCGTGGTCGGGCCGCACGGCGCTTGCATCGTCAAGCCCGAGGGCGCGAGCGGCAAGCTCCGCCTGGGTGACGGGTAAACCCGAGGCCTCTGGCGCGCCCTTGGCAAGGGACTGCGCGCGGCGCACAAGAGCCTGCCCATCCGGCAGATCCAGCAGTGGACGCCAGTCAATATATTGTCTGTCCCGCAGTCCACGCGCAAGGCGGCTGTGGTCAACGCCCGCTGCAAGAGACGCCTTGAGCAGTGCGCTCAAGGGCGCGGCATCGCCGCTCAGCAGGCCATATGCGGCGGCTGCCGGGGCAATGCTGTCGCGGCTGAAATCCACGGCGGTGGCAAGCACAGCCTTGGTCAGCGAGGGGGGCAGCACATCGTCCTGTACGGCCCACCCGCCGTAGCGGTGTACCTCGCCCGCCAGAGATTCCAGAGCTTCAAGCCCCGGAACCAGGGCTGAAGGGTCTGTTCTGCCCCCGCTCTGGCCTCCGACTTGCGCGTCAAGACCCATGAGGGCCTCCAGCCTGATGCCCGCAAGCGTTTGCTGCTGCAAGCCCGTGTGCTGGATAACAGAGGCGGAAAATACCCGCCGGGCCTGGCCCGAGGGATCCTGCCACAGCAGGACGGGCCGCAGGGCATTGCCGCTGTAGCGGTAGACCCAGCGCCGCACCTGACCATCCGCGCCGCGCACTTCGCCGGTGACGGCCCATCCGCCGGGCGTTGCCCAGTCAAGTGTGTCGCGCCGCAGCTGATCGGGAACAACGCCCCGCTTACGCAACTCCGCCACGGCGGTCTGGCGCAGGGGCAGACAGTCCCATTCGCCAGCGGTGGCTGGCAAAATATCCCAGTCTTTCTGCGGCACAGACATCATGGCATACAGGCCGTCAAAGCGCGAGGCCCGGCGCGCCTGAAGAATAAAATCCGGCCCCAACCCTGTTGCTGCGGGGGGCAGTTCGCCGCCCATCTGCATCTGCACCTGATCAAGCTTGCGGCAGCCGGAAAAATCCTCGCCACGCCCAGCGAGGGATGGCGCAGGGCTGTGACGTTGTCGACTGCCTCAGATGCGGCATCGGCAGTGCGGATGCGGCGTGGGCGCTCCAGATGTCGCCCTTTTCGCCCAGAGGAGCCAGAAACAGCCCGCCAAATCCGCCTGCGTCCAGAAAGCGTCCACGCCGGGTTGAGCCAGCGCCCGCAGGGCTGGTTGCCCCGCGCCAAGGCTGTGCGGATTCACGTCAAACCAGTTGGGCGCGGCGGTAAGCAGCAGGGGCACACGCCGCGCAGAGGCGCTGTTGCGCCAGATAAGATCCGTGCCGGAGACCTGCCCTGTCAGCTCCTGCGTGGAGCCAAGCATGGACTGGCGTTCAAGCCATTGCAGATATCCCGGATCCGCGCGCGGCAGCAGGGATGCGCTCCCCGCGGGCTGCTCGCGGCGCAGGGACGTTGCCGTACCACTGTGTTTTGTGCAGGCCGCAAGGCACAGACCGACCACCAGAGCCGCCACCAGCACGGCCAGCAGGGGCAATCGGGCCGCAAGCCCGGCGGTCAGCGGCATGGGCCGCCGCAGGATGTTTTGCAATGGCTGGACACGCATGGTTGCGACCGTCAGGCCTTTGCCGCGGTTTCCTCGGCCTTGGCTGTGTTCCACAGCTCGTCCTTTTCATCAAGGGTCAGGGCCGAAAAATCAAGGTTCTGCTCGCGGGCGATTTCTTCCATGCGGGCAAAGCGTTTGAGAAAGCGGCGGTTGGCGTAGTCCAGCGCTTCACTGGCCTTGATGCCCTTGCGGCGGCCAAGCTCTGCAATGCTGAACAGCAAATCCCCCAGTTCGTGCTTCTGGGCATCCTGATCGCCGCCAGCGGAGGCGTCCAGCCATTCCAGCCATTCGGCTTCTACCTGCTGCTCCACCTCTTCGTCTTCCTGCCAGGTAAAGCCCACGCGGGCCGCCTTGGAATTGATGCGGTAGGCCTTGGCAAGCGGCGGCAGGCTCTCGGGCAGGCTGTCAAACAGGCCCTTGGGCTTGCCTTCGTCATCAGTATGCTCGGCGCGCTTGATTTTTTCCAGGCCTTGAGCTGTTCCTCAAGGCTGTCAAAAACCGTGTTGCTGAACACGTGGGGGTGACGGCGAACCATCTTGGCCCGGTTGGTGTTGAGGGCGTCGTCCAGGTTGAACTGCCCCTGCTTTTCGTACAGGCGCGCCACAAAAAGCAGCAGAAAGGCCACGTCGCCCAGCTCTTCGCGGATGTCGGCCACATTGCCCGAGCGGATGGCGCTCACGAGTTCGTGGCTTTCTTCAAGAATATATTCTGTAAGGCTTTCCGGGGTCTGTTCCCTGTCCCAGGGGCAGCCGTCGGGGGCGGTGAGCTTGTCTATGATGAGCTGCAATTCTTCGAGGGCGGTCTTTTCCATGATGGCGTGTTTCCTTGGTAATTCTGGCAGTTAAATGCCCAGGCGGGCGGTAAGGTCAGGCGGCAGCCAGCCGTGTACCTGGGTCATGAGCGCGTTGAAGTAGGGCAGTGCGCGCGAATGCTGCATAAAGGGCGCGCCCGCAAAAAATTTTTGCAGAAACAGCAGGGCCAGCGAGCAGAGCAGAACGCCCTTGGCAAGGCCGAGCATGCCGCCTGCCAGTTTGTCTGCCCACGACACAAAGGAGAAGGAAAGTATTTTTTGCAGGATGCGAGCAAGGATGGCCACCGAAATGATGACGCCCAGAAAGATGAGCACGTATGCCGCAATGATGCGCCATGAGGGATCAGTGATAAGCGTGAGGCGCGGCGCAAGCAGGGGGTGGTAATGGTGCGCAGCCCAGAAGCCGCCCAGCAGCGAGATAAGCCCGGCAACTTCGCCCACAAAACCGTGGATAAAGCCCCGTGTGCCAAAAAATACCAGTATAAGTACTATGATAAGGTCGAAAATATCCTGACCCATGCGTTCTCCGTTGCGGCTGTGTTGCCCGCGTGGCGGGCTGTTGCCGGGAAGGCTTTCGCGCCGAGGCCTTTGACCTGCGGCGGGGCAGAGCATAGCAGATGCTGGCCTGCGGCACAATGTGCCTCGGGGGCAGATTGGCCGCAAGCTGTTGGTGTAGTTGCGGTATGGAACAGGGATGACCGGGACGCTGCACGCAGGGGGGCAGCACGCGCTGGGCCATGCGTCAAACAGGGCAGGCAAGCTGTTGCGGCAGGCGGGGCAGCAGTTGGGCCATAGTGCTGTAGCCGCGCAGGGCCAGAATAACGTTGGGATCCGGCTCTGCAAAAATATGGGGGTAGTCTACCTCGCCGCACTGGGGGTGAACGGTAAAGGCCAGTTGCTCAGGGCCGCCCCGCAAAAACTGCGCGTCAACGCCGGGCTTGTTTCCCCGCGCGTCCAACCTCCGCCAGACCTGCCGCTCGCTGATCCACACGGCGTTGAGGCCGTGCAGCACCCTATGGGGGTCATGTTCGTCTTCAAATCCCAGCAACTGGTAGCAGAATCCCGCGGCAATGCCGTTGGCGCGCAGCAATGCCGCCAGAAGGTGCGCCTTGGCATAACACAGGCCCTGTCCCACATGCAGAACTTCCGATGCGCTGCACGTAACAGCCGTGCCGCCGCAGTCCACCGAGTGGGCGATGCTGTCGCGCACAAAAATAAAAGTTTTTTCAATGAGTTCCATTTCAGATGCGCAATGCGCGGCAAGGCTGGCGGCCTTGCGCTGCACTGGTGCAGAGCGGAAATCAACGATCTCAGACTCGCTCATGCATGCTTGCGGTACAGGGGGCTGTTGGTGCATCATCGCCAAACCCTATCACAAAGGGGTGCGGGGTGCAAAAAAACCAAGGCATACAACTCCGCAGAACATTGCCTTTTGTGACCTGTAGCACAAACTTGCTGCAGGCATAGTGCGGAACAACAGACCGGGCAGGAGGCATGATGGACACACTGGAGGGGCGCGTTGCAGGCGTTGTGCTGGCGGGGGGGCTTTCCTCGCGCATGGGTCGCGACAAGGCCTTGCTGCGGGTTTACGGATCTGACAATCCTGATCTGCTGGCCCGCACGCAGGGGCTGCTTGCCTCCTTGCTGCCTCGGTGCTGGGTGTCGTGCAGGCCGGGGCTTCCCCGCGACGGGTATGAGTGCATCTTTGATGAAAAAAGCGACTGCGGGCCTGTAGCGGGGGTAGTTGCGGCCCTGCGCGTGGCGCAGTCGCAGGGATTCTCTGCCGTGCTGGCGCTCTCTTGCGATCTGCCCTTTATGGATGCGCCGACATTGCGCAAACTGCTTGCCGCCCGGAATGCAGCCCCGGCGGATACCCTTGCCACTCTCTATATTGACGCGGCCAGCGGCAGACCAGAGGCCCTTTCTGCCGTATATGAAGTAGCGGCCTTGCCCTGGTTTGAGGATTCGCTGGCCTTTGACGGCGGCAGGCTCAACAGGGTTGTACCACTTGAGCGGCAGTACCGTTTGCCCTACGGCCCGGAAGAAGCCCGGCCTTTTTTCAATCTGAACCACCCCGATGACCTGCAAAGGGCGCTGGATATTCTGGGCGCTTCCCATTAGTCTCTCTACAAGTTCACGGTCTGCTAAATAATCGTGATTATCCGGCGGTAGCTGAAGCTCTCGCCAGCAAATATTTGCTACCCGGCGCGGCTGCGCGTCTGCCTGGGCGAGCGGAGAAAACGCGCGTGAAAACTCTGCCGGAGCACTTGGCTGTGTTCAGCCCGCTGCGGCGATCTGGAGCAAACATGGATATTGGGGCTTACACGTTTAAGGAATTTCATCGCCTTGCCGAGAACTTTCACGGTTATGCCGCACCGGGCCTGCTTGTGGGCGGCTATATGGTGGAGCTTGCCAAGCGTCATCTGCCCGAGGGCACACTGTTTGAGGCCGTGGTGGAATCGGGCAAGTGCCTGCCTGACGCGGTGCAGTTGCTCACCCTGTGCAGTATCGGCAACAACTGGATGAAGATTCACAATCTGGGCCGCTACGCCGTGTCGCTGTTTGACAAGCACACGGGCGAGGGCGTGCGCGTGAGTCTGGATCCGGTGAAGATGGCCGCCTATCCCGAACTCAAGGCCTGGTTCTTTAAGGAAAAGGCCAAAAAGGATCAGGATATCGACCTGCTGGAATCAGAAATTGAAGCCGCGGGAGACAGCATCTGCAAGGTGGAGCCCATCACGGTCAAGCGGCGGTTTATGGGGCACAAGCACATGACGCGTATTCTGTGCTGCCCTGTGTGCGGCGAGGCCTATCCGGTGGAAGACGGCCCCGTGTGTCGCGGCTGCCAGGGCGAGGCCCCCTATGTGCTGGCGCGGCGCGAGCTTAAGGAAGACTGTCAGGCCCTTGCCGCAGAGCGCCACAAGGCCGCAACGGGCGTTCGTGTTGTGCCGGTGGAAGAAGCCGTGGGCAAAACCGTGGCGCACGACATGACCCGCATTGATCCCGGCCAGTTCAAGGGGCCGGAATTCAAGGCCGGGCAGCGCATTTCTGTGGGCGATATCTGCCGGTTGCAGCAGATGGCCGCTTCCACGTGGAATTACGGACGATGATGCCGCCCAGACCGGCGGGCAGGCGCTTCGGCGATCCGCAGGCTCAGGTGCATGAAGATGAGGTGGCCGAAATTTTTGCGCGGCGCATGGCTGGCGAAGGCATTACCTACGAACTGCCGCCCCATGAAGGCAAAATTGACTTCATGGCTGCCTGTAACGGACTCTTCTGCGTGGATGTGGAACGCATGACGCGGTTCAATCTGGTACCCGAGGTCATGGTGGCCTCGCGTCAGGATGGTACACTGGTCAAGCAGGGCGGCCCGCTTTGCGGCACCCGCGCCATCCCGCTGCACATCACGCGCGAGCGGCTTGGTCAGGCGCTGGAAGCGCTGGAAGGCGGGCCCCTGTTCCGCGTGCTGCCCCTGCGCAAGGCCCGCGTGGGCATTCTTGTGACCGGAACCGAAGTTTTTCAGGGTATTATTGAAGATAAGTTTATCCCTGTCATCACCGCCAAGGTGAGCATGCTGGACTGCACAGTGGTGCGCACCGACATCGTACCGGACGACAAAGCCATGATGCAGGCCTCCGTGGCCGCCATGCGCGAGGCCGGGGCCGACCTGCTGATCACCACGGGCGGGCTTTCTGTTGACCCGGACGACGTGACCCGTCAGGCCCTTGTGGAAGCTGGCCTGACAGACGTGCTGCACGGCGTGCCCATTCTGCCCGGCACCATGAGCCTCATGGGCCGCATTCCCGGCCCGCAGGGCGATATGCAGGTGCTGGGCGTGCCCGCCTGCGCCCTGTATTTTAAAACAACATTCCTTGATCTGGTGCTGCCGCGCATGCTGGCAGGCCGCGGCCTGACCCGCGCCGAGGCTGCCCGCATGGGCGAGGGCGGCTACTGTCTGGCATGCCACACCTGCACCTATCCCAAGTGCTGGTTCGGTAAATAGCTTAGCGCCCGGTGCGCAAAAACGAACAGACCTGTTTTACGAAGGCTTCGAATTTTTTTCGGAGCCTTTTTTTGTGCGATAGAATCACCAATAACCGGGAAGAGAAGCAAAATTTTAAGAAAAAAACATAACTATTCCAACGATAGCTGGAAGGTGGAGATCAACCACTTTATGCTGTTTGTGTGTACAATCCTATCAATTATAGTGTTCCATCACCGTGAAATGGCATGTAAAATTCTATCATTGGGAAAATGGTCACAAATAGAGTCGGTTCCCTTTAAAAAAATGTAAGTATCTTGCGATATCACGTTTTTTCAACTATGGTGAAAACAAATCTCCATCTTGTTAGTTGACGCAGTTCAGAGGCGTCTTGCTCACCGCAGGAATTCTGACCTTCGTTGCGTGATTGGCCTAAAAAAGGAGTGTCATCATGAAAAGCACCCGGAGGAGCTTCCTCAAGGGCGTCGGTGCAGGAGTTCTCTGCCTCACATTGGGGCAGCTGGGCTTCGACCTGGGCGAGGCCCAGGCTTACGCCGTAAAACTTAAGATAGAAGGCGCCAAGGAAGTCATCAGCGTCTGCCCCTTCTGTTCGGTCTGCTGTCAGGTCATCGCCTATGTGCGTGACGGCAAGCTTGTTTCCACAGAGGGCGACCCGGACTTTCCCGTTAACGAAGGTGCGCTCTGCGCCAAGGGCGCGGCGCTCTTCAGCATGTACACCAACGATCACCGCCTGAAAAAGCCGCTTTATCGCGCGCCCAACAGCGATCACTGGGTGGAAAAAGACTGGGACTGGACCCTGGCCCAGATTGCCCGCCGGGTTAAAGACACCCGCGACAAGGACTTTATTCTCAAGAACGCCAAGGGGCAGACGGTCAACCGTCTTGATACCATCTTCTGGATGGGAACCTCGCACGCCTCCAACGAAGAATGCGCTGTCATTCACCAAGCAATACGCGGCCTAGGTGTTGTCCATATGGACCACCAGGCGCGGGTCTGACACAGCCCCACTGTTGCGGCTCTG
>JASGGT010000001.1:0-78743 GCA_047602655.1 Desulfovibrio sp. | reverse complement strand
TGAAATTGCCCACCCACACGGCCAGCACGTAGGGGCCGAACTGGCCCACGGCCCAGGCATCGCGAAAGCCGTTGGACGTACCGGTTTTGAGCCGCACGGGCAGCACTGCGCCGCCCTGCGAGCGGGCCATTTTGTCCGGGTCCGGCGCTTCCAGCATGGTGAGGGTCACAAAGGCAGCCTCCGGCGTCAGCAGGGGCAGGGCGGGCGCTGATGGCGCTTCGTCCATAAGAAATCGCAGGGGCCGCCAAACGCCCTTGTTGGCAAGCATGGCGTACAGGCCAGCCAGTTCGCGCATGCTCACTTCCGCCCCGCCAAGCACCAGAGACAGACCGTAGTGATCTGCGCCATCGGCAAACTCCACCCCGGCGCGGCGCAAAAATTCGTACAGGCTCGGACGGGTCAGTTTGGCTGCGAGGGTTATGGCTGGCACGTTGCGGCTGGCGCGTAGAGCTTCTGCCGCAGAAAGGGGGCCACGGAACGCGCCGTCATAATTTTCCGGATCATAGCCCGCAAAACTATGCGGCGTGTCTGCCAGCAGACTTTGCGGATGGATGAGGCCCTGCTCCAGCGCAAGGGCGTAGATCATGGGTTTGAGGGTGGAACCGGGGGAGCGCCGCGCGCGAGTGCCGTCCACCTGCCCTTCGATGGATTTGTTGAAAAAATCGGCGGAGCCTGCCAGGGCACGCACTTCCATGCTGGGCCAATGCAGCAGCAGGGCAGCGCAGTTGGTGAGGCCGTAAGCGCTGTGGCGGGCTGCAAAACGGGCAAGCTGGCGTTCTATGCGGCGCTGGGCTGTAGTATCCAGCGTTGAGCGCAGTGTGTCCGCGCCGGGACGTTGCAGCAGCTCGGTGCTGAGATGCGGCGCGACAAAGGGCATGTACTGCGGGCCGTAGACGCGCAGAGGAGCGTATTCCCTTTTGCCGAACCATGTTTCGTTGAGCCTGCGCACTGCCTGGCTGAAGGTCTTGTTGTCGCGGGCCGGTCTGCGGCGGGAGGGGTTTTGCGGCACCAGCATGAGGGCGGCGCTTTCCGCAGGGGCAAGCTGGGCGGCTGTTTTGTGAAAATAGCACACCGCCGCAGCGCCCAGACCTTCCACATTGCCGCCGTAGGGCGCAAGGTTGAAATAGGCCTCGAGGATTTCTTCCTTGCTGTAGTGCCATTCCAGTTGCAGGGCCAGCAGCATCTGCCGCAGCTTGGCCCTCATTTTGCCGGTTTCCAGCCCGTATGCCAGCCGGGCCACCTGCATGGTGATGGTGGAGCCGCCCATGCGGCGGCCTCCCGTGACTATGCCTGCGGCAGCTCGGAAGAGCGAAAGGGGATTGATGCCAGGATGATGCCAGAAAAATCTGTCTTCGTAGCGCAAAACAGTATCCACGGCAGCAGGGGGAATGTCCGCCAGCCGTGTGCGGATGCGGTATTTCTGATCGGCGGAAAGGCTGACCCGCATGATGCCGCCGCGCTTGTCCAGCACCATGCGCGAGAATTCCACACCCGCCAGCGGGTGCGGGCAGGGAGCAAAGGCCAGCCAGAGCAGCAGGGCCGCCAACGGCAGGGCCAGCACGCCTGTGGCAAGTGCCAGACGCCTTCTGCGTCGCAGCAGGGCGCAGAAGGCGTCTGGCATATGGGCAGCCCGGTTCCGCACAAGCGGCAAAGCCATACGGAACCAGGCCAGAAGCTTATTCGACAGTGACATTACCGCCGCCCGTGCGGGCGTTTACAGCCGGGTTGTACATGGCTTCCGCAGTGGCGGCGGGCAGCACAAAGCGCCCTCTGGAGGCCGCCCGCACCTTGTAGGTAAAGGTCTGGCGGTCGCCGTTCAGATCCACAAAGAAGATGCCCCTGTCTTCGCGGCGTTCGTAGCGCACCAGCCCGTCCTGCGGCTGACTCTGCCCGTTCTTTTCCAGCACGGGTTCAAAGCCGCCGGGCAGCAGATCCAGCAACACAACGTTGTTGATTTCTCCGCTGGCCTGAACCGCCAGTTCAACCGTGATGACATCGCCAAGCCTGGCCGTGGTAATAGCCTCGCCCTTGGAATCAAGGTAGCGTCGTTGCAGGTTGATGCCATTGGAGGCATCGCTCATGACCGCGCGGTCAAAACCCTCGGTAGTTACCAGCAGGCTGAGTAATGGCTCGCCCTGCGGCATCTCGACGCGGTACCGGGTGCAGCCCGGCGCATCAAGAACAAGCGCTCCGCCAAGAGGCGACGCCTTGCCCTCTGCCGGGCTAAAGCCCTGCGCGTACTGCTGGCAGGTCAGGTTGAGGCTGTCCGCCTTGAGGGCGGTTGCGTCACCCATGGCCAGCAGGGTTCTGGCCCCAAGCCCCATATCCACAGTGGTGGCGTTGGTGCTAAAGGCGCTGTCCAGCAGGTCAGCCATGCGCAGACTCTTTTTCTTTTCCGGGAAGTGCCGCACCACCATGAGGGCGTGCAGCGCCCGGGCAGCGCCGTTGCTCATGAATTCGTCATCGCAGCGGGTGAGTACCGCAGGCATGCGCTGCTCGGCCCTGCGCCGCAGCCGCAGCATGTCGTAGCTGTCCGCCAGAAAGGCGGCGGCTATGTCGTTTTCCCATCCCTTGAAGTTGTCCTTGAGCCACTGCTCGATGCGCTCCAGATCCTGCGTCATGATGCGCCCGTCACGTTGCAGAATCCAGGCCCCGTAGAGCTTGACGCGGGCATCGGCCATGTCTGTGGGCGAGCGGCCCACAATTGATTCAAGGGTGTCGAGCAGGTTGTGCGAAAGCCCCTCGGGCGTGACGGTTCCGCTGTCCCGCAGGGTCAGCAGAAAGTCCGCCGCGTAGGCAGTGACAAAATCATTGGCCGTGCCGCCGGGCCACAGGCTTACGCCTTCATACTGGGTAAAGTTGCCCATGATGGCGCTCAATGCGGCGCTGATAACCTTGTTGCCGCGCTTGAGCATGGCCTCGGGGCTGATATTGGGATTGCGCAAGACCTCGTGCCGTGCCTCGGGCGAACCCAGCAGGGCCGCGTAGGGCATGGCGCGGCTTATGAGCTGCTCCGTGCAGCCGTAAGGGTAGGTGTCCAGCCGCGCAAGCAGCGAACGCAGGGCAAGCACGGGCATGGCGCCCACACTGGCCTGCCCCTGAGCCTCAAAAGGATACAGGTTGCGCTGCACGTCGACGCTTGTGGGGCCGCGCAGCGGGGTAACGCTCTCCGTGCGCAGGCGCGGCATGGGCGGGCGTATGGATACCGTCTGCGTGCGGATGACGGGCTTGTCTGCCCCGATGTTGTCCGCTCCGGCTTTGTCGGCCTTGCGATTTTCAAGGCTCGCGGTAAAGCGCACGGCGGCTTCGCCAAGTACATCCTGCGTCCGCATGCGGAAGTTGATGGTTGCCTCGCCATTTTCATCCACGGTCACGGTCTGGGGTGCGGGTTCCTGGGCAAAGGCCAGCCCGCCGGAGGCGCTTTCCATACTCACGCGCACCCGCGCGCCGGGGCCGCTGCCTTCAACGGTGTTGGCCACAACCAGCGCGCCGTCAAACTCGTCGCCGGGGGCGGCAGCCAGCGGCAGCAGGGGTTTGAGAATAAGTGTGCCGCGCACTTCCATGGAAGCCTCTGTTCTGCCCGCCAGGGCAAGGCCCTGCCTGGGCGCGGCGCTGCCCACGGCCATAATGCGGATTTTGCCGCTGGCGTACTGCGGCACGGTAAAGCGCACCTCTGTACCCTTGGCGTCCACTGGCACAATTTCCTGCCACAGGGCAAAGGGCGGCTCGCCCCTGCGTTTGAAAGGATTGAGGAAGCGCCCGCCGGGGCCGGACATATCGCCGCCGAAACCGGGAATGCGCCCGCGCAGGCGCGCATGGTCGGGCATGAGCAGGTCAAATATCTGGGCGGTGCTCACATCCAGCGCCCGGTCGCCCAAAAGGTCGCGCAGCGGGTCTGGCGTGGTAAAGCCCGTAAGTTGCAGCACACCCTCATCCACGGCAAAGATCAGCGCGCGGCCCGGCATCCGGGAGGTAAGGCGCACGGTGACGGTATCACCCGGCAAGGCGCGCGCCGGGGCGGTGAGGGCAAGGCCCAGATCGCGCTGGTCAATGCCCGCCATAAAGGGAGCCACGGCAACAACGTGCGGTTTCATGTAGACCACGTCCGAATCCAGCGAACGGGCGTAGGAAACGTTCACGTAGCCCCGACCCTGAAAATCGGCGGGAATACGGATTTCCTGCACGCTTTCGCCAGCCTGCGCCGTGAACCATGCCTGAGCCAGCACGTTTTCGCGCTCAATGGTGATGAGGCCCGCGCCCGCGTAAGGCGTGGAAATACGCATCTTGATGGTGTCGCCGGGGGCGTACTGCTGCTTGTCGAGCCTGAGACGCAGATCGCCCTTGGCAAGGGATTCTGTGGAAAGTGCCGAAGGCTGGGCAAGCCTGTCGCCAGCCACCGTGTAGGGAATGACCGCCAGCACGGCCCCGTCCGGCTGCCGCACGGTGAGCAGAAAATCGCCCGCATCCGTGGTGGGCAGGGGCAGGGAGAGGCCCTGCGTTCCGAGATCAAGGGTTTTGCGCGTCAGTTCCGTATCAACGGGAGTGGCATCGTAGCGGTATTCGCCCCTGGAATCCGTCACAAGACTGTTGACGTAGCGCCGGGCTGAAAATACGGCTTCGGCCTTGGCAAGGTTTACGGGCGCAAGGTCGTTGTTCAGCACCAGCAGGCGCAGGGAGGCCTTGGCGTTTTGCGGGATATAATCAAGGTTGTTGACCTCGCCTTCAGGCTTGTAGCCAAGGGCCACCGCCAGAGGCGAGAACAGCGCATCAAGCTGGCGGGTAACGGCCCTGCCGCCCGCTGGTTCAAAGCCTTCGATCTGGACGGCCCCGCGCAGGGTACCTGCCTGCAACCTGCCCAGCGGCAGGGCAAAGGCGGCTATGCCCTTGCTGTCGGTAAAGGCAGCGGGCAGTTCCAGAGACTGGCCTTCGCCCTCAAAGCCCGCAGGCTCATAGAATGTATAGTCTTCGTATCCCGCAAAGTGCAGGTGGCTTTTTTCCGTGCGCAGGGTGGCCTGAACGCGGTGATTGACAGCAGGTTCGCCATACAGGTTGTCCAGCCGCGCCTGAGCCTCCACAGCCGGGGCGTCCTGCCCGGTGCGTATCCAGCCCTTGGGCGCTGCGGGCGTAAACGAGGCCGCCAGGGCCAGGGTGTCTGGCTGGAATTCCTCAACGCGTACGCGGGTGCTGCCCAAAACGGGCGAAGCGCCGGATCGGGTGGTGTCGCCCGGCAGGCGTACATCCAGCTGGTACGAGCCAACGGCAGCATCTTCGGGACAGGCCCAGTCAAAGGAATTGAGGCCATCCTCGCCCACGGTAAAGGCGCGGCGCATGACCTCCGCCCCGGTGGGGCTGACAAGCACTGCCTCCAGCGGCAGACCGGCGGGCATGGGCTGCCAGTCAAACCGCCGCACAATGCAGCCAAAGTGCAGGGTTTCGCCCGGCAGGTAGATGCCGCGCTGGCTGAAAACCGAGGCGCTCAGGCCATCCGCCGAGGTGTGGCGGCCTGAAATGGCAAAGTTGCTGTAATCCACCATGCGGGTGGCATCGTCCAGCGAGAGCCATGCCAGATCCTGCGGGCCAGCGTCCTTGCCGGCATCGGTGGTTTTTGCGGCGGTGGGGGCCAGAGCCACCACGGCCACCGGGCGTTTTTCGCGTTCAAGACCATTGGCGGGCGGCAGGTCGGCGCGCCCCTGCGCGTTGGTGACGGCGCTTTGCAGCGGCAAACCGTTAAGGCCCAGCAGGCGCACCTCCGCACCCTGCACGGGCTGGCCGGTGCCCAGATGTTGCACAAAGACCGTGCGCGCACCGTCCCCTGCCATTTTGACGGTCAGGCCCATATCTGTAACCAGCAGCAGGCGGGCAGCGTAGGCAATGGATTTATCGCCGTTGTATCCTGTCAGCTCTATGCGCATGAGGCCGTGCACGGGTTCCTTGCCGCCGCGCAGCAGGGGGGCCAGATCAAGCACGGGAAAGGACGAAGCGCCAGCCTGTTCCTTGCGTACTTCAATGCGGCCTTCCACCACATCGCTCATGACGTCCATATCCGCCGTGGGGTATTCAAACCCGGATTCCTTTGCGGCGAGAGCCAGAAAAGGATCGCGTATGCGCTCTGCGCGCCAGGCTACGGCGGTAAGACCCGTGGCGTAAATATCCAGTTTTTTCTGACCGCTCAGGGTCAGCACGTTGCCGGGCTGCAAAAAGCCCACTTCGGAGCCGAGGGAGGGCACAGTCATTATAAAGCGGCGAACCTGCGCGGTTTCCGGCCCTGCTGTGGAGGGCAGGCCCTTGTCCACGGCGGCAAGCAGGCCGCGTCCGGCCTCTGCGGGAATGCGCAGCAAAATACGGTCTGCCGGTTCATCGGCTGCCTGCATGAGCTCCGGCTTGAGACGCGTGCCGTTTTTAACGTCATCGGGCTGATGGCGGGCATTTTTGTCCAGTCAGCGTCCTTTCCGGCTTCGGCGGTGAGTTTGCGGGGCAACTGGATAAGCTCAAGCTTGCGCAGCAGCTCCGTGGGCAGGACGCGCAGGGTGGTTTTGACCTCGATCTGGAATTTTTTGTCCAGCTTGTCGTCATAGACAGGATTAATCGTAATTTTAGTCACATCCATCAGACGAGCGCGCCCGGTGATGGAGAAGAGGGCCTCCACGCTCGGCGGGGCCTTGGCATCCTTTTTGGGCGCAACGACTACGCACTTGCCCGAGCCCTCGGCAAAGGCGGGCAAACCCTTGATGCTGATGCGGGCGGCGGCGTTGTTTTCCGGCAGTGCGGTTACGGGCGCGGTGACGACAACCTCGTCGCGGCGTTCGTTCCACACAAGGCGGGGCGAGCCGAAGGCAAGACCGCTTTTGGCATCGCTGGGGGCCAGGGTAATGCGGCCATCCATATCCTGCGTGCCCACGGGCCAGATAAAACGCAAGGGCACGGAAACGGCATGCGCGCCTTTGGGCGAGGGATCAATCCAGAAGGTTTCCTTGCCAACGCGCACGGCCTGAGGCTGGGTGGCGTACACGGCCTGCCGCTTGAGAGAGAATCGTCCCGGCAAAGCCACTTTTTCCAGCGAAATGGTGTAGCGCGTGTCGGGCGACAAGTGTTCCTTGGGGGTAAACTCCATGGTGGAGTCGTCAACCCAGCGCCACACGCCAGCCACGGGCGGGGTCATGCGCACGCCGTCCACAACGCGGCCTTCCTCCCCGGCAGGGGAAGAGGCGCACTGGCGCGACCAGTCCGCGCCGTATTCCTTTTTGCAGCGGGCTTCATCCACCTGAAAAGTGATGGAAAACCCTTCGCGGCGCAGCCAGTTGTCTTCCTGCGGATTACTGGGCGCGGCCACCCTGTAGGCAGGCCCGGCCAGTGCGGGAGCCGCTTGCAGAAAAACCGCCAGAATGATGAACAGGAAACGCAGTGGCGTTGTGGGCATGATTCCTCCGCAGTGCTGTATGGGCGAAGCGAAAAGCCGGTGCCCCCATGGACGCCGGAGCGCTGCAAACAGGTGGAAATTTGCGTTGATAAGCCGGAACGGCCGCCAACACGTATCGTCAGAGCAATTTCAGGGTGAAAGTGCTCTACTGTACCGCCTTGGGGCAGGCCCGGTCTTCAAGGTTGTCCGCATTGAGCCACATATGGCGGATGATGCCGTCCACAAGGCCGATCTTGGGTATGACAAGCTGCTTTGCGCCCGACATGTCAACCACGCCGAGGAATATGTCCAGTGCCGGGACAATAACGTCCGCCCGGTAGGCGTTGAGGCTGTATTTTTCCATGCGGCCTTCAAGCGGCAGGGCCAGCAGATCCTTGTACAGAGCGCGCAGTTCCGGCGCGCCAACAGGCTTGCCGTCCCGCTTTTCGAGCAGCTTTGAAACCTTGTTAATGTTGCCGCCGGAGGCAATGACGCATTCCGGCGCGTAGGTTTCGCCCAGCCTGCGCATTTCTGCGGCAAAGCGCTCGCGCTCCGCCGGGTTCACTGCCTTGGCAAGAATGCGCACCGTGCCGAGCTGAAAGGAAAAAGCCTCTTGCAGCTTGCCGTCGCGCAGGGCGACCACCTCTGTGCTGCCGCCGCCTACATCCACGTACAGGGCGCTGTCCACATCGGTGTACCGGGCCAGGGCATTGGCGTTAAAGAGAATTTGCGCTTCTTCCAGCCCGCTGATGATATCTATGCGCAGGCCTGTTTTTTCGCGCACCAGATTCATGATGTCCTGCCCGTTGGCGGCATCACGCATGGCGCTGGTGGCGCAGATGCGGTAGTGGTCAACCCCGTAGGCCCGCATGATGTGGGCAACGCCGATCATGGCGTCCACAAAGGCGGCCTGCTTTTGTTCCGAGATGGCCCCATAAAGGAAAACATCCGTCCCAAGGCGAATAGGAATACGAAGGTAGGCATTTTTTTTGACTGGCTTGTCGGGGCTCAGCTCCTCAACATTGCTGATGAGAAAGCGTATGGCGTTGGAGCCCACGTCAATGGCGGCAAGCATGCTGGGTTTCACGCTGTCTCCTCTGGAGCGTTTAACACTTGAAATACTCGGTTGCGGCAGGCAAGGCCCGCCTATGCGCATTTCGCGGCAAGGATTCTCAGAAAAATCCTTGCAGAGCAGTTAATTCACTTCATTTGCAAACTGCTCGTGCGGCAGGGGTGAAATGCCTTGCGGCAGTACTGCGCGCCCTGAGGCGCTGTTCGGCAATACTACACCAAGACCGCAGGAATATACACTGGTTTTTGGGACGGGGCGTGCGGGAAGCTTGCGCCTTCTGGGCTTATTTACATTGAATGCCTGCACATCGGCGCGGTTTTTCAGCGCTCAGCCAGAGCAGCCATGCCTTTGAATGGCAAACAGCGCTAGGTTTCTGCCAGCGCGCCAGCCGTATCGCCGCGCACGGCTGGCGCTTTGCGCGCGGGCTTTCGACTTTTGGCAGTGGGCGTTCGCACCTTGTTGCCCCGGCTGGCCGGGGACTCGGCGGCGGGCGCATCAGCCGCCGGGCGTGCGGCCATGCGGCTGTAATATTCGTGCAGCACCGTCTGCGAGCGGCAGGGGGCCACAGATTCGCCCTTGCTGTATTTGTTGACGCCGGTGCCGTCAAGAATACGGGCCTTGACGTTGTCCGCCCACTGGATGTCAAAAATATCGCGCAGGTTCTGGCGCAGGGCCGGGCAGTGGACAGGGGCCGCCACCTCCAGCCTGCGGTCAAGATTGCGGGGCATCCAGTCGGCGCTCGAAATGTAGGCCAGCTCGCTGCCGTTGTTGCAAAAGAGTGCAATGCGCGCATGCTCGAGAAACTTGTCCACAATGCTGATGGCCTGGATGTTTTCGCTCAGATCCTGAATCTGCGGTTTGAGGCAGCAGGCGCTGCGCACAATAAGGCGTATTTCCACCCCGGCCTTGCTGGCGCGGTAAAGCAGCCGGATCATGGATTCATCGGTGAGGCTGTTGAGTTTTACGTGGATATAGGCCTTTTTTCCGGCCTTGGCATTGCGGATTTCGCGCTCGATGGCGTTGGTGAAAAAGGCGCGCATGCACTGGGGGGCCGCCACCAGCTCCCGGCACGAGACCGGCTTGTGCGAGGCGTTGAGAAAATTGAATATGGTTCGCGCGTCTTCCGCAAAGCCGGGATTGGCGGACAGAAGGCCCATATCGCTGTAGAGGCGCGCCGTGTCTTCGTTGAAGTTTCCGGTGCCTATGTAGACAAAGCCTGTTTTTTTGCCGCCCTCGGCGCGTTCCACAAGAATGACCTTGCTGTGCACCTTGAGGTCCTTGAGGCCGTGGATGACGCGCACCCCGCCTTGATGCAGCATGTCGATGCTCTTGACGTTGCGCTCTTCGTCAAAGCGGGCCATGAGCTCCACGCAGGCCGTGACCCTTTTGCCGTTCTGCGCCGCGTTGATAAGGGCGTTGATGATCCGTGAATGGTCAGCCGTGCGGTACAGGGTGATGGAGATATCCGTCACCTTGGGGTCGATGGCCGCCTCGCACAGAAATTCCACCACATGATTGAAAGTATGGTAGGGAAAGTGCAACAGAATATCCTTGTTGCGCACCACCTTGAGAATGCTGGAAAAGGGTTTGATGTCCGGATGGGTGAGGGCGGGCATGACGGCGTTTTCCAGGTCTGGCCGCACACGCGGAAAGTTCATGAGGCTGCGCATCATATGGTAGCGCGCGCCGGGGTCTAGCTCGCTTTTTTTGAGGTTGAGCTTTGAGGCCAGCAGAAAAAGCAGGTCTTCGGGCATGGCGCTGTCGTAGATAAGGCGCACGGGGCGCCCCCGCAGGCGGTGTTCCAGCCCCTCTTCCATTTTTTCAATGAGGCTTTTGGACACGTCGTCGTCAAGGCTCAGTTCCGCATCGCGCATTACCTTGAAGGTATATGCGGAAATGCGGTCGTAGTTGAACATGAAGAAAATATTGTTCAGGCACAGCCTGATGATGTCGTCCACAAAGATGATATCGTGGCAGCCGGGTGACGAGGGCATTTCTATAAAGCGCGGGCAGGCCGCGTTGACGGGGATGCGCAATACAGCATAGCGGCATTTGCCGGGGGCAGCATCCGACTCCATCTTGACGGCATGGTATATCTGGCTGTCTTGCAGAAAGGGCAGCCGGGCGGATTTGTTCAGAATAAGCGGCACCAGCTGCGGGTAGACCACATTGCCGAAATAATTCCGGCAAAAGGCATCCTGGCCTTCGCTGAGTTCGGTTTCGTCACGCACGCGTATGCCCTCGTGCTCCATTGCGTCCAGCACTTCCTCGTAGGTTTCGCGAAAGGCCGTTTGCGCGGTGGCGGCCTTGTCGTTGACACGCTGCAAGGCTTCATCCGGGGTTAATCCGCCCATGAGCAGCGGTTTTATTTTGCTCTTGGAGCGGGTAAGGCGCACAAGGGATGCCACGCGAACCTTGATGAATTCGTCCTGATTGCTGGAAAAAATACCCAGAAAGCGCAGTCGCTGCATAAGCGGCGTGGAATGGTCGCGGGCTTCCTGCAATATCCGTTCGTTAAAGCTGAGCCAGCTTAGCTCCCTGTTGTTCATAACAGCCGAAGGTTTCATCGTGTGCTCCCGTGGCATTGGCGTAAACATCTGGGCAATAACTACCCGCGCTTACGACTGTTATGTATGATGGATTTGTTACAATTGCGTGGCGCAAGCCTGTAGTTGCACATGCGCCGGGCAAAGCTCTGCCGCATTTGGCGCACACCAATAAAAAGGGCGTCCGCCTTTGCATGGTGGACGCCCCGATGGGTGTTGCAAGGTATTGGGCGCGTTAGCCGCGCTTCATGTCGGCCACCAGCTTGCTCAGGGTACTCGCCTGAGTTGCCAGATCCGCCACAGAGCCGGAAGCGGCGTTCATGGCGTGGGCCGTCTGCTCGGAGCGCTCGTTGACCTCAAGAATGGACTTGTTGATCTCTTCGCTGCTTGCGGACTGTTCCTCGCTGGCAGTTGCGATGGCGCGCACCTGATCGGCTGTGGAAAGCGCGTTGTTGACGATCTCGCGCAGGGCTTCGCCCGATTTGTTGGCGAACGTTGTGGCGGTCTGCACCTGTTCAAGGGCGTTGTCCATGCTTTGCACGCTCTTGGATGTGCTTTGCTGGATGGCCGCAATGGCGTTGCCCACATCGTTGGTGGAAGCCATGGTCTTTTCCGCCAGTTTGCGCACTTCATCGGCCACCACGGCAAATCCCCGCCCGGCCTCGCCAGCGCGGGCGGCTTCAATGGCGGCGTTGAGGGCCAGCAGGTTGGTCTGGTCGGCTATGTCTGAAATAACGTTCATGATGCGGCTGATGGCCTGGGCATGCTCGTTGAGCGTGCCCATGTCATCCTTGAGCGCCATGGAAACCGAGTGCACGCGGTCAATGCTTTGCAGGGCCTGCTGCACGATTTTTTCGCCGTTTTCGGCATTGGCTCTGGTCTGGTCAGACATGTCTGAAGCGGACGAGGCGTTGCTCGCCACTTCGCGCACGGTTGCGTTCATCTGGTTCATGGCTGTGGCCGCATCGCCGAGGCGCAGGGCCGATTCGCTCGAAAGGTGGTTGGCCTGGCCGATGTGGGCTTCAAGCTCGTTTGACGCCGAGGATATGACCTTCACCACTTCTTCCAGCTGCACGGCGGCAGAGAGCATGCCCTCGCGGCGGGCGTTTTCCGCCTCTTTGCGGGCTTCTTCGGCCTGCTCTGTGGCGGCTTTTGCAAGGGCTGTCTGCTGTTCGGCCTCCTCGCCCTTCTGGCGGGCGGTGGTGATCATTTCCTGCAGATTGCTCACCATGTTCAGCAGGGCAGCGTGCAGTTCTGCCAGTTCACCGTAGAACTGCCGGGCGTCAAGGTTCACGTTGAGATCGCCGGTGGCGACCTTGTCGGCCTCTTTAACAATAAGGCTCAGGGGCCGATTGATTGATCTCGCTATGGTCCAGGCGATCAGAAGCATGATCAGGGCCACGCTGAGGGTAATGATTACGCTGGCGCGCACTGCGGTGTTGGTGGCCGCAAAAATTTCTTCTTCGGACTGGAGCATGAGAATTTTCCAGCCGTGCGGCGTGGTGAGCACACTGGCGCGCACTTCCTGCCCGTTCACAACGGTTTGCAGAGAGCCGTCCTTGGTTTGGAAGAGCTTCACAAGGCCGGCGTCCTGCACATCCTTGCCGATGATCTTGCCCGTCATATCCTTGTCGCGCGGGTCGCAGAGGATGCGCCCCGTGTTCTCAAGCAGCATGAAGTAGCCGGTCTTGCCGAAATTGAGTTCGGCAAAACGCTGCGACAGGCCGTTGAGCGAAACGTCAATGCCCAGAACGCCTGTAAAGTCGCCCCGGCGCGAAAACATTTTGTGCGTGATGGCCACCACAAGTTCGCCAGTGATGGAAAGGTAGCTGTCGGCCAGACCCACCTTTTGCGCCGAAGCCGCGCGCTGCGTGTACCAGGGGCGTTTGCTGGTGTTGTAGCCAGCGGGCACCTTGGCATTGTCGGCAGAGGTGGCGTAGCTGCCGTCAGTGTAGCCCGCGTAGGCTTCCACGTAATCTTCGGAGCCTTCGTCAAGCCGCACCAGAGGCTGAACGGTTTTGAAGGCGTCTACCGAGAGATCGGCGCGAAGAAAAACGTCCGCTTCTTTATTGTTGGAGAAGTTTGGAAAAAGCCCCACAGCTTCAGCAATGTAGGGTTCCTGCGCCAGCAGGGCAACGTCGCGTTCTGCCCCGCTGATGAATGTTTCCACATAGTTGTTCATGAGGCGCAACTGGGTTGAGGAGCTGGAAATATAGCTTTCCTCTGCATTGTTGCGCATGGTCATGACCATGAAGGGCAGGGTGCCTGCTGCCATCACAATAATTGTAAAAAGGAATCCCAGGATAACGCGCAGTCTGATAGTCATAGCAAGGCTCCTGCTCAATCTGAAATGGACGTGCGTCCAGCCTGGCGGATCTGACGCATACTAAGCTATCGGTTTGTTTTCCAGAAGCTTAATATCTGAAATGCAAATGTAACATGAAAAAGGCGATGGGGGATGGCGACACATACGCATTATCCCCCGTGCGCGCAAGTGGGGCAGGTCGCGCTTGCCTGCTGCCCATGAGTGCGTATACCGTCAGGTTGCAATACGTCTGCATCCGGTGTTGCTGCGCGGTCAGGCTGCGTGCCGCCGGTTAATCAAATTAAAGATCGGGAAGGTTTTGCATGAACGCGACAAGCTTTTGGAGCAAATGCAATGTGTCGGGCATTGCGCACAAGGGTGAAGAGTTCCTCAAATTTGTGGGGCCCGGGCTACTGGTGACAGTTGGATTTATCGACCCTGGCAACTGGGCCGCCAATCTGGCCGCCGGAGCGGAATACGGTTATTCCCTGCTGTGGATGGTGAGCCTTTCTACCTTTATGCTCATCGTTTTGCAGCACAATGCGGCGCACCTTGGCATTGTGACGGGCAAGTGCATGGCCGAGGCCATAACGGAGTACTTTCCCTGCACCATTGGCCGTCTTGTGCTGTTTAGCGCCTTTGGTGCTTCGGTCATGACCAGCATGGCAGAAATCCTGGGCGGGGCCATTGCCCTGCGCATGCTTTTTTCCATTCCTCTGCCTATCGGCGCTACCCTCACAGCCCTGCTCGCTGGCGGCCTTTTGCTGTTCAATTCGTACAACAAGGTTGAAAAATGGATCATCGGTTTTGTGTCGCTGATCGGCATCGCCTTTTTGTACGAGCTTTGGCTGGTGCCCGCCGGATGGCTCCCGCAGGCTGCCGTGGGCTGGGTGATGCCAGCCTTTCCCGAAGGTTCCATGCTGGTGATCATGAGCGTGCTTGGCGCGGTGGTCATGCCGCACAATCTTTTTTTGCATTCCGAAATTATTCAGAGCCGCCAGTGGAATCTTGAGGGCGATGCCTTTATCAAAAAACGGCTCGACTATGAATTTTTCGACACGCTTTTTGCCATGCTGGTTGGCTGGGCCATCAACAGCGCCATGATCATTCTGGCTGCTGCGGTGTTCTGGACAGCCGGGGAACATGTGACGGAACTGGAACAGGCGCGCGATCTGCTCAAACCCCTACTGGGCGAAAACGCCTCGGTGATTTTTGCCGTAGCTCTGCTGTTCGCCGGGGTGGCCTCGTCCGTCACCTCGGGCATGGCGGGAGGCATCATGACCTCGGGCATGGCGGGGGAACCCTACAATACCAGGGACAAGCACAGCGTCATGGGCATTGTTGGCTCGCTGGGCTGCGGCCTTGTGCTTATCTGGCTGACCAGCGATCCCTTCAAGGGGCTGCTGCTCTCGCAGATGGCCCTTTCCGTGCAGTTGCCCATTACCATGGTTTCTCTGGTGGCGCTGACGTCGTCCCCCAAGGTCATGGGCAAATACGCCAACGGCAGGGGCACAAAGCTGCTGCTCTACACCCTGACCGGCATCGTGACCGTGCTGAACATAATGCTGCTTGTCAGCGCTCTGGATTAGGGGCTGTCTCTAAATAATTCTTTGTCCAACTGGCTGCGTCAAAAGGCCATTTTTTACTCCAGTCATGTACCTTCAGCGCTGCTGTCTTCGCGGCAGCCGTTGGCCGAAGGCCTTACGGATGGCGACAGCGATTGCATGGAACGGACTGTGTCGTTACGCATGCTGTCTTCAGGCGTAGCTTCGCGGCAGCCGTTGCCCGCAGGGCGTACGGATGGCGACAGCGATTGCAACGATGTAACTGTGTCGTTACACCTGCTGTCTTCAAGCGTAGTTTCCTGCGTCACAACGCTTTAAGCCTGTGTCGCAACGCCTTAAGCAACGGCTGAAGCAAGTACATTCCTTTCGTAAAAAAGCCTTTTTCTTGCCCTTGGCGCAAAATCATTTATTTAGAGACAGCCCTGGGGACGCTCTGGCAGCAGATCGAGGCTCTATCTGAATGCGTACAATATTGTATCGCGGTAAGGCGGCGATACAATATTGTCCGGATTCTAGTGAATGAAAAGTAAATTATGTTATATCTCCGTGTGTTGTACATCCTTGATGACCGGCATGCTCCTTGCTCTACCCAGAGTGGTTCCCAAACTTTTTGCGGAAAGAGGCGCCATGAAAAGGCTTGAACATCTCATGCAGTCATTGCAGCAACAGGACGACATCCCCGTCATAGGCAAAACAGACCTGCTGCTCTATGCCCCCTGCCCGGTAAAGCTTGTGGTCAAGGAGCGCATCGAGGCCATTGCCACAGCGGCAAACCCGCCCCTGACGGCGCATATCCCCATGGGCTGCACTTCAGTTGATCCTTATGATCCGCTGTATATGGAATCGGACGCAAACAAACTGCCAGCCGTTATAGCGTCCATTGGCTACGGCGACTTCTGGCGCGGCGAATTTGTGCGGCGTTTTGTCAGCACGGGTTTTTTTGAAAGTGTGCAGCCCCGTGTGCTGAATCCCCTGTATGCCGATGCCGGGCTGATTGACCCTGCCGGGGCCTATACCATCTACGGCGTGACCCCATACATTTTTCTGGTGGATCACAAAAAGCTGGACGGTCTGCCAGCCCCGAAAAACTGGGCAGACCTCATGAACCCACGCTATCGCGGGCAGATTGTCATGTGCGGCGATGGCGACGACATGGCCGATGCCGTGCTGCTCAACCAGTACAAGGATTTTGGCGAACCGGGCGTTACCGGGCTTGCCGCCAACATCAAAAGCTTCATGCATTCCTCGCGCATGGCAAAGGTCTGCGGCACCGCCGCTCCCGATGCCGGGGGCATCTTTATCATTCCCCTGTTTTTTGCCGAAAGCACCAAACTGCCGGAGCATGTGGAAATTGTCTGGCCCGAGGACGGCGCAGCCGCAAGCCCCCTCTATCTGCTGGCAAAAAAATCAGAAAAAGAGCGTCTGGCACCGGTGCTGGACTTTTTTGCCAATGGCTTTGGCGGTATAGACAGCGCCGCCTGGTTCATCCCCGTGGACGGTTCGCGCCCCTCGCAGTTGCCCGCAGGGGCAAAGCTCAAATGGGTGGGCTGGGATTTTGTGGAAAGCAACGACGTGAACAGCCTGCGCGATATCCTAGCCTTGAAGTTCCGGCGGTTGCAGGCGGGCACGGCATGCGTCTCATAACCGTGGCGGGGCCGCCCGCGTGCGGCAAAACATCGCTTGTGGTCAGGGCTGGCGCGGCTCTGAGGGCGCGGGGCGCAACCTGCGCCGTCATCAAGTTTGACTGCCTGCAGACCCGCGATGACGAACTCTACGCGGCGGCGGATATTCCCGTTTCCGTCGCGCTTTCCGGCGGGCTCTGCCCCGACCATTTCTTTGCCACCAATCTGGAAGAAGCCTTTGCCTGGGCCGCGGAAACCGGGGCCGACATCTGCATTATTGAAACTGCAGGCCTGTGCAACCGCTGTTCGCCCCATCTGCGCGGGGCCTTGGCCCTGTGCGTCATCGACAACCTCATGGGCATAGACGCGCCGGAAAAAATCGGCCCCATGCTGCGGCTGGCCGATGTGGTGGCCGTGACCAAGGGCGATCTTGTGTCGCAGGCAGAGCGCGAGGTCTACCGCTACCGCATCCGGCAGATGAACCAGCGGGCCGTTATCCGCCACGTGAACGGCCTGACCGGGCAGGGCTGCGCGGAGCTTGCCGCCATCATGGCTGTTGCCCCGGACATTGCCTCCGTAACCGACATGCGGCTGCGCTTTGCCATGCCCGCGGCCATCTGCTCCTATTGCCTGAGCGAAATGCGCATCGGCGCGCGCTACCAGAAGGGCAACGTCAAAAAGGCGGAATTTGGAGAAGGCCATGGAGCGTGAAAACATGGAACTGGCCCTGCGCAGCCTGAGCCTGACCCCTGGGCGCGCCAAGACAGGCCAGCCGGAAAAAATGGATATTCACTTCCGCCCCGGTGAAATTACGGCCCTGCTGGGGCCAACAGGTGCAGGCAAGAGCCGCTTTTTGAGCGATATTGAGTCACTGGCCGCAGGCGATACGCCAACGGGCCGCACCGTGCTGCTCAACGGCGCGGAACCCGATGAAGACACGCGCTTTGATCTACAGGGGAGGTTGGTGGCCCAGCTGACCCAGAACATGAATTTTGTGCTGGACATGGGCGTGATGGATTTTTTGCGCACCCACGCCCTGAGCCGCGAGGTGGCAGACCCCGAAACCGCTGCGGCCAGGGTTTTTGCCGCCGCCAACGAACTGGCTGGTGAATCCTTTGACGGGTATACGCAGTTGACCCAGCTTTCCGGCGGGCAGTCGCGCGCCCTGATGATTGCGGATACAGCCCTGCTCAGCTGGTCGCCCGTGCTGCTCATTGACGAAATTGAAAATGCCGGAGTGGACAAGCGCAAGGCCCTTGATCTGCTGCTGGCCTCGGACAAGATTATTGTCATGGCAACGCACGATCCTGTGCTGGCCTTGGCGGCAGACAGGCGGCTGGTGTTCGAGCAGGGGGCCGTGGCCGCAGTGCTGGCGCGCACCCCGGCGGAGGATGTACTGCTGGCCCGGCTGGAAGATATGGAAAGGCATTGGTCTGAAGTGCGCGAGGCCCTGCGCAAGGGGGCGGACATGTCGCCCTGGGTGAATTAGATGTAATGTTCCAGGAGGTTGTTCACCCTTCCCTCGCCTCCTGTGAACGGAAGGCTATTTTTTTTCAAACATTTCGATCTGGGCAACCACCATGCGGCTGAACACGGCGGCAATGCTCTCTGCATCCACAGTGGTGGAGCCGGAACCGGCAAAGGCTTCGGCCACCTTTTGCGCATTGCTCACCATGGTGGAAAAAATCTGCGGGGTCACATTGGCGTTCATGGCGCGCTGATAGGTGGAATCCATACTATTTCCTTTCAGGCAGGAGACTCCTGCATTCGGTTGAAACAAAGACAACAGTTTCAGGGGACTCTCCGTAACTATCTCTGCTTTCGGATTGCTTTGGAAAATTATCGGGGCAAGTTATTCCAGGGTTGTTGCACTACGAGGTGTTTTGTCTCCTGCCAAGGAAGAAAGCGTTTTTATAAGGGGCGTGTAGCGCGGATGCTACTCGACCGGAATAAAAAGTCTTTCTGACGTGGGGAGGGGGCAAAAGAACCGTAGTGGCACGCCCTAACAGATGCGGGGCAACTGCGCGCCCTCCAGCATACCCAGCAGGCGGCGGCCCCCTATGCGGGTTTGCAGCGCCACCTGCGCCTTGCCTTCCGTTACTGTGCCGATGCGGGCCGCTTCCTTGCCGTAGGGCGAGCGGCGCATGGCCTCAAGGGCTGCTTCGGCGCTGCTTTCGGGCACAATACAAATGCACTTGCCCTCGTTAGCAAGGTACAGCGGATCCATGCCGAGGAAGGAACAGCCGTTGCGCACGGCCTCGTGAACGGGAACGCTGGCCTCCTCAAGCAGGATGGACACCTGCGACTGCTCGGCGATTTCATTGAGCGTTGTGGCAAGCCCGCCGCGCGTGGGGTCGCGCAGCACGTGCACCTCGCCCACCGTGTTGATGATGTCTTCAATCATGTGGTTCAGCGGGGCGGAGTCCGAGGCCACGTCCGTAAGGAAGGACAAGCCTTCGCGACTGCCCATGACAGTGAGGCCGTGGTCGCCCATGGCTCCGCTGACCAGCACCACATCGCCGGGCCGGGCATTGTGGCCCGAGGGCGAGGGCGAGGCAAATACCTGCCCGATGCCAGTGGTATTGATGAAAATCTTGTCGCAAGCACCGCGCGGCACAACCTTGGTGTCGCCCGTCACAATGCTCACCCCTGCCTCGCGGGCTGCTGCGCCCATGTCGGCCACGACGCGCTCGAGGGTTTCGAGGGGCAGGCCTTCTTCAAGGATGAATCCGCAGCTCAGGTAGCGGGGCCGTGCCCCCAGCATGGCGACATCGTTGACGGTACCATGCACTGCCAGACTGCCAATGCTGCCGCCTGCGAAAAACAGGGGCGTCACCGTGTAGGAATCGGTGCTCATGGCCAGCGGGCCAGAAATATCGGTCAAAAGAGCCGCATCGTCCATGCGCTCCAGCAGGGGATTGGCAAAATGACGCATGAAACACTGGGCAATAAGGCGCTGCGAGGCTCTGCCGCCGCTGCCAGCATCAAGAAGAAGGCAATCGTCCATTATCGCTCCGAATATTTAAAGTAGGCCGCGCAGCTGCCCTCGGTGGAAACCATACAGGGGCCAACAGGATTGGCGGGGGTGCAGCGCTTGCCGAAAAGCGGGCAGTCCGGCGGGGTAATGCGCCCCTTGAGCACATCGCCGCAGCGACAGCCGGGCAGGGGGGGAACGTCCGGCAGGGTGAGGTCAAGGCGCTTCATGGCGTCCATGCTCTCATATTCCGGGCGCAGGGTCAGGCCGCTCTGGGGTATGCGGCCTATGCCGCGCCACAGGGCGTCCGCCGGTTGGAAAAACTGTTCCAGCAGGGCGCGGGCGCGGGGGTTGCCCGTGTCGTCCACGGCGCGGGGGTAGGCATTGACCACATCGGGCTTGTCATCGCGCATCTGTTCGGCCATGAGGCAGAGGGCCAGCAGAATGTCGGCGGGCTGGAAGCCGCCCACGATGCCGGGCACATGAAAATCACGCGCCAGAAAGGCGTAGGGTTCCAGCCCAAGAATGGTGGAAACGTGCCCCGGCAGCAAAAAGGCTTCCACGCCGCACTGGCTGTCTTCAAGCAGGATGCGCAGGGCGGGGGGCACAAGCTTGTGCAGGGAGAGCACGCAGAAGTTGTTCAACCCGCGCTGCTGTGCTGTGAGCAGTGTGGCTGCCACGGTGGGGGCGGTGGTTTCAAAGCCGATGCCCAGAAAGACCACCGTATCGCCGGGGTTGGCCGTCGCAAGGGTCAGGGCGTCCAGCGGGGAATAGACAATCTCAACCCGCGCGCCTTGAGCCTGGGCGTGTTTAAGGCTGAGGCCGCCGGGGCCGGGCACGCGCAAAAGGTCGCCAAAGGTGGCTATGATGACGCGGTCTCGGCCCGCAAGCTCAAGAAAGGCCGCTACTTCCGCATCGTGCGTGACGCAGACGGGGCAGCCGGGACCGGAAAGGTGCGTTACCGACTTGGGCAGGAGCGAGCGCAGGCCGCTCTGGAAGATGGCAACTGTATGGGTGCCGCACACCTCCATGAAGCGCATTGTGCGACCATCAAGGGCGCGGTTGAGGCGATCAAGAAGGCTGTGGCACAGTTGCGGTTTCTGAAAGGCGGTTTCCAGTTGCATGGGCATTCCTTTTTTGCGGCCCGCGTGTGACCGGCGGGCAAAACTCTGGCGGCATTCTCCGGGGCAGGTGTTCGGCCATGACCGGCGGTTCCGGCAAGGAGAAAGGCTTTTTACCGATGCCGCGCACGTGCCGCATGCAGCAGGAATAAAAAGCCTTTCTGCCGGGCCCTGAATAATAGTATGCGTCAACAGGCCCTAGGCCAGCGGGGCCAAAGTATTGAGGCCCGTTTCTACCGGCAGCCCGCACATGAGGTTGGCGTTGGCCATGGCCTGACCGGATGCGCCCCTGCACAGATTGTCGATGGCGGAAATGATGATGAGGCGTCCTGTACGGGGGTCTACCACAAGACCAAGATCGCAGAACATGCTGCCGCGCACAAAACGGGTTTCGGGCAGAGCCCCCTTGGGCAAAATGCGAACCCACGGGCTGTGTTCCCACGTGCGGGTAAAGACCTCGCGCACTTCGTCCAGGCTGATGCCGGGATTTTTGAGCTTGGTGTAAATGGTGGAAAGAATGCCCCTGTTGGTGGGCAGGATATGCGTGTTGAACGAAATCCGCATGTCGTGGCCCGCCAGCAGGCTGAGCTCCTGCTCGATTTCCGGCGTGTGGCGGTGCGTGGGCAGGCCGTAGGCGCGGAAATTGTCGGAAACTTCGCAGAACAGCGTAGGCACGGCTGCCTTGCGGCCAGCGCCGGTGGCCCCGGATTTGGCGTCCACCACGATGTCGTCGGTATGGACGAGATCATTCCTGATGGCGGCGTACAGGCCCAGAATCACCGAGGTGGGGTAACAGCCGGGGTTGGCGATAAGCTTGGCCCCCGCGATTTCAGCGGCATACAGCTCGGGCAGGCCGTACACGGCCTTGTGCAGCAGATCGGTGCACACGTGCTCGCGCTTGTACCATGTGGCATAGGTTTCGGGGTCGCGCAGGCGGAAATCCGCCGAGAGGTCAACAACCTTCACCCCGGCGCGCAGCAGCATTTCAGCCATGTCCATGGCTGTGCCTGCGGGCACGGCAAGAAAGACCACATCGCACTGGCGGGCGGCTTCCTGCGGGTCAAAAACGCTGATGACCACATCCGCGCCGGGCATGTGGTTCAGAAAAGGATAGAAATCCCCCAGCCGCTTGCCGGATTCCGCCCGCGAACAGGCCATGGTAAGCTGCATGGAAGGATGGCTCACGAGAAGCCGCGTCAGCTCCATGCCCGCGTAGCCGGTAATGCCCACCAGACCCACATTGATTGTCTTCATGCCGCCGATCCTTTGGAAACTATGGTCAATGGTAGTGACGGGGCCGCGTCTCGCAGACGGCAGATTGTCGCTGCTTGTGCCGCACTGCAGTGCCTTAGGCTTTTTTTGACTGACAGGCGCAGTCCGGGCCGCACTTCATGACGAACTTCATGCGCAGCTCGTAGAGGATGCTTTCCAGCAGCTTTCGCTCCTGTTCTTCCAGCCCGTTTTCGGTCTTGGCGCGCAGCATTTCCAGCACGTCAATGCTGTGCTTTGCCAGCGGCAGGCTTGTTTCCGTACCGCCGGTTTCGGGATTGGGCACTTCGCCCAGATGCACCAGAGCCGATGACGCCAGCGAAATGATAAAGGTCGAAAACGTCACTTCCGGCATGGGGCCATCGGCCTTGCAGCCGCAGTTATTGTCACTCATGGCGACCTCGTGGCACGTAAACGGTTACGGTAACAGCAGTTTGCGCCAAATGCCTGCGTCCAACATACAAGCTTTCACCGCCAGCGCAAGGCCTTGCGCCCGTTGCGCGCGCGGCCCCTCATGGCAGGGGCAAGGGCGGCTGCCTAGCTGTGGATCAGGGGCAGCGGTTCGCCCGGCTTGCCGGCCAGGGCGGTGCGGTAGGCCGCCAGCGCTTCTTCAAGATAATCACGCGCGCCGCAGTGTCCACCCGCCTCAATGATGCCCCGGTTCAGGGCGTGCAGCCCGGCCACCAGATCGGCCCAGTCCACCCAGCCCATATGGCCTATGCGCACCATGCGGCCCTTCATGTGATCCTGCCCGCCAGCCATGCACACACCGTATTTGTCCATGGCGATGCGCAGCACCTCGGTGCCGTCAACGCCAGCAGGCAGCATGACGCTGGTGATGCCCCAGGCAAAGTGGGTTTTGGCGTAAAGCTCAAGGCCCATGGCGGCAACACCTGTGCGGGCCAGCATGGTCAGCGCCCACTGCTTGGCGTAAATGGCTTCAAGTCCGTTTTCCAGCAGCATTTCAAGGCTTTCGTCCAGGCCCACCACAAGGTTCACCGCAGAGGTGAACAGGGTCTGCCCCTGAGCGATCTTGGCCCGTTCCTTGGGCAGGTTGAAATAGAAGCAGCCGGGCGTGACGCTTTCGGCCCTTTTCCATGCGCGGGGCGAGAGCGCCAGCAGCGCAAGGCCGGGGGGCAGCATGAGGCCTTTTTGCGAACCGGTGACAAGGCAGTCGATACCCCACTCGTCCATGGGGCAGGGCGCGAGGCTCACGGCTGAGATGCCGTCCACCAGCAGCAGGGTGTCGGTATCGCGGGTGATGCGGGCCACTTCTTCCACAGGGTGCAGGACGCCGGTGGAGGTTTCGGAGTGCTGGATAAGCACCGCCGCGATGCCCGGGTCGGCCTTGAGGGCCGTCGCTACAGCCTGCGGGTCAACGGCTTCGCCCCACGGCACTTCAAGAGTGGTGACTTCAAGCCCGCGCGAAACAGCGATCTCGCGCCAGCGCTGGCCAAACTTGCCGCCCTCAACCACCAGCACGCGCTGACCGGGGGTAAACAGACTGTACACCGCCGCCGTCATGGCGCCCGTACCGGAACAGGACAAGGGCAGCACCACATCGCCCGTGCCGAACAGCACGCGCAGGCGCTCCTGAACCCGGCCCATCACGGCCTTGAATTCGCTTTTGCGGTGGTGGATCATGTCTTTGGCAAGCACAAGACGTACGCGCTCCGGCAGAGGCGTGGGGCCAGGGGTGAGCAGGCGGACTTTGTTCAGCATGTCAAATCCTTCTAGTTACGCGCCCACTTGGGCGATAAAGCACTTAAGATAGGCCGTTTCGGGCATGGCGGCGTGGATGGGATGATCCGGCCCCTGGCCCCCGGCAAAAAGAATACGGGCATGCAGTTTGCGCTTGGCGGCGGCCTGCGTCAAGCAGGCGCGCAGAGACTGCGTTTCAAGATGGTGCGAACAGGACGAGGTGGCAAGTATGCCCCCCGGCGCCAGCAGCTGCACCGCCAGATCATTGGCCTGACGGTACGCCGCCAGCCCGAGGGCCGCGTCCTTGCGGCGCTTGATGAAGGCCGGGGGATCAAGGCTGATGGCCTGAAAACGGCGGCCCTCGTCGCGCATCTGGCGCAGCAGGTCAAAGGCGTCGCCGCACAGGGTCTGGGCTTCACAGCCGGGGGCGTTGGCCCTGGCGTTTTCTTCCGCAAAGGCGAGCGCCTGGGCCGAGGCGTCCACAAAGGTGACGGAGCGCGCGCCCGCAGCCGCTGCGGTAACGCCGAACCCGCCAACATAACTGAAAATATCCAGCACGTCGGCATCCTTGGCGTAGCGCGCCAGTTCCGCCCTGTTGGGGCGCTGGTCGTAAAACCAGCCCGTTTTCTGGCCTGTGGCGCAGGGCGTGAAAAAGCGGCAGCCGTTTTCCGGCACTTCCAGCCTTTCGGGCAACTGGCCTTCGCTCTGCTGCTCGCGGGAGAGGTTTTCAAGCCCGCGCGCGGCAAGATCGTTGGCCCAGAGAATGGACGTGGGATGCAGCAGCGTGTGCAGGGCGGCTGTGAGCGCCTCGCGCCTTTGCTCCATGCCCGCAGTGGTGACCTGCACGGTCAGGTGGTCGCCATAGCGGTCAATGACCAGACCGGGCAAAAAGTCGCCCTCGCCGTGGCAAAGGCGGTACCATGGGCCGGGGTAGAGGCGTTGGCGCAGGGCCAGTGCCGATTCCAGCCTTTGGGCCAGCAGGGCTTCGTCCAGCTCCACATCAGGTTTGCGGCTGTGCAGGCGGGCGCAGATAAGCGAAGCCGGATTGACGCACACGCTGCCAAGGGGCGCGCCGCGCCAGTCGCACAGGGTTGCGGCTTCGCCGGGGGCAAAGTCGGTGAGAGGGCTTTGTTTTACGTCCACCTCATTGGCAAAAATCCAGAGGTGCCCGGCGCGCAGACGCCGATCTTCATTTTTTTTGAGACAGAGTTTGCGCATATGCTACTTTCCCGCTGCTTCGGCGGGTGCGGATGTTTTGGCGGTTTGCGCCGCAAGGGCGTTGATCTGCTCTTCCAGCGTTTTCTGGCCGGGAACTGCGGTGCAGGTAAACAGCGATCCGGGGTCGTTCAGGGCGGCCAGCATTTGCAGAATGCCTATGCGCTGGCCTTTGGCGCTGGTGGCTTCAAGCTGGCCGGGGCGCTGCACAAAGGTCAGCAGGGCCTGACGGATGGCGTTGTTCTGCTGGGTGGGGGCGAGATCCAGCCCCTTGTCCAGGGTCTGGTGCAAGGCCGTGGCCGCTGCACGTCCGTCGTGGGAAAGGTTGAGGCCAACCCAGGCCAGAGCCCCATGATCTTTCACGGCAAGGCGCAGATCGCTGAAGCTTTGCAGCAGCAGGGCCTGTTCGCTTGTGCTGATGATTCCGGCATCGTAGAGGGTGAACGAACAGTCCACGTCAGCGAGGCCTTCGGCCTTGATGGACATGGTTTTTCTGTGCGAGGCGGTGCTCAGGGCAAGGCTTTCAAAGGTCATGTTGGCCTTGAGCGCGGGCATGGCAAGGCCGGATGCCTCTTCAAGCAGGCTTTTGGAGGCCGCAAGATCGCGAATAAAGCTGGTTGTGTGGCGCGGCGAGTTGGAAAGCCAGTCAAAACCCACGTTGCCGACAGTCACGCTGCCGTTTTCCACGGCAAAGGTCATGCCCGAGGCACGCACCTGCCGCACAAGGGGCGGGTCGGCAGCAAGGATTTCTTCCACAACTGGGCCAAGGGCCTTAACGGCTGCATCCATATCGCTTTCGCTCATGGCGGCTGCGTCCATAAGGCGGTGCAGCAGGCCCAGCTCCGGCAGGGTGAGGCCGTTGGCTTCAAAGCTCGCCATGCGCATGCTCTCGTGCCCATCAAGGCGGCTCTGCATGTCTTCAATGCGCATATGCTCGACGGAAGCGCCGTCCCAACCCCGGATCAGTGATTCTTTAATGGTCAGCTGAGTCAGGCCTTCCTTGCCGGGAAGACTGACGCTCAGGAAAAAGCTGTGCGCCTTGTCTGCGCTCATGAGGTACGTGGCGGCCAGCGCGTCAATGGGGGCGCCGTCAAGAAAACGGGCCACAAGCTCGCTCTGGCTGCGCAGTTCGTCAATTTCTTCGCGCTGCACCGAGCCTCGGGCCTCGGGCGTGCGCAGGGCCAGATTGCGCACCACGATGTTTTCGGCCACGGGCATCATGCCCACATCTTTCAGCACTATGGGCCGCAAGGGGGTATAGGCCAGCAGCATACGCAGGGGAATACGCAGCGAAACCTCCGCCACTTCATACGCAAGTGGCCCCTGGGGCGTTTCACCGCGCAGGCGCAGGCCATACAGGGTCAGGGTGCGCGACAGGGGAGAAAATTCCACCCTGTCCACCGCAGCCTGCGTGGATATGCCGTCGCCGGAGATGCCGATGCTCTGGATGCCCCTCTGCACCTGCCCCTCCACCAGGGGACTCAGGCCGAAAAACAGACCCAGAAAACCCGCCGCGATCAGAATAACCACGGCGGCTGGCAAATATGCTTTTTTCATTCAGGTTTCTCCAGCTTCAAAACTTCAGCGACCAGACCGCAGTGCGGGCATGCGCCGCGCACCGCAGGTATCCAGCCGATTTTGCTAAAACGTGTTCAGTCAGGGGCCGTGCCGACATGCACTTTAATCTACCCGGTGGTGGCAGCCAATACTTACCTTGTTGCGCAACGCGGCCTGCGTAATGATGTACGAGGTCTGCGAGCCGTGGAAAAGATCCACCAGCCGCCGCGATATACGCGTGCGCTTGTAAAAGTCGTGGATATGCCGCACAAGGTCGCGCATGTCTTCAAAGGCGCGGCGCAGGCGCGCCTCTGTGCGGGCAATGCCCACATAGTTCCACATGGTATTGCGGATGTTTGCCCAGTCCTGGGCCACAAGGGCCGGGTCGTCCCTGCGTTCATCTCCCTCGTGTTTCCAGTCGGGGATGGCGGCGGCAAGAGCCTTGGGCAGGCCGCTTTCGGCCACAACGCGGTGGGCCAGATCCTTGCCGCTGCTCACGCCCCATACCAATGCCTCAAGCAGGGAGGTGCTGGCAAGACGGTTGGCCCCGTGCAGGCCGGTGCAGGCGCATTCGCCGATGGCGTAGAGCCCGTGCAGCGAGGTGCGGCCATGCACGTCTGTGAGCACGCCGCCGCAGAAATAGTGGGCGGCTGGCACCACGGGGATGGGTTCCTTGAGAATGTCGATGCCGGCCTCGCGGCACTTTTCGTATACGGTAGGAAAGCGCGTGGGCACGTCCTGTTCCACGCCGCTCACATCCAGATACAGGCAGGGCGCGCCGGTGTGCAGCATTTCGTCCATCATGGCCTGGGCCACCACGTCACGCGGGGCCAGATCGCCTCTGGGGTCGTGGTCGAGCATGAAGGCGCGGCCCTTGCTGTCAAGCAGACGCGCGCCCTCGCCGCGCATGGCCTCGGTAATGAGCGAGCGGCGGTTGCTGCGTTCTTCGTACAGCGCGGTTGGGTGGAACTGCATGAACTCGAGGTTGGCAAGGTCAACGCCCGCACGAAAGGCCATGGACATGCCAGTACCCACGCAGCCGGGCGCGTTTGTGGAGTGCAGAAAGACCTGCCCCACGCCGCCGGTGGCAAGCACTGTCCAGTCCGCGAGGATGGTCTCCGTCTCGCCGGTTTCTTCATTGAGCACGTACGCGCCAAGGCAGCGGTTGCGCACTTCGTAACGGTACTGCGAGGCCTTGGCGTGGTGGTGGCTGGTCAGAAGGTCGATGGCGGCGCGGCGGTGCAGCCGTGTGATGCGCGGATGGGCCAGCACCTGGGCGGTGAGGCCCTCCATGATTGCCCTGCCCGAAAAGTCGGCGCAGTGCAGAATACGCTGGGTGAAATGCCCGCCCTCGCGCGTGAGGTTGAACGTGCCGTCCTCATTGCGGTCAAAGGGTACCTGGGCGCGTTTGATGAGCACCTCATCCACGCACAGCGGGCCTTGCGCGCACAGAAAACTGACAGCCTTGTTGTAATTATAGTTGTGCCCTGCAACCAGAATATCCTTTTCCAGCGCTGGCGCGTCCGAGGGATGTTCTGGCGTGGGGTTTGCCTGATAGATGATGCCGCCCTGGGCGAGTTCGGAGTTGCCGTCAGCCAGCCTGTCTCCCGCGTTGAGCAGGAGAACGTCGCAGCCGGAGTCGGCAAGGGTAAGTGCAGCGGTACATCCGGCAACGCCCGAGCCGATGATCAGCACGGGCACATGACGGCGAATAGAATTCACGGCGCAAACCTCAGTTACCGCAGGCTTCAAGCATGCGGGTTAGGGAGAGACGGGCGGGGGGGCAGAGGTTCTCCTCAATATGCAGAGGCGACGCTGCTCCGGCGGCGATGTTTTGCAGCGTGGCCAGAAGCTTCTTTTCCGTAACCTTGGCCATGTTGCCGCAAATGGCATGGCCCAGCGGCAGGATGCGGCACTGGCCCGCGTGGCGCTCGGCCAGACGGTGCACAAGGTTATTTTCCGTGCCGACAATAAGGGTCGTGCCCGGTTCTTCGGCGGCTACGCGGGCCGCCTCCTTGATGAGATATGACGTGGAACCCGCGCCGTCGCAGGCTTCAATGACTTCCTGCCTGCATTCGGGGTGGGCGATGACGCGGCAGCCGGGGTATTCGGCGCGGATGGCCTCCACATCATCGGGTTCAAAGCGTGCGTGGATGGCGCAACAGCCGGGCCAGAGCAGCAGCGTGCGGTCAAGGGGCTGGGTTTCTGGCTGTACCAGCCCCGCAGCGCCTACACGCAGCACATGGCGGTCATCCTGGCTGATACCCAAAGTTTCGGCGGTATTGTTGCCCAGATGCCTGTCGGGCAGAAAGAGCACGCCGTCGCCCTGATCCAGCGCCCAGCGCAGCATGGTTTTGGCATTGGCGGAAGTGCAGACCGCGCCGCCGAATTCGCCCACCACGGCCTTGAGGGCCAGATCGGTGTTGACGTATGCCAGCGGAATGATCTTGCGGCCTGTGGCAGCAAGCTGCTCCAGCACCTTGCGGGCCAGGGGGGCCGGCGTCATGCGCGACATGAGGCAGTCCGCGTCCAGGCTGGGCAGGTGCACGCTCTGGCCGGGTTTTGCCAGCAGAGCGGCAGATTCACCCATAAAATAGACGCCGCAAAAAACAATGTGGGCCGCGTCAATGCCGGGAACGCGGCGGGCAAGCTCCAGCGAATCGCCGGTGATGTCGCAGTGGCGCACCACGTTGTCGTTCTGGTAGTGGTGCCCCATTATACACAGATTCGCGCCAAGCTGTTTTTTCAGGGATGCGATTGCAGCGCTTGTGTCTTGCATGTCAGGTTCCTCAGCAGGCAGTAAGAAAAAAGAAGTGGCAAATGCGGAATTTTGTTCCGGTGATGTCACTGTGTTGTCGCAATGTCGCCGTATGGTTGTCGCCGTGGGTCAGCGTGCTGTTTCCGCGGCTGGCAGTTTGCGGTGTGCGGAAGTATGGCAGCGGATCGCAGGCATGGCTGTTGCTGCGGTTACACTGCCAGCAGGGTCATGCTGAAATCAGCCGACACTGCGGAATGGGTCAGACGCCCCACAGAAATGAAATCGGGCCTGCGTGGCTCGGTGAGCGCAAGGGCGCGGATTGTATCCAGCCGCACGCCGCCGCTCACTTCCGTTTCAATGGAGCGGGGCACAAGGGCGAGAGCCTCGGAAAGGCGCTGGCCGTCCATGTTGTCCATCATGATGCGGTCAGCCTTGGCGGCCACGGCTTCGCGCACGTGGTCAAGGGTGCGGCACTCCACCTCGATGGGCGGGCAGTGTGCGTAATGCGCCCGCAGTTTGGCAACCGCCGCCGTGATGGAGCCAGCGGCATCGATGTGGTTGTCTTTGAGCATGAGCATTTCGGTCAGGTTTTTGCGGTGGTTGTGCCCGCCGCCCGCCTGAACCGCGTATTTTTCGACCCAGCGCAGACCGGGAGTGGTCTTGCGGGTATCGAGCAGACGCACGCCAGTGCCTTCCAGCTCGCGTACATAGCGGGCGGTGAGGTTGGCAATGCCTGAAAGATGGGTGATGAAGTTCAGAATGACGCGTTCGGCCTTGAGCATGGCCGTGGCAGGGGCCGTGATGTGCGCAACCTCCGTCATGGAGGGCACTGGGGCGGCTTCCCTGACCAGAGCGCGCCATGTGAACGGCGCGCCAAGGCTTTTGAAAACAGCGCCGATAACGGGCAGGCCCACAACCAGGGTATCTTCCTTGGCGCGGATAACGGCGTTCATGGAGGATCCTGGAGCGAAAAGCCCCAGAGCGGTCATTTCAGGGCCGTCTTCCTCAAGAGCGAGATCGATGGATTTTTGGAGTAGCCGCTGACCTTCGGGAGAGAAAAATGCGGCCCAGGGCGTGAACATTGCGCTTGTCCCCATTTCTTGCACGTGCTAAGTGGAAACTCGCCCGTCAGGGCGCGCGTTGCACACGCTGCAAGACTGTAAATATGGCCCGATTGCGGCGGTTGCCCAATACGGGTGTGGTGTAATAGATAGAATGCCCCGTGTTTCGCGTCAAGCTGCCGGGACTTCATGAGTTTTTTCACAAGCATGGCGTGCTGATGACAATCACGCGTTTTTTGCTTAACAGTCGGCAGTGTTTTGCGGCTGGCTGCCGGGGTAGGCAAAAAGTCCCCCGGATTATCGTGCCGCCTACTGTGTGCGGGTTTGGGGGCTGCCATCGGCTGTTGCCATGGCGGGGCTTTGCCGCTCCTTGTTGCAGGGTTGCGCCTTGGCGCGACCGTTCCACTTCGGCTACAGACTGGATTAAAGGCGCGCCATGGCAGATCAGCACAACGACAAATTCCGTACCGATCCTGCGGAACAGCCCGGCAGCGCGCAGCCCCCTGTAGTACTTCCCCATCTTTTGTCTGAAAAAGACACCCTGCCCACAAGTGCGACCCCTCTGTCGGCTGCGGAGCGGCCAGACGCCCATGATGAAGACTTTGCCGCTGAATACGCCGATGCAGAGTTTGTGCATCCGGCTGACATGGCCGACCATCTTGAGAATCTGAGTCTCGAAAAGCAGGTCAGCACCCTGAGCCGCATGTCCAAGGAAGACGCCGCCGAGGCGTTGGCCGAACTGGACGAGAACATGGCCGTGGACGTGCTGGAAAATCTGGACGACGACGTAGCCGCCCAGATTATTGCCGAGATGTCGCCCGACGACGCCGCCGACGTGCTGGACGAACTGGACGAGGATCACCGCGACGCCCTGCTGGAAAAGCTTGACCGCGAAGATTCGGAAGAATTGCGCAACCTGCTCAATTTTGACCCGGATTCTGCGGGCGGTGTCATGAACACCGAGCTTATCCTGCTGGAAAGAAATTTTACGGCAGATGAAGCTATCGCCCATATCCGCAGCGAAATGGAAGACAAGGAAAGCCCCTACTACGCCTACGTGGTGGACGAGCATCAGGTGCTTGTGGGCGTGCTTTCGCTGCGCGACCTCATGCTGGCGCGGCCCGGCACCATCGTGGGCGACGCGGTTTCGGGCCAGAGCGTTGTCAGCGTCACCTATGATACGGACGAGCGCGAAGTGGCAAGCCTGCTCTCGCACTACAATTTTATGGCCATGCCCGTTGTGGACAACGAGGGACATATTCTCGGCGTGGTCACCTATGACGATATCATGGACATCATGCACGAAGAAGCCAGCGCCGACATGCTGGGCATGGTGGGTGCCGACCCGGAAGAAAGCGTGGATACCCCCTGGCTTGAGAGTGTGCGCAAGCGCCTGCCCTGGCTGTTTGTGAACATGATAAATTCCGCCCTGTCGGCCTCGGTGGTCTACATGTTCGAGGGCTCCATCGCCCAGATGGCCGTGCTGGCCGTGCTCATGCCCATGGTGGCAAACCAGGCGGGCAATACGGGGCAGCAGGCTCTGGCGGTGATGATCCGCCAGTTGGCCACAGACCGTTTTGACCAGAAAAAAGCATGGATGGCCGTGGTGCGCGAGGGCAAGATCGGCATTGTCACCGGCATGGCCATGGCCGTGGTGGCCTTTTTCGCTGCATGGTGGTTCACGGGCCTGCCCATGGTGGGTGGCGTCATGGGCGGAGCGCTCATGTGCGACATGCTTTTGGGCGCTGTGGCTGGCGGTTCCATTCCGCTTATTTTTCGGGCGCTGGGGCGTGACCCCGCGCAGGCTTCAAGCATTTTTCTCACCACCATCACCGACGGCGCAGGCTTTTTTATCTTTTTGGGCATGGCCTCTCTGTTCATTTTATAAAAAATTTGTCACCCTTGGGGCGTTTGGGTGAGTATGTCCCTGCGGCTCCTGCTGCATTAGGGCCTGTTAACACCATGGCTCTTTTTCCCCCTGCCTGCGTCAGGAATCCTTTTATTCCGGTCGAATACCGAAGCGTATACTCCCTTCATAAAAAGGATTCCTTCCATGGCAGAGAACAAAATTTCTCATAGTGTTAACAGGCCCTAGTTGGCCGAAACATCAGCTGCGAGAGCCGCAAAGCCGTGCCAATGGGTGATATTCCGGGCGAGGTCTGCCGCATTTTGCTGGTGGACGATCACAAGCTGCTTATGGAGGGCGTGCGCAGCCTGCTCGCGCCTTACGGGCATCTGCGCGTTGTGGGCATGGCCCAGAACGGGGGCGAGGCTGTGGCGCTGGCGGCATCCCTGCAACCGCATTTGCTGGTGCTTGACCTTGGCATGCCTGGCATGAACGGTCTTGAAACAGGGCGCGCCGTGCTTGAGGTGCGGCCCCAGACGCGAATTCTGGTCTATACCGGGCATGAGGACCAGCGCTGGCTGCCGGAGTTGATTGATCTGGGCATCATGGGGCATGTGCGCAAGTCTGAATCGCCAGGTGTGCTGCTGCGCGCTATTGAAAGTGTGCGCGCGGGCGAGATTTATCTGAGTTTTCCTGATCCGGGCGGGCGCGTGGCAGCCATGCTGCGTCAGAGGCGCGAGGCTGCCGATACGGCGAATGCCGGGGCTGACCTGAGCGCGCTTTCGCCACGCGAGAAAGAGATTTTTCGCTTGCTGGCCGACGGCAAGAGCGTCAAGAGCATTGCCGCTGAGTTGTATATCAGCCCCAAGACTGTGGAAACCCACAAGTACAATCTGCTTACCAAGCTGCAGGCCGGGTCTGTGGGCGATCTGGTTAAAATCGCCATCCGGCACGGGCTAGTGAAGGTGTAGGTGCCGGGCTGCAAGGCTGGAAAGGCACAGACAGAAAAGGCAGAAAAGGCAGAGAAGGCAGAAAAGCAGGGGAGAGTCTGATGGGGGTGGGTGAGCCTGTCAGCCCCATTTACGCAAACCCGACTTTTGCGCCTGAATGCGTCAGCGCCGGGATTTTGATGCTCACGTACTTGAGTACGCTGCGCTCAAAATCCCGGCGCTTCCTTTTCAGGCCACAAAATACGTATTTTGCAAATTTGCCCGACACCAGCCATCGCCTTCGCATCCGCTCCGGCGAGTATAAGGAAGGCGACGCCACGACCCGCTTCTGATGGCGGCCCGGAGTTCAAGTTACGCCGAGATTTTCAATTATCAGCTATAGCTGTGATAGTGGGCTGAAGCGGAGTTCCATCCAAGGCGAGAGTGGTGTATGGCATTTACGCGTCGCGGAGGGAGATCGCCTGAGCGAGCGAAGCGAGGGAGGGAAGCTCCCGCAGCAGGAGACGCGTGCCCTCGCCACGCAATGGAAGTTGAAAACCTCAGGGGTGTTCGGGGGATGCAGGGGGGCCGCGGAGGGGGCGGAGCCCCATAACCGGCCCCACCTTGCCGCACGCCGCGCAGGCGTCCCAAACTCCGCCAGGAGGCGGAATGCGTGCCGAAGGGAAAAAATAATAATCCCCGCCGGGGAGGCGAAATCCCTTTCCCCTTACCCCTCTGGGGAAATCCCTTAGTCATTATTTCACAAATCAGGATTCTCCTGATAGCGCCCACCCCCTTTCCAACCTACCTTGGGCTGACCGTAAATAAACTTGCGTCGGCAAAAGGCCGCAAGGGGGAAACAATGGCTTTTGATTTCCAAAGAACCCTGAAGAGCGGGGCTGAGAATTTTGTGGTGAAGTTCATTCTGCTGCCCGTGGCATTGTGCCTGTGGCTTGCCTGTCCGGTGTCGGCGCAGGCCGCTGAGGCCCTTCCGGCTGCTCAGGCCGCCGTAACGGCGCAGGCTGAAAATGCCGCTCAAACCCAGACCCAGTCTTTTGTGGCTGTGGCTGCCGCCGATACTTCGGTGCAGGCCGCTCCCGCCGAAGCCGCTCCCGCTGCTTCGCAAGCGCCTGAAGCGGTGGCTGTAGACAACCATCCTTGGTGGTACTGGCCGCTGGCTCTGCTGTTTTTCTGTTTTATCCTCGGCGTGATCGCCGTTATGGCCGGTGTGGGCGGCGGCGTTCTGTTTGTGCCGCTGGTGAGCGGGTTTTTCCCCTTTCACCTCGACTTTGTGCGAGGTGCTGGCCTGCTGGTGGCCCTTGCAGGCGCGCTGGCCGCTGGCCCCGGTCTGTTGCGGCGTAACTTCGCCAACCTGCGCCTGGCCCTGCCTGTGGCGCTGATCGCCTCGGCCTGCGCCATCGTTGGCGCAATGCTCGGCCTGGCACTGCCGACCAACGTCATTCAGACCTGCCTTGGCGCGACCATCCTTGGCATTGCCGTGCTGCTGCTGCTTTCCAAAAATTCCGTGCGCCCGGTAGTGACCAAGCAGGACGCCATAGGTCTTGCGCTCGGCATGAACGGCGTTTTCCTTGAACCCAGCACCGGTGAAGTGGTGGAGTGGAAAACCCACCGCACCCTGGCAGGCCTGCTGCTGTTCATCGCCATCGGCATCATGGCGGGCATGTTCGGCCTTGGCGCTGGCTGGGCCAACGTGCCTGTGCTCAACCTGCTCATGGGCGCGCCCCTCAAGGTGGCCGTGGGTACCTCCAAATTCCTGCTTTCCATTACTGACACGTCTGCCGCCTGGGTGTATCTGAACCAGGGCTGCGTTATCCCGCTCATGGCCGTTCCTTCCATCGTTGGCCTCATGCTGGGTTCTGTGGTGGGTGTGCGGCTGCTTGCCAAGGCCAAGCCCAAGTTCATCCGCTACATGGTTATTGGCGTGCTCTTCTTCTCCGGGGCCAAAGCCCTCATGAAGGGCCTCGGCTGGTAATCCGCACCGGATACGCTTGAACTGAAGGGAGAAAACAATGACCACTGATCTGAAGAACGACATAAAGGCCTCCCCCGCGCAACTGCGCTATGCAGACACCCTGTTCTACGGCGCGCTGCTGGGTTTTGTGGCAATGCTTGTTACCTACGCGCTCTACGTCTTCGGCGTGCTGACGCCGCAGGTTCCGCTGGACGAAATGCCGCGCCTGTGGAGCCAGAATGCCGCCGCCTATCGCGCAGCGGGCAATATTCCTCAAGGGTGGGGCTGGCTTGCCCTTGTGGGCTAGGGCGATATATGCAATTTCATTGGTATCGCTTTTCTTGCGGCGCTCACCATCATCTGCTTTGTGCAGCTTGCGATCAGTCTTGTGCGCCAGAAGCAGTGGATTATGACGATTATTGCCGTGCTTGAAGTGTTGGTGCTCAGCCTTGCGGCTTCGGGCGTTCTGGTGGCTGGCGGCCATTAGTCGGGGTTTTGCCTTACGGGGCCGGGGAACGTGCCGCCGTGGAGCTGAACCGCACCAGCGGGCCTGGCTGCGGCGCAGACCTTGGAGGGCGCATGTTTGCCAAGATAAAAAACTATCTCGCGCATCTGCTGGAAGTTCCGGAGGCAGTGTCTCCGGCTCGGTACCGCTCGTTGCGGCGGCTGATGACAGTGCTCATGGTGGCCGTTTCGGTTACGCCGCTGCTGCTGCTCTCGGCCATCAGCCATGTGCAGTACATGCGTACCCTTGAGCGCGAACTGGAAAGCCCGGTGTACGCCCTGGCCCGCAAGTCGCAGGCGGCGCTGGAACTGTACCTTGGCGAGCGTGTTTCCACGGTGAGTTTTCTGGCCCACGCTTACACTTTCAAGGATTTGCTGGACGAGCGAACTCTCAACCGAGTGTTTCTGGCCCTCAAGAGCGAATATCAGGGCTTTGTGGATATGGGCCTGGTGGACGCGGACGGCCAGCAAGTTGGCTATGTGGGGCCTTACAAGCTCAAGGGCGTGGATTACGCGGGCAAGCCCTGGCTGCGCGATACCGAGATAAAGGGACGCTACCTCAGCAACGCGATTCTGGGGTATCGCGGGTATCCGCACCTTGTTGTGGCAGTGCACAGGCTTGAAGAAAACGGAGTCTCGTGGACGTTGCGCGTGGCCACAGATACCCTGCGCATCCAGCAGGTTGTGTCCACCGTCGGGCCGGAGCATGATACTGACGTGTTTCTTGTGGACACGGAAGGCGTGCTGCAAACGGATTCCAACCTTTTCGGCAAAGCGCTCGAAAAACTGCCCATGGATCTGCCCCCTGCCTCGCACGAAACAGTGGTGCGCCGCATCACAGACCCCAAGGGCAGGCAGCTCATGGTGGCCTCGTGCACACTGGCGGGCACGGATTTCATGCTGATGGCCGTCAAGCCCACGGAAGACGCCATCCGTCCCTGGCTGGCCCTGCGTACGGAATTGCTGCTGGTCTTGTGCGGCGGCATTGCCCTGATATTTATGGTGTCGAATCTGCTCATGCAGCAGCTTATCAACCGGTTGCAGGCCAGCGATGAACGCCGGGTCGCTGTTTTTGCCCAGATGGAGCACAACCAGAAGCTTTCGTCCATCGGTCGGCTGGCTGCTGGTGTGGCCCATGAGGTCAATAATCCGCTGGCCGTCATTTACGAAAAGGCGGGGCTTGCCCAGGATCTTCTGAGCATGGGCAAGGTGTGCGGCGATGGCAAGGACAAGGAAAGGCTCTGCGCACTGCTGGAAGGCATTGAAAGCACAGTGGAACGCGCGCGCGGCATTACCCACAGATTGCTGGGCTTTGCCCGCCGCATGGAAGCCAACCGTCAGGCCCTGCACATAGAAGAAGTTATTTCAGAAACCCTTGGTTTTCTTGAGCGCGAAGCCAAGAACCGGGGCGTCAAACTTGAAGCGGAGCTGCCGCCCAACCTGCCGGAAATTGTGTCGGACAGGGGGCAGTTGCAGCAGGTGTTCCTCAATATCGTGGGTAATGCGCTGGACGCGCTGGCCGGTGGCGAAGGGAGCACGCAGACCCCGCAGGGCGAAGAGCGTTTTGTTAAAATACGCTGTCAAAGCCAGAACGGACAGATGCTGGTGAGTGTGCAGGACAACGGCAAGGGCATGTCGCCCGAAGTGCTCCGGCATATTTTTGAGCCGTTTTACTCCACCAAAAAAGACAAGGGAACCGGGCTCGGCATGTTCATCACCTACGGCATCGTGCGCAAGCTTGGCGGCGAAATTCACGTGCAAAGCGAAGAAGGGCGGGGCAGCACCATAAGCATCACCCTGCCGCTTACTCCGCCAGATGTCGCGGTGGAGGTGTAGAATGTCATTACGCATCCTTCTGGCTGACGATGAAAAGGAATTTGTCGATACCCTTGCAGAGCGTCTTTCGCTTCGCGGATTTGCGCCCTATGTGGTTTATGACGGCATCAGCGCCCTCCAGGCCGCCACGCCGGAAAAACCTGATGTTGTGGTGCTTGATCTCTTCATGCCCGGTTTGTCGGGCGATGAAGTGCTGCGCCGCCTCAAGGTTTTGTACCCCGATTTGCCGGTTATCCTGCTCACTGGGCACGAGGCTGTGGACGATAATGGCACAAATCCTGTGGCGCAGGCCTTTGCCTGCCTCACCAAGCCGCTGAGTTTCAACGTTTTTCTGGAAACGCTGCAAGCTGCCGTGCGTGAAGGCAAGGAATGCGCAGCCAACGGAGGCAAGTCATGAATGAGAGTCAGTGCATGGCCCGCTTGCTGGCTTCCGCAGTTCACGACATGCGCAACGTGCTGGCCGTGATTCGTGAATCTGCCGGGCTGGCGCAGGATCTGGCAACGCTGGCTGGCGGCAAAACTGTCGCCGCGCCGGGCGCAGAGCGGCTTTCATCGGCATTGAGCGAAGTGCAGCGTTCCATCATTCAGGGGGCGGCCCTTTCTGAAGCCATGGATTTCATGGCGCAGGCTGGAGGCATGGAGCCCGGCAACGCAGGGCCCTGCGACCTTGCGCGGGTAAGCCGCAGTTTCTGCCTGCTGGCGGCACGTCAGGCGCGCGCGGCGCAGATACAACTGACCAGCGGCGAAACTGATGAGCCAGTGTGGGCCAATGTGCCGCCCTTGGCTGTGCTGCGGTCGCTGCTTGAAGTGTTTGACCTCTGCGCCTCGGTGGGCGGGCAGGTGAACCTGCGCCTCACTGCCGGACGGCGGCAGAAGGAAGAAGGCATTATTGTAGAGGCACTGGAAGGGGCCAACCGCGAGATGGCCCTGGCGGCCATGACGGGCAGCCCCATGCTGGACGGCATGCGCCCCGGTTGGCGCGCCGTGCTTATGCCCTGGCGGGATGCGGGGCCAAGATTTTTCCTTTCCATTTCGGCCTGCGATAGCGAAGGCGAATAACCGGCGCCGGCATGTTGCCGGGCCTTCAAGGAGTATTCCATGACCAAGGAAGACATCAAAATCCTGCTGGTGGACGACGAAAAGCAGTTTGTGGACACGCTGTCGGAGCGCCTTGCCATGCGCGGCTTTGAAGCGCGGGTGGCCTATGACGGCCCCGAGGCCCTCAAGGCTGTGGAGCAGCCCACCGACGTTATCGTGCTTGACCTGCGCATGCCCGGCATGGACGGCTTTGAAGTGCTGCGCAATGTCAAAAAGAGCAATCCGCAGGTTCAGGTCATCATTCTTACAGGCCACGGCGGCGATGCTGAAGAACAGACCGCCTATCGCATGGGCGCGTACAACTTCCTCAGAAAGCCCATGGACATTGACGAATTGCTCAACAGCATTCGCATGGCCTACCGCGACAAGCTTGAGAACGCCATGGTTGCTGTTTCTCTGGCCGAAGGCGGGGACTTTGATTCGGCACGCGATGTTCTGAACGAAAAGGACGTCCTGGAAGAGCACGGTAAATAAGTGCTGGTGCAACTTTGGCCGGGAGGGCCGGATGGAGCGCATCCGGCCTGTGGCAAGGGGGTTTCTGCACGAAACGCTCTTGCCGGGGTTTACCCCCAAACCCTGCCATAGAACTGGCGTTGGCTGGTCTTGCCCGCCGCAAGGCGGCTGGGCCATGCGTTAATTGCCCTGGGGCGGTTTTATGAAACTGCCTGGGCGGCAGCGGTTCGCCATAGGAGTTCGCCATGCGTGTGCTTGTTGTGGATGACGAACCTGCCTTTTCGGAGCCTCTGGCCGAACGTCTGGCATTGCGCGGCTACGAAACCGCAACCGCGCAGGATGCCGATACGGCCCTGGCCGAACTGGCGCGCGGCCCCCGCGACCTCATATTTCTTGATGTGGGGCTGCCGGGTATGGACGGCGTTGACCTGCTGAAAATTCTGCGCGAGCACTACCCGCAGACCGATGTGGTGATGCTTTCCGGCGCAGGGGACATGAGCAAGGCCGTGCAGGCCATGCGGCGCGGCGCGCTGAACTGGCTTTCAAAGCCCGTGGGCATGGACGGCATCCTTGCAGAATGCCGCAAGGCGGCGGAGCGAGCAGGCGCACGGCACGAAGCCGCCCGTCTGGCAGAGGCCGCCCGCTGGCGCAGCCTTGGCCGGGTGGCGGAAGGCGTGGCCCATGAGGTCAATAATCCGCTGAATATCATGGTGCAGGCCGCTGGTCTGATCCGTGACTGTCTGGAAGTGCCGGAAGCCGAAGCCTTGCCGGATATCGGCGAAGTGCGGGAAGCTGTGGACACCATCAGGACGCAGAGCCTGCGAGTGCGCGAGATAACGCGCAAGCTGCTCATGGTGGGGCACGGGCTTGACCCGCGCGTGGGCGCGCTTGATGTGGCTGCGGATGTGGCCCAGGTGCTGCGCCTGCTGCACGAGCGCATGGAAAGCTCCCACGTGCGCTGCGATATCGCGGTGCCGCAGGGCGAGGGCGCGCCCCGCCCCTTGGGGTCCGCCCCGGAACTGCAGCAGATATGCCTGCACCTGCTGGAAAACGCGCTGGATGCCCTCAGTGATACGGAGCCTGCATCAGGATCGGCAGAGCGCCCCGGCGGTCTGATTACCCTGACCGCCAGCACCAGACGCGATGCGCAAGGGCAGGATTGGTACGACCTTGTGGTGCGCGACAACGGCCCAGGCATCGCGCCCGACATCATGCCGCACATATTTGAGCCTTTTTTGCACGCGCGCGCTGCAAAGCCCGGTTGCCGCGCATGCGTCCGGCGGCAAGACGCTTGGCCGCTACGTGGGGCTGGGGCTTGCGGTGGCCCGCTCCCTGGCTCACGCCCGTGGCGGGGAGCTGACAGCAGCCAATGCGGCCGATGGAGGGGCGGAATTCTGCCTCAGCCTGCCGCTGGCCGAAGCCCTGGACGAGCGGCCCGCTTCCGGGGCTGCATCGTAGCGGTCTGAGATATTTTTGCATATTGTGCGCAAGCTTCTGGAGCAGATGAACCTTGAAAATGGCTATTTTCAAGGTTCAATACACTGATTCCGGCGCTGAAGAGCGCAACCGGCTGCGAGCCTTCACGGCCGGCGCCTGCTCTCGCAGTCGCCAGAGCAGTTTCAACATGAAAGTGCTCTATGGCTGACGTTGCGCCACTCATCACCTCCATGCGCCCCAAGCGTTTACGGTGGAAGCCCCTTGCCAAGGGTTCGGCAAGGGGCAATTTTTTTATCATAGGGCAAACAAAGCCCCTGGCGGAGGAAAAACCTGCGACAGGGGCTTTGTGTTGATATCGTTGTGCGCATTGTCCTTGCCCGTCAGGAAAGTGGGGCAGGACCTTGCGTGATCAAGAAAAAATTAATCCGGCAGCAGCACGTCGGTCTGAAAACCGGCGGCAACGCATTTGGCAATGAGATCGCCTGAACCATCGTAAATTTTTACGTCATAGTTCAGGATATGCTTGCCGTTGCGCACCACAAAGGCCTCCGCCGTGAGGGGCGAAACTTTGCCGGGGCGCAGATACTCAATGGTGGTGTTCAGGCTTACCACGCCGTAATCCTTGCCTGCGTTGGCGGCAGAGCCAAAGGCCACATCGGCCAGGGCAAAAATGGCCCCGCCGTGGGCCATACCCATGCCGTTTTTGTGGTTTTCGGTGATAGGCATGGTTACCTTGGCGTATTCCGGCGTGGCGCTTTCAATGGTCATATCCAGATAGCGCACCAGCTTGTCGTGTTTTTCCACGTAGTTTTTCATTTCCATCTCCACACGTACCCCTTGCTCTTGCGGTTGCGTGAGTTGGCTTTGCCTCAAGGCGCATGCCTTGTTGCCGCACCGCAGCGCCAGAGTTGGCGTTTAAAAAACCTTGAGAATGCAGCTTCTCAAGGTTGATTTGCTCTTGTGAAAAAGAACGGGCTGAAGGCCTTGGCTTTCAGCCCGTGTTACATCAAACAATTGCTGATATGGTTTAATCTACCTGCTGGATGCCGTCCAGCTTCCAGTTGCCGCCCGTCACGGGCCGCATGAAGTGCCACACTTCGCGTGCGGAGGACGGAGTCTGCTGGTCAGGGCTTTCACGCAGGAGCACGTCAAAGAACACCTGGGCATACTGCTCCTGACCTTCATCGGTCACACCGAGCAGCTGGGCATTGACCAGCAGGATTTCTGTGGTGCTCGGCTTGGGGTCGGCTTCCATCTGTTCGCGCACCGATTTCTGCACGGCTTCGGTGGTGAACTGCGAGATGTCGTTCATGTCGCGCTTGTCCCAGGCAGTCTGCAAACGGGTGTAGGCCATTTTGGCCCCGCGCAGAAATTCATCGGCATCAAAACCGGGAGGCATGGGAATCTGCGGGCCGGGGGCTTCAGCCTCGCCAGCGCCGCCCTGACCACGCAGGGCATCCCATCCATTACTCGCACTGTCGTTACGCATCATGCCCGGCTGGGGCTGCTCGGCCTGCGCTCCTTGCGCACCTGCGGATGCTTGCGCTGGCCTCTGCGAACCGCGAAAGGCCGCAAAAAGCTTGAGGCCGAGGAAAACCATCAGTCCGATGAGCAGGATATCCATAAAGCCGCCGCCAGCAAAACCATGACCGCCCAAGAGCGAACCTATGAGCGTACCGGCAAGCAGGCCGCCCATGAGGCCGCCCATGCCGCCGAACATGCCACCAGGACGCGCGGCTGGAGCCGCCTGCGCCTGAGGCTGCGCGGCGCTGGGCTTGTTCTGGAACGTGGTCTGGGGACGGGGCGCAGGCGTGCTCATAAAGGGCTTGCTGCCAAAAGAACTGCCGCCGCCAAGACGAGCTGCAAGTGCGTCATCAGACAAGGTGAACATGAGCGAACAGCAAAGCAGTACAAGAATCGTCAAAAAAGCTTTTATTTGCATGAACATCTCCCATAAGGGCGGTGTTGGTCATCTCCTGAAGTGGCGATTTGACCGGGTAGTACTTTCTGTACGAGCCTTATCTACTATAATCATTATACAGATTAAGGCAAGTCTGGGTAAAACGCGGCAGGGGGAGCGGTTTTTTGCTCCCAGCGGTGTGCCCGAAAAAGTATGGTGGAGGGGTTGAAATCAGCAAATCCGGAGGCTTGGGGGGCGTCATTTTTGCAGCGAGGTCAAACCGTCAAGGATTGTCCACGGGTTGGGCGGGCAGCCGGGAATATACAGGTCCACGGGCAGCAGTTCACTCACGCCACGGTTGCACTGATCACTCTCGCGGAACAGCCCGCCGGAAATGGCGCAGGCACCCACGGCAATTACAATGCGCGGCTGGGGAGTCGCCTTGAAGGTATCAAGCAGGGCCAGCCGCATGTTTTCCGAAACCGGGCCGGTTACGGCAATGCCGTCGGCATGGCGGGGCGAGGCAACAAAATCAATGCCAAAGCGGCCCAGGTCAAACACCAGTGTGGTGAGCACATTGCTGTCGGCCTCGCAGGCGTTGCAGCCTGCGGCGCTGACCTGCCGCAGCTTGAGCGAGCGGCGGAACAGGGAAAAGCGGGACGGCGTGGGCTGCTCTGCGAAAGACTGACCGGGGATCACCAGCAGGCCCTCGCGGGTAAAGGACGCCATGCGGTGCTGCCCGGTAAAGATAAAGGCTCCCTTGGGGCAGGCGGCACGGCATGCGCCGCAAAAGGTGCAGCGCCCCATGTCCAGCGTGGGGGTGCCGTCTTGCGCGCCAGCGGTGGGCAGCAGGGCTCCAGCAGGGCAGGCCGCGTAGCAGGCGCGGCATGATCCGCAGGAAACCTGCGCAAGCTCTGGCCTGCCCAGATATCTGGGCGAGAGCGAGGGCTGAAGTTTGGGATAATCCAGCGTGCGGTATTTCTGGTGCAGGCGTTCCTTGATAATACGCAGCATGTCAAAGCCTCACAGATCGTGTCCGCAGTACGAGAGGTTGAAACTCTTGTTGCAGAGCGGGAAGTCGGAAATCTGGTTGCCGCGCAGGGCCATGGCAAGGCCGGACCAGTTGTGGAACGAAGGATCGATGGCCTTGTAGGTCAAAAATCTACCCTCAGGTCCGGTAACAGCCACGTGGCAGATTTCGCCGCGCCAGCCCTCAACCTGCGATACGGCAAGGGTATCGGGCGGCATGTTGCCAAGGGCCTCGGCGTCGGGCTGCTCGGCAAGGGGTGGCAGGTTGGCGAGAGTGGAAAGATCCGCCTCGAGCAGGCGCAGGGAATCGTCAATCTCCTTGCTGCGCACGAGGGTGCGGGCCAGAACGTCGCCCGTGGTTTCAACACGCGGCGCGCAGTCCCTGATGGGCAGGTCGGCAAGGGGATAGTGAAAACGCGCGTCGACCTTGAGGCCGCAGGCCCGTGCGGGCATGCCCACCAGGCCGAGGTTCTGGGCGGTTTCCCTGCTGACGTAGCCCGTACCCGTGAGGCGCTCAAGTACGCTCTCGGTATGCAGCATCACATCCACCGCGCCCCGCACGTCTCGTCCTGCCGCCTTGATGCGGGCAAGCATGTCTGCGCAGCCTTCCGCGTCAAGATCGTAGGCCGTGCCGCCGGGACGCAGCAGCCCCCGGCCAAAACGGTTGCCGCACAGGCAGGCCGTGGTATTGAGAAAATCACCGCGTATGCGGCCATTCCACGAGGCAGTGGGGAGAAAACCCGTATCCCCGGCAATGGCACCAAGATCGCCCGTATGGTTGGCAAGGCGTTCAAGTTCAAGCCCCACCCGCCGCAGGCGGTGAGCGCGCGGGCCGACCACGCAGCCCGACAGGCGTTCGACCACTACGCAATGGGCCGTGGCGTGCCCAATGGTTGTATCGCCAGCGGCGCATTCCAGCAGGGGCAGGCAACGGGCAAGCGGGCCGCGCACAAGCATGCGCTCAAGCCCACGATGTTGATAGCCCAGAGCAATCTCAAGGTTCAGCACGTTTTCGCCGTGGCACTGAAAGCGGAAATGCCCCGGCTCAATAACCCCGGCATGCACTGGGCCAACGGCAACTTCATGGATTTCTTCGCCTTCAACCCTGTAGAAGGGAAAAGGCTGAGCAGCCTGTCCGGGCGCTGCGGCAAGCGAGCCGCCTTCGGCCTGAGTTCTGGCATTGGCTTCGGCGGCGTCCGGGATGCGTCGCACAGGTTTGAGCCAGGGATGCCCTTCGGGCCGGATGCCCCATTGCTCAAATATTTCGCGTTCAAACAGATGGGCCTGAGGCGTGGAGGGCGTCATGGAAGCATAGGACTGCAAGGGAGCGGTGCGCATGGTGGCAAGATAGTGCGAACTGTCCTGAGCCAGCACGCAGCACAACCCCGCAGGTGCGTTTTCGTCCGAAGATTCCGGCAGGCCGAACAGTGCCAGCAGACGCCAGCCTTCGGCAATGTAGCGGCGCAGAAAATCTCCCAGTTCTTCAACGGAAACCGGGGGCATGCCCGACAGCGGCACGGTATCGCGGTAATCGAATAACATCGGCCCTCTCACCGTTGGCGGTGCTGAACCCGGAGCGGGGTCTGGCATCGGCCTTTGGCGCTTACGCGCCTATGAGCGCAGCGGCGCGGTTAAGAAAATTCCACAGCCAGTCAGGAATCCACAGGCCCAGAGTCAGCACGGCCAGCCCCAGCACCAGAGGCGGCAGGACGCTCAGCACAGGCTCGGAGCTTGCAGGCGGCAGATCCACAGGGCGGTTGCCCTGCACCATGCGCAGCACCGACACGGAAAGCCCCACAAATATTATGGCCAGAAGCACCAGATATCCGGCGGAAAGCCAGGGCAGGTCTGCTGCCAGCATCCCTTTGAAGATGAGTAGTTCACTGACAAAAAGCCCAAAGGGCGGCGATCCGGCCACAGCCAGAAATCCGGCTGTCCACAGGGCCGCGGTGGCGGGCATGGTCCAGCGCATGCCGTGCACGTCGTAGCTGGAATAGGTGTGATAGCGGGCAAGAATGTTGCCCGAAAGCAGAAAGAGCATGCACTTGGTGAGCGAATGGCAGACCGCATGCAGCATTGCGCCGGGCACAGCCACGCCGCCCACGCCAATGCCCAGAGCCAGAATGCCCATGTGTTCAACGCTGGAATATGCCAGCATGCGCTTGTAGTGGCCTTGCCCCACAATAAAGATGGCGGCTGTCATGAGCGAAAGAATACCGAAAAACATGATCATGCCGCCTGAAAGCCCGCCAAGCCCCGCAGCCAGCATGATCTGGTGCCCGCGCAGCATGCCCAGCATGGCGCAGTTGAGCAGCGCGCCCGAAAGCAGGGCCGAAACCAGCGAAGGGGCCTGACTGTGCGCATCGGGCAGCCAGTTGTGCAGAGGGGCAAGGCCCATCTTGGTGCCGTAGCCCACCAGCAGAAAAACAAAGGCCGCCTTGAGCCACGTGGGTTCGGCAAGTGCCGCGTTGCGCACAAACCAGCCCACCTGATCCATGCCGTCAGCTGCTCCATTGGCCCCTTCCGCACCGTGGAACGACACGGAAAGCAGTATGTTGCCCAGAAGGGCCAGGGCAATGCCCACGGAGCATATGATCAGGTACTTCCAGGTGGCTTCCAGTGAGCTCTTGTGACGGTGAAAATAAATGAGCTGGGCGCTGGAAAGCGTGGTAGCCTCAATGCCCACCCACTGCGCGCCCATGTGCGGCGTGATGGTCACAAGTGTCATGGCCCCGAGAAAAAAGCATAGGCAGGCCGTGAAGCGGCGCTCCGGCGCATTGGTGAAGCGCCCGTGATCCAGAATATTGGTGTGCTCGCCGATGCGTTCTTCTTCCCGCAGGTAATGCACGGCATAGAACGATGCGGCAAGAAACAGCAGGCTGGCCAGCATCAGAAACAGCACGCCCAGAGCGTCCGGGGCCAGCAGGCCGCCAAGCTCCGAGGGGGCTTCTCCGCGCGCGACCCTGACGGCAATTGCGGCGGCAAGGGTCGTGTGCGCCAGTGCCGTGAGCGGCAGGCCGAGGCGGCAGACGACGGCGCGGCCCCAGAGCAGCATGATGCAGCCTGAACACAGGGGTATGAAAAGAAGTGCTGTCAGCATGCGCTCGTCCTAATCCCTGAGGCTGCGGAACCGCGCCACGTCAATGGAGGCGAAGGAATCGCTGATATGGTTGATGGCTATGCCCATAACAAACACGGCCACAAAAACGTCCAGCAGGAGGGCCAGTTCAAACCACACCGTGCCGCCTGTCATGAGCGGTACGCCCAGCAGAAAGATGCCGTTTTCCGCCACCAGATAGCCGATGACCTGGGTGATGGCCTTGATGCGCCCTACAATGAGGATAAATCCGCAAAACAGCGTTGCCAGCCCGGTGGGCAGCAGCAAGGGCGGGTAAAGACCCAGCGGCATGACCAGCTTGCCGTCCAGCCAGATGGAAAATACCAGACCGGCCATGCCTGCAAGTACGCCAAAGCCCACGCGGCGGGCGGGGCAGATCAGGGCGTCGGCGGGCAGCCGTTTTTGGGTGCGCCACAAAAGACCGGGCAATAGTGCGCCCTTGATCAGCAATACGGCACCGGCCAGCAGGGCATGGTCAAGGCTCAGCAGCAGGGCTGCCAGCAATACGCCCTGAAAGGCGGTCAACCGCGTCATGCCCGCAACGCGGCGCGTTCCGAGCAGCAGAAAATTGCTCAATACCAGAAGGAAAAGGCAGGACTGCAAAAGCGTGGTCATGGCAACCTCGCCTGGGTCAGAATAAGCGTGAGCATGCCCATGCCCGCTGCTGCGCCGAGCAGGTAGGGTACGCGCTCCATGCGCAGGCGGGCCATGATGGATTCCACAATGCCCACAACCACGGCCAGCAGCAGCACAATGCCAAGGCGTATGCCCAGTTGCTCCCACAGGGGCAGCGCAGGGGTGATCAGGCCCGCGATCAGCGCGGCGAAAAACCACAGTTTGAGGGCGGCGCCGTAAAGTATCAGGGCCAGATTGGGGCCGGAATGGTCAAGCACCATGACTTCATGGATCATGGTCAGTTCAAGGTGCGTATTGGGGTCGTCCACCGGGATGCGGCAGTTTTCCACCAGCAGCAGCACAAAAAAGATCACGGGCAGAAGCAGCAGCTCGCCCTTGCCTGTCAGCCATGCCCCGGCGGTCTGCCCGCCAAACATGGTGGAGAGGCTGAAGGCAGTATCTGTGCCGTGCCCAAGGCCGAGGCACAGACTTGTGAGCACCATGAGCGCCAGAAAAAATACGGGTTCCGCAAGGGCGGAGAATGTGGCCTCGCGGCTTGCGCCCATGCCTTCAAATGCCGAGCCAGTATCCAGTGCGCCAAGCATGACGGCAAAGCGCCCCATGCCCAGCAGATAGGCGGCCAGCACAAAGTCGCCCGCAAACGCCAATGGCGAAACCGCACCGCCGAGGGGCAGCAGGGCCAGAGCGCAGATTGCGCCTGCCAGGGATATGGAGGGGGCGGCGGCAAATATCCATGTGGATGTGCGGCTGATCACCTCGCCCTTGCGCAGCAGTTTGGCGATATCATAGTAGGTTTGCAGCACTGGCTTGCCGTGGCGTCCGGCAAATTTGGCCTTGACCCGGTTGATGATGCCGGGCAGCAGGGGGGCCAGAATCAGGGACAGGGCAAACTGCGTAAGATAGACCGCAAGCTCGGCTTTCATGAGTGCAGCCCCCACACGAGCAGCGCCACCAGCGTGGCGAGAATGTACAAAATATACAGGTGGATTTTGCCGTGCTGAATAACCTTGCAGGCATTGCACAGGCTTTCCACCGCTGCAAACAGGGGGGTGAACAGGCCGCTGCGCAGGCGGTCGGGCGCGGTGACGCTCAGTTGTCCGCCCTTGGGAAACAGCCCATCATCCAGTTGCAGGCGTGTCTTGAGGCCCATGACAGGAGCAAATATCTTTGCCGTGGGTTCTGAGAAGGCCGCGTCCGTGTATTGAATGCGGGCAGATCCGCCCTGAAAGCCGCAGCCCCAGGTGGGCATGGATTCCACAGCGCGTTTTTTAAGCAGGCAGCGGCGAACAAAAAGGATCAGCAAGGCCAGCCCAAGGCCAGCGCCGCCGATTTTTGCCACTGCGGCAAGGCTCGCATGCGCCTGGGTCAGGCCGGCCAGACCGGCCTGCTGAAGCGCCTGCGGCAAGGGCAGGGCGCTTTGGGCGGCCCCGGCGGCCAGCTCGAAAACCCGAGGCGCGGCCAGACCGCCCGCCAGGCATGCGGCGGCGGGCAGGGCCAGGGGCCAGAGCGTGCGCCACGAAAGTGGGCGCACGTTGGCGGCAAAGCCGGAGCGCGGCTCACCCAGAAAGGCGATGCCGTAGGCTTTGGCGTACAGGGCCGCCGCAAGGCCGCTGATGCAGGCAAGGCCCGCCAGGGCGAGCAGCAGCCCCACCTGACGCTCCACGCCAAAAAGCGCGGGGCCGTCCAGCAGGGAAAGGCCCAGCACAAGCTCGCCCGCAAATCCGTTAAAAGGCGGCAGGCAGGCAATGGCCGCTGCACCTATGGCAAAGGCCGCGCCAAGCAGAGGCAGACGTTTTTGCAGACCGCCCAGATGCTGCATGCGTATGGTCCCTGTGGCGTGCAGCACTTCGCCTGCGCACAGGAACAGCAGCCCCTTGAATGCAGAGTGGTTGAGCATGTGCAGCAGCGCGCCGGAAAAGCCCAGTACAGCAATCCACGCATTGCCGCAGCTCTGGCCGATAAGCCCGGCACCCAGACCCATGACCATCAGGCCCATGTTTTCCACGCTGGAATAGGCGAGCAACCTTTTGAGGTTGCTTTGGGCCGTGGCTTTCAAAATTCCCATGAGGCCGGTGGCGAGCCCCAGCAACAGCAGCGCCCAACCCCACCATTCAGGTGCCGCGCCCGCAGGTGCCAGCATGCCCACGCTACGGATCATGCCGTAAAATCCAGCATTGATCATGGCCCCGGAGAGCAGGGCCGAAACATGGCTTGGCGCGGCAGGGTGCGCCTCGGGCAGCCATACGTGCAGGGGCGCAAGCCCCGCTTTGGCTCCAAAACCGACAAGAGCCAGCACAAACAGCACCGTGAGCAGGCCGGGGCCATAATAGCCCTGCGCCTGTTCGAGTACCCTCGCGAGCACAGCTCCGCCCTGGAGGGCATCCAGCGAAGTGTTGCCCGTGACCTGCCACAGCAGGGTAAAGAAGGCCATCAGGGCCACAGCGCCCAGATGCGCAGCCACAAGGTATACCCATGAGGCGTCGCGTACCTTGCTGTCGCCGTCATTGAAATCAATAAGAAAGAAGGGCGCCAGCGACATGATTTCCCAGGCCAGCATGAACAGCACGGCATCGCGCGCGGTCATCACCAGGGCAAGGCCGATCAGCAGCATATGAAAAAAGAACCAGTGCGCCGCAAGATTGTGGCGCTCCGGTTCTTCATGCCGCAGGGCAATGCCACCCGAGGCGGCGCAAACAAAACCCAGACCAAACACTGGCAGCAAAAACAGGCGGCTCAGGGCATCCATGCCCAGGGCGCAGGAACCCACGGGCAAGGCCAGAGGCAGACGCAGGCTCTCCTGCCCGGCCCATGGGCCGGAAGCAAGGGCGCACAAACCAGCAAAACAGCCCGCAAAGGCCCCGATAACGCCAGCCGCATTGGCCGCGCGTCCGGTTGCCTTTGAGGGCGGGCGCACGGCCAAAAGTGCGCACAGCACGGCTGTTGCCGCCAATATGCCGATGGCCGTGATAAAAAGGAACATGACTGCCGGAATACCTACGCCAGGCCGTCTTTCAGCTGCTTTTCAAAGTAGGCGATGGTTTTTACCAGGCCTTCCGCAAGGGCTACCTTGGGTTCCCAGCCAAGCTTTTCGCGGGCCAGGGTGATGTCGGGCTTGCGCTGCTTGGGGTCGTCGCCGGGCAGGGGTTCGTAAGAAATCACGGACTTGCTGCCGGTCATTTCCACGACCTTTTCGGCCAGTTCGCGGATGGTGAATTCGCCGGGGTTGCCCATGTTCATGGGGCCCACAAAATCATCGGCCGAGGCCATGAAGCGGATCATGCATTCCACAAGGTCGTCCACATAGCAGAAGGAGCGGGTCTGGGAGCCATCGCCGTAAATGGTGATGGGTTCACCCTTGAGCGCCTGGATGATGAAGTTGGAGACCACGCGGCCATCGTTGGGGTGCATCTTGGGCCCGTAGGTATTGAAGATGCGTCCCACCTTGATGGGCAGGCCGCCCTGACGCCAGTAGGCAAAGAACAGGGCTTCGGCGCAGCGCTTGCCTTCATCGTAGCAGGAGCGGATGCCGTTGGGGTTCACATGCCCCCAGTAGCTTTCCTGCTGCGGGTGTATCTCGGGGTCGCCGTACACTTCACTGGTGGATGCCTGATAAATGCGCGCGCCAAGCCTTTTGGCCAGGCCCAGCATGTTGATCGCGCCGTGAACGCAGGTCTTGATGGTCTGCACCGGGTCGTGCTGATAATGGATGGGCGAGGCCGGGCAGGCCAGATTGTAAATTTCATCCACCTCTACATAGAGGGGAAAGGTCACGTCGTGGCGGATAAGCTCAAACCTGCGGTTATCCATGAGCGCTTCCACGTTGGCGCGGGCGCTGGAAAAGAAATTGTCCACGCAGAGCACTTCGTGCCCTTCGTTGAGCAGGCGTTCGCACAGGTGCGAACCCAAAAAGCCGGAACCGCCGGTGACAAGAATGCGTTTGCGGAGATGCATGATTCCCCCAAAAAAAGTATAGGAAACCAGTAAAAACTGGCAAATCCTCCAAAGCATAGCCCCATTGTCCGGGCTTTGCAATGGCGGCTGCCCGCAGGGATGTCTGCTGCCGGTGACTGGCCCCTTGCCTTTCGCCTGCGCCCGTTGCTATGTATCGGCCGCGAGGTAAACCATGTCGAAAAAATCAGCCGTTCGCATTGATCCCCTGACTCTGGCCCTGCCCCTTGCCGGGGTGGACAGCCACGCGCACCTTGATGGTCAGGAATTTGATGCGGATCGCGATGCCGTGCTTGAACGCGCTCGCGCGTCAGGTATTGCTCAGGTGGGCAATGTTTTTCTGGGGCCGGAAGAGTATCACTCCCGCCGTGCTTATTTTGACGCCCACCCCGAAGTCTTTTTTCTTCTGGGCATACACCCCTGCGATGGGCAGAAGTGCACGCAGGAGCGCCTTGCCGCCATGCGCGCCGCTTTTGTCGCTGACACCCGGCTCAAGGCCGTGGGCGAAATAGGGCTGGATTTTTACTGGCCTGACTGCCCGAGGGAAATCCAGTATCAGGCCCTGCGAGATCAGCTTGCTCTGGCCCGTGCCGTGGAACGTCCGGTGGTCATTCACTGCCGCGAGGCAGAGGAAGAAACGCTCATGACGCTGGAGGCCGAGGGCTTTGCCGGGTATCCGCTCTTGTGGCACTGCTTTGGTCAGGGGCCGGAAATTGCGCGGCGCATTCTGCGCAACGGCTGGCACATATCCATTCCCGGCCCCGTCACCTACAAGGCCAATGTGGCCCTGCGCGAGGCCGTGGCCCTTATCCCCGCCGACCGTCTGCTGCTGGAAACCGACGCCCCCTATCTTGCGCCCCTGCCGTGGCGGGGCAAGCGCAACGAGCCGTGCTATACGGTGTTTACCGTGCGAGCCATGGCCGAAGCGCGGGGAGAAAATCCCGAAGACCTCTGGCGCACCTGCGGCGACAATGCCCGCCGGTTTTTCGGCCTGCCAGCGCAGGAATAACGCTCTGCTGATCCCGTCAGCCCCAGCTGCGCGACTGGCCTTGCAAGGGTCTGTTCTTGTGTCCGCATGGCAGAAGTGATACCATGTCCAAAGCCGCTCGAAACGGTGGCTTGGTAATGTTTTTGAAAGATATTTCAGTGGTTGCCCGCACCTTGTCCGGCTTGCCGCAGCAATTGCAGCGGCAAGGTCGCATCGGCGCGTCCTCTATAGCGTCAGCGCAAGCTGTTTGCCCAACTTCAAGGAGATTCCATGTCGGATCTGCGTACCCCCCTCACTGCCTGGCACGAGGCGCATGGCGCAAAAATGGCCCCCTTCGCCGGGTGGCTCATGCCCATCCAGTATGAGGGTATTATTGTAGAGCATCAGCACACCCGCCAGCATGCAGGCCTTTTTGACATCTGCCACATGGGCGAGTTTCTTATTGAAGGCCCCGGCGCGGACGAAGCCTTGAGCAAGGCCGTGAGCCACAACCTTCAGACCCTTGCCCCCGGCAAGTGCCGCTATGGTTTTTTGCTCAACGAAAAGGGCGGCGTGCTGGACGATGGAATCATCTACCGTTTCGGCCCTGATTCCTTCATGGCCGTGGTCAACGCCGCCTGCGCCGCCAACGACTTCGCTGTGCTGCGCGCCCGTCTGCCCCAGAGCGTCAAAATGACCGACATTTCCGCAGAAACAGGCAAGATCGACCTTCAGGGACCGGAATCCCTGGACGTGCTCGAAAAGCTGCTGGGCCAGAATTTCCACGACCTCGGCTACTTTGGTTTCCGTGAAACCACCTGGCAGGGCACGCCCCTGCTGGTGAGCCGCACCGGCTATACTGGCGAGCTGGGCTACGAACTGTACATTGAGAGCTCCGTGACCGAGGCTTTCTGGAGCGCCCTGCTGGCTGACGAACGCGTCAAGCCCATAGGCCTTGGCGCGCGCGATACCCTGCGTCTTGAGGCTGGCCTGCCCCTGTATGGGCACGATCTGGACGAGAATCACAGCCCCGCCGAGGCCGGTATGGGCCGCATGATGACCAGCACCGCCGACTATGTGGGCCGCGAAGGCGCGCAGAAGATCGCCGAAGTGCTGGTGCCCCTGCGCATTGATGGTCGCCGCGCCGCCCGCCACGGTGATGTGGTAGCCCTTACTGACGGCACGGAAGTGGGCCATGTGACCAGTGGTTCGTTTGCGCCCTCGCTGGGCTATGTGATCGCCTTTGCCTGGGTCAAGGCCGCGCATGCCGGAGCCGAGAATTTTGTTGTTCGCGCCGCCAGAACGGAACTGCCCGCCGCGCGGGTTGAAGCGCCGTTCTACACCGAAGGCACCGCGCGTAAAAAACTGGCCTGATACGGTCGTTGATCTGCGCGGGCCGCATCGCACGGCACACACCGCAGAACAGCGTAATTTTTATAACGATTGAACCCAATTTTTCAGGAGTTTGCACATGGCTACCAATCCCGCCGATATTCTGTACAGCACCAGCCACGAATGGACCCGCATCGAAGGGGACGAGGCCGTCATCGGCATCACCAGTTTTGCTCAGGAATCCCTTGGCGACATCACCTACGTGGAACTGCCCCCCGTGGGCGATCAGCTTTCTGAAGACAAGGAATTCGGTTCTGTGGAATCGGTCAAGGCCGCCAGCGATCTGATTTCTCCCGTTACGGGCGAAGTTGTGGCCGTGAACGAAGCTCTGGAAAACACCCCCGAACTTTGCAACAGCGATCCCTTTGGCGAGGGCTGGATTGTGCGCGTCAAGCTGGCCCACAAGCCCGGCGGTCTGCTGGACGCGGCGGCTTACGAGGCTCATTGCGCCACCGAAAAGCATTAGACAGGGTAACGCGGACTTGCGGCCTTTTTGCCCCCTGCCTGCGTCTGGCTTGCTTGGTGCGGCGCTCATGTATGTTCGTATACACTTCGCGCCGCCCAAACGCGCCATCCTTGGCAGGAAACAAAAATTCCCGCAACTCCACGTTACCCTTGTATGATTTTGGGCTGCTTGCGCGCTGGCAAACTTTTGCACCGAGTGTGTAACAGCCTGAAATTTTTTCTTTCGCACCGGCTGGAGCCTCGCTGTACAACGGCGGGTTCCAGCCGGAGTCCCTTTCACAGAGGCTGCCGTCGCACAAGCGGTACAACGTGTCCGGCGGCAAGAGCATTTCATGCTTGAAGTGCGCGACAAGGATTGCCTGCAAATCCTTGCGCAAAATAGGCGCAGGCTGGCTTTGCCCGCCGTTAAGCGGCTATTTCAACGTGAGCTGTTCAAGGAGCTACTATGCCATACATTCCCCATACGCCGGAAGAGTTGCATGAAATGCTCTCCGTAGTTGGCGTGCGCAGTCTGGATGAGCTTTTTTCCGACATTCCGTCCAGCATGCGCCCCCAGAGCTTTGATCTGCCCAAGGGGCAGAGCGAGGCCGCCGTCTGCGGACACTTTGAAGAGCTGGCAGCCAAAAACTGCCCCGGTCATGTGTCCTTTCTCGGCGCTGGCTTTTATAACCACGACATCCCCAAGGCTGTGGACGCGCTCTCTGGCCGCAGCGAATTTTATACCGCTTACACGCCCTATCAGGCAGAATGCTCGCAGGGCACCTTGCAGGCCATTTTTGAATTTCAGACCGCCGTCAGCCGTCTGATGGAAATGGATTGCGGCAATGCCTCCGTGTATGACGGCGGCACCGCCATTTTTGAAGCCGCCATGATGGCTGTGCGCTCCACGCGCCGCCGCGTGCTGGTGGTGGACGAAGCCGTGAACCCCATCTGGCGCTCCATGCTGGAGGCCTATGTTTCCAGCCTTGATCTGGAAATCAGGACCGTGCCCCAGCAGAATGGTTGCAGCGATATGGACGGCCTCATGGCTGCCGCCGACACGACCTGCGCTGCCGTTATTGTGCAGAATCCGAACTTCTTTGGCGCGGTGGCGGACTACACGGCCCTGTTTGCCAAGGCCCGTTCCAACAAGGCCTTTGGCGTCATCTCCGTGTATCCTGTCATGCAGTCCGTGCTTAAAACTCCCGGCGAAATGGGCGCGGATGTGGCCGTGGCCGAAGGCCAGAGCCTCGGCATGAACCTCTCGTTCGGCGGCCCTTACCTCGGGCTCATGGCCTGCCGCAAGGAGCACATCCGCCAGTTCCCTGGCCGCATCGTGGGCCGCACCACTGATGTGGACGGCAAAACCGGCTATGTGCTGACCCTGCAAGCTCGCGAGCAGCATATCCGTCGCGCCAAGGCCACATCCAACATCTGCTCCAACCAGGCTCTCTGCGCCCTGCGCTCGCTCATCCACATGAGCCTGCTTGGCCCGCAGGGCCTCACCCGGGTGGCTGAAAACAACATGGCCCTTGCCCGCTACGCCGTTGAACGCCTCACGGCCCTCAAGGGCGTGGAACTGCTCAACAGCGCCCCCTACGGCTCGGAAGTGCCCCTGCGCTTGCCAATGCCCGCCGCCGAAGTAGTCAAGGCCATGACACCCAAGGGTGTTGTGCCCGGTTATCCGCTGGGCAAGCACTATCCCGGCATGGAAAACGTGCTGCTGCTCTCGTGCACCGAGGCCAACAACCGCACCCAGATAGACAAGCTGGCCGAAATCATGGGAGGTCTGCTGTGAAAACCATTTTCGCCAAATCCGTTTCTGGGCGCACCGCCTACTGCCTGAACAGCGATGCCCCCAAGGCTGAGGCCATGTTGCCCGCAGACCTGCTGCGCAAAAAAGCTCCCCGTCTGCCCGAATGCTCGGAACTGGACGTGGTGCGCCACTTCACCCAGCTTTCGCAGCTCAACTACAGTGTGGACGCCAATTTCTACCCCCTTGGCTCCTGCACCATGAAGTACAACCCCAAGTTCATGGAATACGTGGCGGCGCTGCCGGGCTTTACCCACCTGCACCCCATGATGGCCCAGCTTGACGGCGGGGCCGACTGCGCTCAGGGCGCGCTGCAATGCCTGCATGAAGCCGAAAATCTGCTCTGCGAACTCACGGGCATGAAGGCCTTCACATTCCAGCCCATGGCCGGGGCCAACGGCGAGTTCACCGGCGTCAAGCTCATTGCCGCCTACCACAAGGCCAAGGGGCGCAACCGTAAAAAAATGCTCATTCCCGATGCGGCCCACGGCACCAACCCTGCCTCCGCCGCTCTTGCCGGATTTGACGCCATCAACATCGAATCGCGCGACGGCATGGTGGATCCTGAAGCCATCGTGGCGGCCATTGCCGAACACGGCGAAGATGTGGCGGGCCTCATGATGACCTGCCCCAACACCCTCGGCCTCATGGAAGTGCACCTGCCCCGCATCGTTGCCGAGCTGCGCAAGGTTGACGCTCTGCTGTACTACGACGGCGCCAACATGAACGCCATCATGGGCAAAATGCGCATGGGCGACGTTGGCTTTGACGTGGTGCACCTCAACGTCCACAAAACACTGGCCACCCCGCACGGCGGCGGCGGCCCCGGCGCTGGCCCCGTGGGCGTCACCGACCGGCTGTTGCCCTTTATACCCGCACCGCGCGTGGCAAAGCATCCTGACGGGCGTTTCTTCCTCGATTACAACCTGCCGCAGACCATCGGCCCCATCGGCCCCTTCTATGGCAGCTTTGGCGTTGTCATCAAAGCTCTGGCCTACATGCTGCGCCTCGGCGGCGAAGGCCTCGCCCGCGCCTCTGAATACGCGGTGCTCAACGCCAACTACCTCAAGAAGAAGCTCGAGAACGTGCTGGAAATTCCTTTCAAGGATCGTTTCTGCGCGCACGAATTCGTGGCGTCCGCACCGCAGGGCCTGCGCGCTCTGGATATCGCCAAAGCTCTTTTGCAACGCGGCATCCACGCGCCCACCATCTACTTCCCGCTTATCGTGCACGAGTGCCTCATGGCCGAACCCACGGAAACGGAAAGCAAGGAAACCCTGGACGGTTACGTTGAAGCCCTTCAGGAGATCATCCTCACGGGCAAGGCTGATCCTCAGTCCCTTCAGGAACTGCCCACCAACCTGCCCGTGCGTCGTCTGGATGAAACCGCCGCCGCACGTCAGATGGTGCTGACCGAAGATATGGGGTAGTGGAATGCCGTTGGGGGAAGGGGGGCTTTTTTAAAAAGCCCCCCTCCCCAAACCCCCATCCCCGCAAAAACTTTTACTACGGGTCTTGGCTGATGCTGAGGCCCGTTTTTATTGTGGGGTGGCGAATTTTTTCGTGTTCTGGCCCTGTGGGCGCGAGGTTGCGCCTCTCCGGCGGGTTTGGGCCGCCATCGGCGGTATGCCCGCCGGTCGGAAAGGCACGGATATCAGTCGCTGGCGGCGCGGCAAAGCCGCGACCTGCTCCTGATTTCCGGTCGTGTTGACGGTGTCAACACTCCGGCCCCCCTTGCATCCCCCCTAAGAGAGTTTTCAGCTTCCGTAAAACGGCGAGGGCAACGCGGCTGTAGCTGCGGGAGCTTCCTTCACTCGCGGCACTCGTTCAGGCGATCTCCCTCCGCGCCGCGTAAATGCCAGAGCCCGCTTTCGCCTTGAATGGGATTTCGCTTCAGCCAAGGATCACTGGTGAATTGGTTCGCAGCGTCCCTTGAAGATGCCAGTTAATGTCCCCATAGGTTTTCTGTCGCTCGTAATAGGGTAAGGTTGGGGTTGCGAGATAGCATAAATTCGAGTGGGTGCCTTTGCACCAAAAGCAACATTGGTTGCATCAGCCTAATTATTCATGGAAATATCAAGGTTAGTGCAGCGAGATCTGACGGAAAAATTTCGCGTAACTTGCACCCCGGCCCGTCATCAGAAGCGGGTCGTCGGGTCGCCTTCCTTATACTCGCCGGAGCGGAGCGGAGGCGATGGTTGGTGTTGGGCGAATTTGCAAAATACGCTTTTTGCGGCCTGAAAAGGAAGCGCCGGGATTTTGAGCGCAGCGTACTCGTGTACGTGAGCATTAAAAGCTGGACTTTGACGCAGTCAGGCCAAAAAAGTCGGTTTTGCGTAAATGGGCCTGACAGGCTCACCCCCACCCTCCGTGAGGGAAACTCTCCCCAAAAAATTACACCATCTCTTCCACAACACCGGCAGCCAGCACGCGGCCTTCCGCATCATAAACTGCTGCCACTTGACCGGGCGCCGTGGGAAACTGCGGCTCATCCAGCACGATACGCAGGCACGCATCATCAACATGCACACTCGCGGGGCAGGGGCGCTGCCGATGCCGCAGCCTCACAAGCAACCTGTCAGGCCAAAGGTGCGGCGGCAATGCGATATTTGCTGGCCCTGTCAGGCAGGTGCGTATGCCAAGCAAGGCACGCGGCCCAACCACAAGGGTGTTGGTTGCGCTGTCCTTGGTCAGCACAAAAAGCGGCTCCGTATGGGCAATGCCAAGCCCCTTGCGCTGACCTTCCGTATAGCGCCACAGCCCCCTGTGACGGCCAATCTCACGCTTGTTGCCCTGTGCGTCGAGCAGCAGCACAGGCCCCGGCCCCGGGGCGACCGTGCCGGCCGCCTGCCAGTGGCGCTCCAGAAAAGGCCGGTAGGCCTCGGCCGCGGACATGCCCGCCTGCGCAAGGGGCGGGGCAAAACAGATGTCCTGACTTTCGGACGGCAGGGGAACGGCCAACCCGGCAGCCGCCACAATGGCGCGGGTTTGCTCCTTGTTCTGCCCATAAAGCGGAAACAGGGCGCGACTCAGCCGTTTGCGCGGCACAAGGCTGAGAAAATAGCTCTGATCCTTGGCTGTGTCCGTAGCGGCGGCAAGCAGGGGATAGGATTCGGAGATTTCACCCTCGTCCGCAGTTATTGGTGCAGCCGGGCCGGGAACAAGGCGGGCGTAATGCCCGGTGGCAAGCTTGTCCGCACCGAGAGCAAGGGCGGTGTCGAGCAATACGCCAAACTTGATGGCCCGGTTGCAGTAGGCGCAGGGGTTGGGTGTGCGTCCCTGGGCATAGGCTGAGGCAAAAGGGGTCAGCACTTCACGCTGAAAAGCCTCGCGCAGGTCAGCCACATGCAGGGGAACCCCAAGCGCGGCGCAGGCTTCCGCCAGCCCTGCGGGGGCGTCAGCTGGGCCGTCTGGCAAAAAAAGACCGTGCAGGGCCAAAACGCGAAAGCCCGCATTGTGCAGCATGACCACTGCGCACAGGCTGTCGACGCCGCCGCTCACGGCAACGGCCACGGTGGGGCTATGTGTATGGGGGGCGTTCATGGCTTTGTTCACTCCCTTGTTGGTGTCGCCGTGGGGGGCGAAGCCGCTGACGCAACACATAAGGGATGGCGGGAAAGAAGGAGGAGAGGCATGACAGAAGGGACCCTTGCAGACAAAGGCCCCTCCTGCCAGAAGCGTACTACAGAATCTGATTCAGGAACTGCCGCAGGCGCGGATGGCGGGGGGCAGTGAAAAGCATTTCAGGTTTGCCCATTTCCACAATCTGGCCCTGATCCATAAAAATGAGGCGGTCGGCAACCGTGCGCGCAAAGCCCATTTCGTGGGTTACGCAAACCATTGTCATGCCTTCTTCCGCCAGCTTCACCATAACGTCCAGCACTTCGCCCACCATTTCGGGGTCAAGGGCTGAGGTGGGTTCGTCAAAGAGCATGATGGAGGGCTGCATGGCCAGGGCGCGCGCAATGGCAACACGCTGCTGCTGCCCGCCCGAGAGCATGGCAGGGTACACATTGGCCTTGTCGCTGATGCCGACCTTTTTGAGCAGGGTCAGGGCGCGGGCGTCAGCCTCCTCGCGCGAGAGCTTGCGCAGGTGGCGCGGGGCAAGGGTGAGGTTTTCCAGTACCGTCTTGTGCGGAAAGAGATTGAACTGCTGGAAAACCATGCCCAGATTCTGGCGCATCTCATTGATGTTTTTTTCGTCGCTCTGGATATCCTGACCCTGAACAATGATGCTGCCCTGGTCGATCTGTTCCAGCCTGTTGATGGAGCGCAGCAGGGTGGACTTGCCGGAGCCGGAAGGGCCGATAATAACCACGCGTTCACCGGGAGCAATATCCAGGCTGACATCCTGCAAGGCAGGCAGCGAGCCAAAGTACTTCCAGACGTGATTGATGGAGATAATGGGGGCGGCGCTATTTTCCGTCATAGTAGTTCAGCCTGGATTCCATGATGCTCACAGCCTTGGAGAGCACAAGGGTGATAATGAGGTAAATGATTGCCACCATGGTGTAGGTTTCAAAATACAGATAGGTGGTGCCCACAAAGCTGCGCGCGCGTTGCATTATGTCCGGCACGGCCATGATGGATACAAGCGAGGTATCCTTGAGCATGGCGATGCATTCGTTGCCAACGGGGGGCAGGATGGTGCGCATGGCCTGGGGCAGCACCACAAGGCGCATGGTCTGGTAGCGGTTGAAGCCCAGGGAGCGCGCCGCTTCGGTCTGGCCCTTGTTGATGGCCGTGATGCCCGCGCGGAACACTTCGCCCATGTACGCGCCGTAGCAGAAGCTGATGGCGACCACGGCGGAGGTGACGCCGCTCACCTGCACAAAGCGCGAGAGGGCGTAGTAGATGTAAAATATCTGCACCAGCAGTGGTATGCCGCGTATCACTTCCACATAGGTGGAGGCGATAAGATTTATGAAGCGGTTGTCTGAAATGCGACCAAGACCTGTGAGCAAGCCAAGCGGCACCGCACAGCAGATGGAAAGCAGGGTGATCTTGAATGTGATCAGTATGCCGTCCGGCAGGTAAAGCAGAATGCGCAGGTATGGCTCGGGCCAGAGCGTGCAGAGGGTAAACAGGGTGCCGAACGCGCCCACCAGGGCGATAGACCATGCGTTTATCAGGCGCCATTCACGCGGGTCAGGGATGGACGCGCCATCCGTGACCATAATGATGTTGCCTTTGCTTCCATCTTTTTTATCGTGCATCGCAGTCCTTCATGACAAGGCGTTTGAGGCTGGCGGCAGGCAACGGCTTGGCCGTGCCGGGATGCCGCTGGTTACAACGGGCAGGCCCTGTGGTGTAAGGCATTGCCCTGGTTTATGCAATGGCTTCCGGACAAAAGCCCGGAAGCCACCAAGATATCACGAAAAAAGGCAAGCTATTTGGAAACGCCCATCCACTTCTGGAGCAACTGGGCTTCCACGCCGGAGGCTTTCACTTCCTTGATGCCCTTGTTCAGCTTTTCCACCAGATCCTTGCGGCCCTGGCGCACGGTAAAGCCGTAGTATTCCTTTTCTTCGGTCTTGAAAGAAATGTTCAGCTTGCCAGCGGTGTCGGCCTTTTTGTTGACGTAGTAGAGCGCGACCGGGTCATCGCAGATAACGGCGTCAAGGCGACCGCCCAGCATGTCCTGAATGGCCAGGCCCACATCGTCGTATTCCTTGAGGTCGACAGTCACGCCAGCCTTGCGGATAACAAACACGCCGGTGGTGCCGATCTGGCCGCCGACCTTCTTGCCCTTGAGGTCAGCCAAGGTCTTGATGCTCTTGCCAGCGGGCAGCACCACAGCCTGGGCAACTTCATAATAAGGATCAGAGAAGTCAAACCGCTTCTGGCGTTCTTCAGTGATGGTGGTGGCGGCGGCCACGATGTCGTACTGTCCGGTGGCCACACCGCCGAAAATGCCGTCCCAGGCGATGTTGCGCACATCAACTTCAAAGCCGGCGGCCTTGCCGACGGCAGTGATGAAGTCCACGTCAAAGCCAATGGGCTGCTTGTTGGCGTCCAGCATTTCCATGGGGGGCCAGGTGCAGTCGCTGGCCACAATGAATTTTTCAGCGGCCAGAGCCTGACCGCACAAAAGGGAAACGGCAACCAGGGCCAGCATCAAACGACGAATCATGTCCACTCCTTGAAATACGGCGGGGCGCTCGGGACAAGCCCGAGCGCCCTGCGAAAACGGAACGTTAGTTGGATGTACCAAGCCACTTTTCAATAATTTTGCGGTCTTCGCCCGAAGCCTTCACAGCGGCAATGCCCTTGTTCAGCTTTTCCACCAGATCCTTGCGGCCCTTGCGGACGGTGAAGCCATAGTATTCCTTTTCGTCGGCCTTGAACGAGATGTTCAGCTTGCCGGCGGTGTCGGGCTTTTTGTTGACATAGTACAGGGCAACGGGATCGTCGCAGATAACGGCGTCAAGACGGCCGCCCACGAGGTCCTGAATGGCCAGGCCCACATCGTCGTATTCCTTGATGTCGGCGCCGACATTGGCCTTGCGCATGACAAAGATGCCGGTGGTGCCGATCTGGCCGCCGACCTTCTTGCCCTTGAGGTCGGCCAGGGTCTTGATGCTCTTGCCAGCGGGCAGCACCACGGCCTGAACCACTTCATAGTAAGGAGCGGAGAAGTCAAACTGCTTTTCACGCTCGGGGGTGATGGTCACCGAGGAAGCCACGATGTCGTACTGTCCGGTGGCCACACCGCCAAAAATGCCGTCCCACGCGATGTTGCGCACTTCTACCTCAAAGCCAGCGGCTTTGCCCATGGCGCGGAGGTAGTCGGTGGAGAAGCCCTCAGGCTGCTTGTTGGCGTCCAGCATTTCCATGGGGGGCCATGTGCAGTCGCTGGCCACAATGAATTTTTCGGCGGCAGCCGCTGGCCCGCAGAGCAGGGCAAGGGTAATCAGGGCAAGAATAACACGGCGAAACATAGGACCTCCTAACCAGGTTTTATGATTCAGGCCCGCCTCTGTATGCGTCATGGGGGACGCCTGCGCCGTAATCATGCGGCCGTAATCACTGAAAACGGCTGCAGGTTGCGGCGGTCCGTGGTTCGCCGGTAAGCGCGGGATGCACCAGCAGGGCGGGCTACCAACCAGAAAAGAGCGTCTCACTTTTTAGCGTTGGCGGCTCCCGGCGTCAAGCGCTTCGGGCCGTTGGGCTGACAGATTGCGGGGATTTACCACGCATTGCCGGGCGCGGGGCCTTCGTCCTCGTCGTCAGGATTTTTTTCTGGGGCGGGCGGTGCGGCATGCGTGGTACGGGCAATGGATGCTGTGGGAGCTACTGGGATGGGCTGGTCGTCCACGTCATCGGCGCGTTCGTCGCGCAGGGCCTGCTGCAAAAACCAGTCTTCGCGGATGCGCCAGGATGCCGCAGCCGTGTATGCGGGCGAAGAATAACCCACCGAGAGCACCAGTGTGCGGCGGGCGTGTTCCTGCAAGCGGATGAGCAGGGGGGTAAAGTCCGCATCGCCGGAAAGAATGACGAATTCGTCAAAGTGGGTGGAGTGGGAGAGGTCGTCCATGCAGTCCATAACCAGATGGATATCCGTGCTGGTCTTGCCGCGTGTGGTCAGCGGCGGGCAGTCCACCACCTGGAATGCGCTGCGGATGAAGGGATTGCGGTATTCTTGATAGCGCTGGGGGTTCAGGTAGCACATGCGCTTGAGGATGCGGCGGCGTACGCCTTCACCGTACAGAATGCGCAGTGCATGGTTTTCAATCCAGCGCACCCATCGGTATGGAACAGAGCCAAAGGCCCTTGCCGCCTCGGGGTCAATTTCAAGAAAGCGGGTGTAAATATTGTCGAAGTCAACGTAAAGAGCACTGAATACTTCGTCAAAACCGGTAAATCTGGCCATAGTGTACCTCAATGGTGAAATAATTTATCGCAAAAGTATATTTTGCCTGTTTCCCTAATGCAAGGACTTTACTGCTACTTGAATTTATGCCCGCCAACGGATACATCTTGCGCCATAATCTGTATCCAACCAAAGGGCGCATGAGCTGTGCTTAATATATTTAATGAAGCAAAAAAACAGGGTTTGCACGTGCGGGAGCGCCTGCTTTGCGCACTACGCAATCCGTCTGATGTGCAGTGGAGCCGTTGTCTTTTCTGGTCGTTCTGGATTTCGCTGGCCTCCTTTCCCATAGGGTACGGCGCGCGTGAAGTCTTACCAGTCATCTGTTTCATTTTTCTGTTGCTCTATTATCGCTACAACTGGGCAGAAAGCGTTTTGCACAGGCTTGATGCACGCCCGCTTTTTTATTGCCTGTGGGCCATGATCGGCATTGGCGTGTTTTTTTCCGAAAACATATGGACGTCGCTGCTCCACGCGGGCACTGGCATCAACAAGGGCTTTATTCTGCCGTTCATCGGCATGGAATGCGTGCGGAGCGAAAAAGACCTGCGCCGCCTTGTGTGGGCCTGCGTGCTGGCCTGCTTCTGGGAAGGGCTGGACGGCCTGCATCAGGCATTGACCGGCACGGATTTCATCATGGGCTACGCCCTTAATGCGGGCAGGCTCACGGGGAGCCTCGGCGATTACACCGTGGGCAACTATATAGCCCTGGCGCTCATTCCTGCCTTTTCTCTCTGGTTTATCCTGCGCCGCGCCCTCTCGCCTGCGGCTTCGGCCCTGTTGTGGTTTGCAACGCTGTGGCCCGCTTTTTTTCTGCTGATTGGCGCAAGCAGCCGTAGCGGCGCGCTGGCGGTGGCTGTTTCTTTTGGTTTGTGGGTGCTGCTGCGCGGGGGCCGTGGACGCTTCAAGCTTGCCGCTGGCTCGCTGGGCATTCTGCTGGCTGTGCTCCTGCTACAGGGGCGGGCAGGGCTGGGCGCGGTGGAGGACGATGGCCGCTGGAGCCTGTGGCATCTGGCCTGGCAGGTGTTTTGCGAGCATCCCTGGCTGGGAGCCGGAGCGGGCCGTTATAACGAGGCCTTCCGTGCGCTCGGCCTTGCGCCTGGAAAAGACGTTATCACCATCAGCCATCCGCACAACCTTTATCTGGATATACTGTACGCGCATGGTATTGTTGGCTTTGTGCTGGGCATGATTTTTCTGCTGGGCTTCATCTGGTGGGGGTACAAGCGTATACGCCCGCGCCTGCTGGCAGAGCTTGAAAGCAAAAGCCCCAGCCTCTACTGGCGCTTGACCGCCTGGTTCTGGATCGGTTTTGGCGGCTGGCTGGTCAACGGCATCTTTGGGCATGACTTTTACCGCATCTGGTGGCTTGGGCTTGCCATGAGCCACCTTGGGGTCATGATCGGGGCTGTGGTCAACGGTCTGGACACCGCCCCCGAAGATATGGCCGAGCAGGCGCGGCAGGATGAAGCCGCAGCGGTGGGCAAAACATTTTTTTAAAGGGCTCCATAAGGGCAAAAGAAAATGCGGTTACGCGCACATTGAGCGCGTAACCGCAAACTTTTTTGCAAGCCTTTTGGGCAAATCTTATTGATCGGTAAAGTCTTCCGCGCTGGTCTGCTGCCCGCCGTGCGAGCGCAGCACTTCAAGCGCCTGCTCCTTGGTGAACACGCGGCCCACGCAGCTGGCGTGCTGGCGCTTGTTTTCCGGGCAATAGCCCATCTGTACGCAACTTGGGCCAGCACCTGCAAAGAGATCGGGGGCGGTCTTGCGGCTGAGGCGCAGCATCTGCCACGCCAGATGGCGTATTTCATGCTGGGCGTTGCGGCAGCAGCGGATGGCAAACCAGTCGAGCAGCGCGTGGGCGTTCATGCCGATGATGGCCTTGAATTCTGTGGCCTGTGGCTTCAGGTAGCGCAAATCTTCTTCTGGCAGGCCCGCGTCAAGGCCCGCATCATACCACTGCCGTGAAATGTCAGCCAGATCGTGCCCACTGAGGGTTGCCGTGTGCCCGTCGGGCAGGGTCACCTGCGCGGAAAATTCGGCCACGCTGCGCGGATACACCACGGAATAGCGGCGCTTGCCGCCCAGTTCCGCCCGCCCGGATTTGATAAGGTACGAGGCCAGCCGCTTACGTACAAGCTGGGTCTCGGTAACGCGCGAATAGCCCTCAACGCCAAAGAGAAAAAAGTCGAACTCAAGTGCGGCCCTGTGGCCGGAATCGAGGATATTCTGCACTATCTGGCGCGAGTAGGGCGAGGCCACAATCTCTTCCAGATCGCGCTCGCTGCGCACAAACCGGGCGGCGATATCCGTGTAGATTTTTCCGCCGCCTGCCAGCAGCACAACCTTGCCGTTGCCAGTGTATTTTTCGTCAAGCATGGATCTCCGCCTAATCTAATATGGGTCAGTACAACAGAGGCAGACTATAGGGCAAAGCGCCATTGCGGGCAAGGTTGCGGCTGATGCCGCGCAAATCGCGGATAAACCGGAAAGTCCCGCCCTGTGCGGGTATTTTGGGCGGCATCTTGACATGGCGCGGGCAACACGCCAGAGTGACAAAGTTTTTTGAAATGCCGCCGCCGGATGACCTTTTATGGGCTGAAAACCGCGCAGGCCGCAGATATTTGCAGAAACACAGCATGAAGAAGGAGATCGCATGAGCCAGCATTCCGCCCCTTACGGCATTCCTGACAGCAAGGGCTTTTTTGGGGCCTACGGCGGGCAGTTCGTACCCGAGCCTCTCAAGGCCCGTCTGGACGAAGTGGCGGAAGCCATGAAGGCCGCCGAGGCGGATCCGTCCTTTCAGAAAGAGCTGGATTATCTTTGCTCCCACTACACGGGGCGGCCCAATCCGGTGTTCCACTGCGCCAATCTGAGCCGTCACCTTGGCGGCGCGCAGATATGGCTCAAGCGCGAAGATCTCAACCATCTTGGCGCGCACAAGATCAACAATACCCTTGGACAGTGCCTGCTGGCAAAGCGCATGGGCAAGAAGCGCGTTATCGCAGAAACCGGCGCAGGCCAGCATGGTGTGGCCACTGCGGCCACAGCGGCCCTGATGGGGCTGGAATGCACCATCTGCATGGGTGAAGTGGATATGGAGCGCCAGCACCTCAATGTTATCCGCATGGAGATGCTCGGTTCGCGCGTGGTGGCTGCCAAGAGCGGCCAGCGCACCCTCAAGGAAGCCGTGGACGAAGCCCTGGGCAAGTGGATTGAAGATCCGGAAATGTTCTATGTGCTCGGTTCTGCAGTGGGGCCGCATCCGTATCCATATATGGTGCTCGTTTTCCAGTCAGTGGTGGGGCGCGAGGCCCGCGCCCAGATGCTGGCCGAAACCGGCCGTCTGCCCGATGCCTGCCTTGGCTGCGTGGGCGGCGGCTCCAACGCCATCGGCCTGTTTGCGGGCTTTCTTGACGATGCGGACGTGCGCCTTTTGGGCGTGGAACCCGGCGGACGCGGCAACAGCTACGGCGAGCATGCCGCATCCCTCTGCCTGGGCGAGCCCGGTGTCATGCACGGCTTCAATTCCTACATGATCAAGGACCCTGCGGGCGAGGCGGGCGAAGTGTACTCCATTTCCGCCGGGCTTGATTATCCCTCTGTGGGGCCGGAACACGCCCTGCTCAAGGATATGGGCCGCGCCGAATACGTCAGCGTGACCGACAGGGAAGCTCTGGACGCCTTTTTCTCCCTTTCGCGGCACGAAGGCATCATTCCGGCGCTGGAGTCTTCCCACGCGCTGGCCCACGCCATGAAGATGGCCCCCGCCATGCCTGTGGACGGCATTTTGCTGGTGAACCTCTCTGGCCGTGGCGACAAGGACGTGGCCCAGGTGGCCGAAATGATGCAGAAGGGTCTGATTTAGGGCAATCCTTAAAATTGCTCTGGCGGCTGCGCGAGCAGGCGCCCGCCAGTTTTGCAGGAGGAGCGCGGGGGATGGAAGCCTTTTGGCTTTTTCCCCCGCACTTGCTTTTTTTCTTTAACTCCCCATTCTTTTGTCATGCAGAAGCCCGAATCATCCAGCATTCCCCTTACTCCCGGCGTATACCTGTACAAGGACGCCAAGGGCCGCATCATCTATGTGGGCAAGGCGCGCGTGCTGCGCCGCCGGGTGCTCTCCTACTTTCGGCCAGAAGGGCTGCCCGCCAAAACGCGGGCCATGCTTTCGCATGCCGAGAGCATCGAGTACCTGACCACCACCACGGAAAAAGAGGCCCTGCTGCTGGAAGCCAGTTGCATCAAAAAGCACAGGCCGCACTACAATATCGTGCTGCGCGACGACAAGCAGTACGTGCTTTTTCGCATCAATCCCAAGCATCCCTTTCCCCGGCTGGAAATCGTGCGGCAGGCGCGGCGGGACGGCGCGCGTTATTTTGGCCCGTTCACGTCCGCTCTGGCGGCACGCGAAACGTGGAAGCTCATCCACCGTGCCTTTGCCCTGCGGCGCTGCACCGACAAGGCCATGAAAAACCGTGTGCGGCCCTGCCTGTATCACTTTATGGGGCAATGCCCCGCGCCGTGCATGGGCATGGTGACATCGCAGGAATACAACGAGAATGTGCGCAAGGTGACGGATCTGCTCCAGGGCCGCTCCGCCGAGCTGCTTGGCGGGCTGCGCGCCGCCATGGAACAGGCCTCCGAAGAACTGGAATTTGAAAGGGCCGCCAGCCTGCGCGACCAGATACGCGCTGTGGAAAGCACGGTTGAACGGCAGGCCGCCGTACTGCCCGGCGGCGGCGACATGGACGTGGTGGGCCTGTTCTCTGCGGACAAGGGGCTGGCGCTGGGGCTTATCTTTGTGCGCAACGGGGCGGTGACGGACGGGCGGGCCTTTTACTGGTCGGGCCTGACCTTTGAAGACGCGCCGGAACTGCTCTGGTCGTTCATGGGGCAGTATTACAGCCAGGCCACGCCGCCCCCGCGCGTGCTCCTGCCCTGGATTCCCGCCGATCTGGAAGAAGGCCAGGAAGAAGATCAGAAAGAAGGTCGGGAAGAAGAGCGGGAGGCGGAGGGGGGCAGCGCGGCAGCGGAAAACGGACTGGCAGTCGAAAGCGGGCAGACGGCAGAAGGCGGCGCGTCCACCCGCGATGCCCTGGAACAGACCCTGGCGGACCGCCGGGGTGGGGCCGTGCGCATTGTGCCGCCGCAAAATGCTGGCGACAATCAGCTCATAGACCTTGCGCAGTCCAACGCGCGTGAGGAAGCCCGCCGTCAGGAGCAGAAACCGGATCAGAATATTCTGGAGCGGCTGGCAAAGGCCCTGCACCTGCCCGGCCCGCCCATGCGTATTGAGTGCGTGGACGTGTCCCACACCGGCGGGCAACAGACACGCGTGGGCATGGTTGTTTTTGAGGACGGCAAGCCCGAACGCTCGCAGTACCGGGCCTATGCCATGCCCGACAGCGGAGATGACTACGCAACCCTGTACGCCTGGGTGGCGCGTAGAATTGAGAGCGGCCCGCCGTGGCCGGATTTGCTGCTCATAGACGGTGGGCGCGGGCAGCTCGGCTCCGTGCAGCGCGCCCTGCGCGAGGCCGGGCAGGAAGACCTTTTCGCCCTCGCGGCCATTGCCAAGGCCAGGGATGAGGAGGGCCACGCCGACCGCCGTGCGGGCAATGTGGCTGACAGAATTTTTGTGCCTAACCGCGCCAATCCGCTGCCCCTGCGTGAAGGCGGCCCGGAACTGCTGTTTTTGCAGAACGTGCGCGACAATACCCACCGTTTTGCCATTGGCCGACACCGCCGCGCACGACAAGGTGCGGCCCTGTCTGGCGAGCTGATGCGCCTGCCGGGCATCGGCCCTGCCACGGCGCGTTTGTTGTGGGACAACTTTGGCAGTGTTGAGGCCATGCGGGCCGCAGGGGTGGAGGATTTGTGCAAGATTCCCGGCATCGGCCCCGCCAAGGCCGCTCTGCTGCGCGAAAAGCTGCGCGGTTTGGATTGATGGCCGTTGCGCAAACTGACGACTGCTCACAAAAAAAGCCCCGAAAGGGGCTTTTTGCATATACGAGATCGCTACAGCGAGGGGCGTTATTTGCCCCAGAGCAGCATCAGGGGGTGCGCAGGCTGGAGCTCTTCAATGGGGATTTCCACCTTCTGCGCGCCAGCCATGCCAGGGGCCACCTGATAGGGCTGAAAGTTGATGCGTATGCCCGAGGGGGTCAGGGTCAGGCTGGCGAAGTTTTCCGGCACAGGATTAAGGCCTGTGCGCAGGTACTGCTCCTGACGCATGCCGCCGAGACGCTGGAAAAGCTCCCTGCGCGACCATGCGGACATGATGGCAAGGGCCGCGTCCGGATCTTCAAAAATATCCACCAGCCCAAGGCGCTGGCCTGTCAGCAGGCTGTAGTTCAAGGTCATGACGTCCAGATTGCCCTGTGAGCCACCCGTGTACGTCCAGACTTCAAAGGTGATGCTCAGCGCCTTGTCCGAAGGGTGGCTGACAGAATAGGAACACCACAGTTCGGGAACCGGGCGGTTTTCATCCGGGTACAGACCGGGCGAATTGAAGGTTTCTTCAAAGGCATCGGCTATGCCCGTGGCCCATTCGCGGATATTGGCATCTATAGTGCGAATGCCCAGGGAAGGATAGCTGAGGTTGATATCCGGTTTGTCTTCCCGGTTGGTGCGCACAATCTGGTGTTCAATGATGCCAGGGCGGCGAGAACCGGAAATGATGGCTGCTGCGGTTTTTTTGTCGGTTTTGTCCGCTGTATCCGGCACGGCCGTGTCCTGGCTTGCCTGCGCTGCTTCGGAGCGTTCCAGAGTCGGCAGGTCGGGCCTTGCGGCCAGTTCTTGCCCCGCTGCGGACTCCGCCGTGTCGAGGCCTGTGTCGGGGCCTGTATCGGGGCCTGTATCGGAACTGGCGACACCATGCCGGCCCGCGCCCGCATTCGGATCAGCGGCGGCCAGCAATGTGGGAGGCGTGTCGGCGGCTTCCGTGCCGGCCGGAATTTTTTTTATGCCCTGAACCGGAGTTTCAGCTTTCAGTGACCCCGCTGCCTGCACTTCGGGCAGACGGGCGGCAAGGGCAGCTTGCGCGCATGCCAGCAGAGGCAAAAGCAGAAGCAGAAAAAAGACTAAGCGGGGCATATTCATCCATTGTAGCGGTCAGAAAAGACTGACCGACGGGGTTTTGCGGCAAAGCCCGCATGTGCTGGCACAGGAACACATGCGGGCGGTAAATACAATAGCTTTAAACCTTGAATCCTTCACGCAGGCGCAGAAGACCGCGCCAGTTTCTGAGCAGCAGCACCGCCGCCAGCACCAGATACACCTGCGCAAAGAAATAGTGCAGGCGCAGAGGGTCGTGCGCCAGACCCAGCAGGGCCTCAATCTGCACATCATAAAGCGGCGAGAGCAACTGGGCTGCAAACAGTATGAACAGCCACAGGGCCTCGCGCACCCGCAGGCGCAGATCCACCAGCAGGGCCACGGCAAAAAGGGACTGCCCGGCGGTCAGTAGTATTTCCTGAAACTGGTGAGTGTCAAGGTTTATGGAGGGCGAAATCGAGCCGGATGACGCGGCGTAGACACCGGGGATCATGCCCACGAGCAGGGTCCACTGGTTCAGCTTGGACGAAAGCAGGCTGCCCAGAGCGAGAGAAGCATTGCCCCGTGCGGCAAACATGAGGGCAATGATGAATTCGGGTGATTCCGAGGCAAGAGGCGCAAGCCACTGCACCAGCAAAAATTCGTTGATGCCGAGCAGTTTTCCGCTGGCGACCAGACTCTCGCTGAAGGGTTCGGCATTGCACAGAATAACCAGCGCCGAAAAAAGAAAAATAAGAATAACGCTGCGCAGGCGCACCTTTTTGGCAAAGTGGGCCAGCAGGGCCGCGGGGCCTTCGGGTTCTTCCTCTTCCACGGGTCTGCGGGCAATAATACAGATGTACCAGATGTAGATGGCCAGCAGCACTACGCCGTCAACCCAGGTCAGCGAACCCTTGAGCGGAATAAAGAGGGCGTAAATGGTCGCCAGCCCGAGAAAGAGCACGTCCGTACGCTTGTCGTCCGGCAGGGAAACGCCCGTATGGAACCGTCTGGCAAAAACAAGCACAATGGCTGACCAGCCCACGCCGATGAGCAGGCGGTTGGCCCCGGTCATATTGGCAATGGCGTAGTGGGAGTACGCACTCTCGGGGTGCTGGCCCGCCATCCAGGTAAAGTACATGTCCACGGCGTATTCGGGCAGCACGGCGATAAAGGCCACCACAGCCACGGCCACAGCCTGCGGAATGTCCATCTGGGCGACTTCGCACGCCCATGTGAGCAGAAAGGACGCGCCCAGAATGGCCATGCCCGAAAGCAGAGCCACCAGAAGCGGTGAAACGTCAGGGTGCAGAAAACGCAGCCCAACGCCGGGCAGGGTCATGCCCACGGCAATGATGTACGGGCGCAGTGCGCGAATGGTCATGCTGATCTCCTTAAAAATAAAAAAAGACCTTGGCGTTGTAACGCCAAGGTCTCACTAATCGGCTGTACCGACGGCGACACCAGGCCATGAGGCCATGCTGTTGATGTCGCCCGGGTTTCAAGAACCCAGCTACTCCCCTTGAACCTTCAAAATAGACGTTGTTCTGCATGCTGTCAACAAAGCTCCAGGCGCTCGGCGGCTTGCAGCGGTGCAAAATCCGGGGCACAGGCCGTACTGCCCGAACCATGCGCCGCAATGTTGCACGAGGGCAGGCGGCACTTGCCAGTATGGGTGCCTGCGGCTAAAGTGACGGTGAATTATGTGCCGGTGTTGCCGGTCAGCCTAGGAGCTTTTTGTGAACATTACTTGCCCGCGTTGCGGTTTCAGCCGCGAATTGCCCGCCGATCGTCTGCCCTCCAAGGCAGTTATAGCCACATGCCCGCACTGCGCCTGCCGGTTCCGTCTGGTCCCCGGTGTTGGCGTCATGGATGTTTTGTCCGAGCCGGAATACCCTGTTGAAAATCCTTCGCACGATGGTGATCCAGAAACTGGCGCTGTACGGCCTGAAAATCTGGGCGCGGAACAACAGGGGCGGGGAGCCTGGCAGTCGGGCGAGGATGATCCATTGCCCCCAGGGGCCATTGTTCCAGGGCGCTCCGCCCGGCAAACGCCGCCAGGGGATGAGGCTGACGACGAGCCGGACAACGCCCCTGACAACAGGACGGGCGACCGCCGCGCCTCCGCGGAAAGGCGGCCGTCCGGCAGACGCGCCGCCCAGGCCGGGAACGACGATGAAAAGAATCTCGGTAACCTGTGGGGCCTGCTGGGCGGAAAAAATCTTTTTGGCCCGCGTGGCGACAAGGATGGCAATGGGCGCACGGGCCAGCGCAATGACGATCCGTATGACGACCAGTCCGACGACCGTCAGCAAAACCGCGGTTCGCGGCAAGGGTTCCTTGGTCAGGCTGACGATGATGACGACAGCCGTAATGCCGGCGCAGCCTCCGCGCGTGAACCCGCGCGGTTTGAAAACGGCCGCGAAAATATTGACGACGCGCAGCACGGGCCAGCCAATCCCTGGGAGGCAGCGCCCGAGCCCGATGGCTGGATACCCGCCTTTTATCACACCTGCATGCGGGTCATGTTTGGGGCGCACAACTTTTTTGCGCACATGCGGGCGGAATCCTCGCAGGTGCGGCCGTTGGTGTTCTATCTGATCATCAGCGTTATCCAGGTTGTTATTGAAAGAGTATGGTCGGGCATTTTTCTTTCGCTCATGGCCCCCAGCGCCGCTTCTGATCCAGAGCTGGAAAAAATGCTCATCCTGCTTTCGCCCCAGCTCAGCCTGCCCATGACCATCCTGATCAAAACGGGTGTTTCTGTGGTGCAGCTCTACGTGCTGACGGCGCTGATGCATTTTACCTATGGCTTCATAACGGGCAAAAGGCCCGAATTCTCGCTGGTGTTTCAGGTGGCGGCCTATGCGGCAGCCCCCTCGCTGCTCTGCGTGGTGCCCCTGCTGGGTTCTATTGTGGGCTTTATCTGGATGATTGCCTGCGTCCTCGTGGGGTGCCGCACGGTTCTTAATCTTACGTGGCCGCAGACCTTGATGGGCTTTGCCCCTGTTGTGCTGCTGCTCGCGCCGCTGTTGTTGCAGGTGATGAAGGCTGCCCAATTCTGAGGATTGCCATGGCCCGCTTTTGGCGAAGAATTGCGCTATTCTGGCATGAATTTCGCAATTGTCGTAAATATGGCGCAAGCATCAGGCCAGACACCATTCGCGCCAAGGCCGAAGACCTTGGGCATCTGGCGGAACTGGCCGGGAGAAGCATTGCGCTGACGGAAGCGGAATCGCTCCATCTGGCGCAGTTGGAGCGCGAAATGCGCAGCCTTGTGCAGATGACCCGCCAGGCCTCGTTTTGCACCATCCCGGCAGAAAAACGCCGCGATCTGCACGACAGCCTGGCGCAGGCCAGGGAAAAGCTGCTCGATTCAATGCAGAACGCATGTCTGGCCTCGGAGAAAACGCAATGAACCTTCACTGTATGCAGATTGGCGGCCTTTTTTGTGGCTCGTGGATTCGTGCGCGTGGGCTCTTCATTCTGGCTCTGGTTGCGGCAACGCTTTGGACAGCACTTCTTGGCGGCTGTTCTTCCCCGCCAGACGACAGCCGCAGGTCTGTAAGCGTCACTGGCGATTTTGGTACGCCTTTTCAGTTTCAGATAAACAACTTTGTGCGCCGTCAGCCTCCTGCCATTTACGTGGCCCCGCAGATGGTTCTGGGTCGGCGGCCCCGCGCCCTGTTCGTGCCCTTGCGTGCCACGCAGCAGATAGCCAATGCCGTAAGCTTCAGCGAAATGCTTTCGCGGCAGATCTGGCAGGTCTGGCTTTCGCTCAATGCCTTTCAGGCCCTTGAGTATGCGCCGCAGGGCGCGCCGTACGAACCCTCCCGCGCCATAGCCCTGGCACGCCAGCGCGGCGCGGAAATGGTGGTCGGGGGTTACATCAATCATTACATGGATGGCGGCAGCACTGGCTCCAGCTCGCTTTCGCTGGCTATGGAGGTGTATGACGCCCGCTCCGGCACCTTGCTCTGGTCCATGGCGCAGGGCGGCCTGATGGAGGCCCGTCAGGTGCATGATTTTTATCTTTTCTCCATCAGGGAGCGCAACCCCGGCGACCCTTCGGGCTTTATCGCCCGCTCGCTGGCCTGGGATATGGGCCGCGAGGTTCTGGCCTGGGTTGACCCTTCGTCCAAGGAAAAATCGTTCTGGGATACAGTCTTTGGCTCCAAGGCCTTCTAGGGGCTGTTTCTAACTAATTCTTTTGGCCGATCACTGCGTCATCCAGGATTTTTACTCCATTCATGGACAGAAGGCGCTGCTGTCTTTGCGGCAGCCGTTGCCCGAATGGCGACAGCGATTCTGTTGAATGTTCTTCCGCGTAACCAGTTGCTGTCTTCACGGCGGCAGGTTTCTGCGTGCATTTGGAGCCGTGGCAAGGTGTTCCGCTTTCCGGCAGCAATAGTCTGAGCTGGTCGCGCCATGAAGCGCAGTGATTGTACTTTTTAGAACTTACTGTAATGCGGCAGCTAGTTTCTACGCGCACAGTGTTCAGTCCACGGCCTGTCGCAAGGCTCACGCTGCCGGAGGTTCGCAACCGAAGCGGGCTGAAAAATGGTTTTAACAAGTCGATATAGTTATTTTTTATGTGGGCTGTTGTGCGGCCGTCGGTTACATGCAGTCCACAAAGCGGATTTTGCCGCCAATCGGAAGCGGAGCAGTGATGCTCCGCTTCTAACTTTTTGAGTGATAAGGAAAAAGCTCTGTTTGACGAAGCCCTTGTCACAGGATAAGTAATAAGAAATAGTAGGGCTGTTCACTCCGTCACAAGCAGGTTGCGACGCTGCGTCACCGCAGCCGCACCCGTCTTGACTCCGGCCTTTTCCAGCAAAATGCCGTGAAAATATGCGGGAGCAGTTCCTTGCCGATCATTCCCCGACAAAAATGGCTGAATGGGAAGCGGCAGAAAGGAGATCCGCCGTGTGCGCGAAGATGCAAGGTGTTTATTTTGACAAGCAGGACAGGGACATCCTGGCTCTGGTCAACCGTATTCTGGAATCCGACGGCAAACAGTCGGACACATTTCTTTTTGATCCCAGCCTGCACCCGCACGGCATCAAGGAACTGGTGGCCTCGCCTGTTTCGCGCATGGCGTATGCTGTCATAAACCTTCTGCGCAACCTTCAGGCGGGCCGCACTCAGGCTCGCGACCGTCTGCTTGCCCTCAAGACCCTGTATGACGAAGTGCTCAACAGCGCCCATTCGGCCCTGCGGCGCAACACCGCGCGCGCCCTCATGCAGATCATGAAGAGCATGGTGCGCGCCCACGGCAACCAGCTTGAGCAGCTCAAGCTGGCTCACGATTTTCGCCGCACAGTGCAGGGTACGCCGCGCGTGGTGCGCCGCATGCTTGCGCGCTACCACCTGCCTGAAATGCCCGAAAGCTGGAATCAGCTCGCCTTTGACGACCATGTGTACGACGCCAATACCAAGGGCCGCAAAACACCCACGCATCTGATCATGGATGCCTGGATCAAGGGGATGCGTTCCCTTACTGTGGCCTATGAATACTGGGTGCAGCCCGAGGCCGCGCGCGAAATTCTGCGCGCTGCGGAAATCACCGGCATCGGCGTGCGTATCGGTCTGGAATTTCACGTGCCTTTTTACGGGCGCTTCATCAGTCTGTTCTGGATCCCCCGTGGGTTCAGCTCCAATGAAGATTTTCTGGAGTTTCTGCACAGCCCCAAGGTTGCCGAACTCATGAAGCGGGGCCGCGAGGTGCTGCGCTGGCGTCGTGAACGTGTGCTCGAAAGCCTTGCTCTCTGGAACGAGATCCAGCGTCCGCAGCTTGAAGCCCAGTGGGGTGTGCCTGTGCCGGAACTGACCGGCGAGGGTTTTTCGCGGCATGTGGGCCGGGGGCAGGCCTCTGGTCTGCACCTTGCCGAGGCGCTGCATGCGCATGTGCAGCCATCGCTGCGTGAACGCGCAGCCCTGCTGCGTGAGAGCGATAGTGAAGAGGCCAGGGCCGAACTGGTTTTTCTGGACAACCTGAGTGCTGAATATATCGCCGACCACTGGCTTTCGCCCCAGGAACACCCGGAAATGCCCGACCTCAACAAGCCCTGCGCGCACGGCAATCTGCCGCCGCTCATGCAGCTTTCTGTGGGCGATATCACGCGCGAGCTTTCGGAACTGAATCCCGGCTATCGTCTGGTGCTCATCACCAAGGGGCTGAGCGTGGAGGACGTGGCGGAACTTTTATGGGACAGCCGCGGCAGCATCAGCCATCTGGAAATTTTCAACATGCGCGGCTGGATGGAAGGCAAGCACTCCTGCCTCAAGGCCATCAGCGAACTGCAGCAGGCCCTTAATGAAGGGCTTGGCCCGCGCGTGAAGCAGATGATCCGCACAATGGTGCGCCGCATGAGCACCCAGGACGAGGAACGCGCGGCAAAGTTCCGCCATATTCTGCATAACGTGCCGAAATTGTGGGAACACTATCGCAACAAGCCTCTTGGTTCGCGCCTTGGCACAAGCTCGGTGAGCCGCGATTCCTACGGAATGGGTTTTGTTCTGCGCGAAACCCTGCCCGCCCGCAGCCGCAAATTTTATGCAAGGGATCAAAAGCAGCCGGATATTCCCGTGTGTTCGCCAGTTGAGGAATGCGTGCGTTACAGCAAACCCCGCAATCCTTCGCCCTGGCAAAAGGCCTTGCGGCTGCTGCGGCATCTGCCCGGCTGTCGCCATCTGGGGATGGAACACCAGTCTGTCTGGAAGACCGCCAGCGTGGACTTTCGTATCTGCACCAAGGGCAACGTGCTCAACCTTGGCGGGTTAAGCCTTGCCTGCGGCAACGGCCTGCTGGGCAAGACCTGTGAAAAGGGCAGCAGCGAACCTCTGGGGCCAGCCTATTTTAACAGTTTTGTGAGCAACTGCCTCAAGGTGCTCATGGGCTTCTGCCCTGCGTTTTTCTCCTTTATGTACACGCAGAACTGGTGGTTCCTCGCCTGGTGCGGCACCTTTATATGGTTTGGCATCACAGGATTCCGCAACGTGGTGCAGATGGTCATGGCCGCCAAGGGGGCAACGCGCTCCACGCTCATTCACTGGAAGGATCAGGTCAACGTGAGCCGCTTGTGCGATTCGCTCATGTTCACGGGCTTTTCGGTGCTGCTGCTCGAAATGCTGGTGCGCGTGATTCTGCTCGACAAAACACTTGGCATAACTGCGGCCCAGAATCCCTGGGTGGTGTTTGGCGTGCTCAGCCTTGTTAATGGCATTTATCTGTGCGCGCACAATGTGTTTCGCGGTTTTCCCAAGGAAGCGTCCATCGGCAATCTGTTCCGCAGCCTTCTGGCTATTCCTGTTTCTTCGCTGTACAATTGGATACTGTATCAGGTGGCCTTTTTGCTGGGGGTGGATAATCCGGCCATGTATCTTGTGCCGAGCGCCGCTGTTATTTCCAAAATGGCCTCGGATTCGGTTGCCGCTCTCATTGAAGGTTATGCCGACAGCCAGGTGAACCTGCGCATGCGCAGATGGGATTACCGCAGCACGCTTGCCAATGTTTTTGACTGCTACACGCGGCTGGAATTGCTCTTTCCTGACGAAGACGCTCTTATCAAACTGGCAAAACCCGGCGGTTTGCAGAGCAGCGGCGGGGTGATGGGCAAGGAGCTTGAACGGGCTTTTATCATTAACGCCCTTGACCTTATGTATATATGGTTCTACCAGCCACGCGCGCAGGATGCCTTCCGGCAGATTGCCAGAGCCATGCCCGAGGCTGACCGCAATGTGCTTGCGCGGGCGCAGCTTGTGCTGACGCGTGAGCGCGAGGTCAGCCAGATGCTGGTGGACGGATTGCTTGGACGCAATTTCTCCCGCCCCCTGGCTTTTTACCTCGATAAGCGTAAAGAATATCTGAGGCGGTTAAGCCGCCTGTGCCGCCCCGGAAAGATGCGGGAACCGGGAACGTTCTGACGCCATTGCGGTTACAGCCGGTACCAGGAAGGCACGTAGAGAGCAAAAGACAGCAAGAAAACAGATATGCCTGTTGCGCGGGCAGCATCTGAATAATCATACGGCGGGCGCGGGCATTTGCCTTTGCGCCGGGCACAGGGCGCTCCTCTGACAGGCAGCGCCGGTACATACCGGAAGTATGGGAACGACGCGGTTCCCGTCTTCAAACCACCGTTGCAGGTTCGCTTGCATCGGTGGTTTTTTTGTTGTTGCGGCAAAAGTGCAATGCAAAACTTTTAGTTATTTGTTTTTTCACGCTTTTGTTTTAAGCGAGTGCATTGTGTGGTCAATCAATCAAAGATGCGCTTGTGCAAAAATTAATTTTACACTCTAGTTGCTTGTGCAAAAAAGAACTTTTTAATGTGAAATTAAAAGGAAAAAAA